>NZ_DKSU01000005.1:25529-25734 GCF_002472945.1 Empedobacter sp. UBA7248 | reverse complement strand
CTCAGACACTCCAACTTTTTTTATTCATTGAACATCTATTTTAATTATTGGTATTCATATGCCCTACGGGCTAAAAACTTTTTAACGCTACACTCAAACATTTTCTTAACGTGAGAGTTTTAATGCCGGTTTCTACATCCTTTTTCTATACTCAAATCCTTTTTTAACAACATTTGAGATTAAGAGGAGGAGCCATGATATGGCT
>NZ_DKSU01000005.1:0-25506 GCF_002472945.1 Empedobacter sp. UBA7248 | reverse complement strand
CTCAGACACTCCAACTTTTTTATTCCAATAATTTAGAGTTGAATTGCATTTCGATTCTAAATCGTCGGATTTTTAACTCTTTTTTTAATATTCAAATTCATTTTTAACAACGAATTCCAAAACCGTCATTGCTGAAAAGTCGAGCGTCAATTCGGCGTAAAGAGCGTTAAAAATGATTTACTGTTCGCATTTTACATGCGAATGATTTAAAGCATTTAGCGAATAGTCGTTATTGACCGACTTGTAAGCACAGACTTGACGTTTTTGGTTCGTTTTTGCGTCAAGGTAAAAATGAACATATGTACCTAAGCTCCACTAACTCCTTTCAAGAAGGAAATTATCTCCTTGATTTTGTATATTTATCGTCTAAGTCTTCGATACAACGTTTTGCAAACGTCACTCTGACTGACGAATCTATTACCCTGAGCGAAACCGAAGGGTAATTCAGCTTGACAATTGGATTTCTAATACTTAATACTTTTTACAAACTACATTCTACAACCCCTCAATACTAATATCTCAATACTCATATCTAACATCTAATCCTCTATCTCATCTTTAGTCTTAAACTAAAAAAAACATACTACTTTTTACATTTTACATAATACAACTCTAAAACATCTAACATCTACTATTTACTTTCTACCCTCGCCAATCCTCTTCATCATCAACCAATTTCGTTCATGGATAACCATAAATCAACATCTTCAAATCATTGATCATAATTTCGAACTGTTGCTGAACCAAGTCAAATAAAGTTTAATTTAAAATCTATTAAAATGGGAAAAATTACAGATTCTCTTTTGTCGGGTACTCGAGGACGTACAGGACGAATTGTTGTTTCAAATATCGAAGGGCATGAAATATCTCGTATGCGTCCACGAAAATCAAACCGTATACCAACACCAAAACAACAAATTATAAAAGACAGATTCAATTTTGCTGTACAATTTATACAAGGGTACAAAACATTGGCTAAAACCTATTACGGAAAAAGATCTGGTTTAAAATCGCCTTATAATCAAGCCATGGCAAATTTATTACAATCCATGCCTTGTAATATGGATACTTTAACCTTTTCTATTGAATATGATGCTATTCAATTTACAAAGGGTAGTTTACTAGAACCTCAACCTGTAAATGTTACAGCAGACGATCCATTATCGGCTACAATAACATGGACTAATAATGCAACAGAACTTTTAGATCAAAATGACACCTTAGTCATTCTGTATGCAGAAGATGGTAGTACAAAAGCACAATCAATTGTTGTTCAGACAACTGTAAAACGATCCGAAGAATCCTATGTACTACAATTTCTTCCAAAGTTTCAAGGTACAGATATCCATATTTGGATGAGCTTTCTATCTACAATAAAACAAGAAGCTTCACCTTCTATTTATTTAGGTCAAATAACTGTACTTTAATCAATTACTCCCCCTTTTTTTAGGGGGAATTTTGTTTATGTTATAATTTATTGTATATTAGAAAATTACATCTTTACTACAACCATTTTCAATTTTAATTTTAAGCGTATGAAAATTGAAGTATATGAAGAATATATCAAGTACCTAAACTTTTTTATTCATCGATATGGGGATGTAATCAAGAAAATTGAACCGCAAGTCGAAGCAAAACAAGATATTCTAAACAAACAATATATGCAAATGATAGAATATGCATTTGGTTTTATTCAAAAGATCAATTTGTTTGCGATACAAGATTATCAATCACAGCTTTTGTTTATTCCGCAATTAATATTTTACTTCAATGATGTGTGCGAATGCCCCCGCCCTCCAACCTTATCCATAGATTTTAATGTTGACATAGAAGCAGTTTGCGAACTATTAAAAAACAACACGCAAATCAACTATAATCAAAACCAATATTTTCCTTCACTTATCGATATTTCTGCATTATCCGTCGGCTACCACCATCTAGCTGGTTTTGTTCACCGCCACAAACAAGATCAATTTGCTTATTACTGTGTTTCGATACAAGTCAAAAGCCAAGAATTAAAAGGTAATTGGAAAAAGTTTTATCATATTCCCATTCACAAACTCAAGTTAATTTACAAAGAATGCCTGCAAAAAAAACAAACACTTCAAGCTTTTGCAGCAGATACGGAATTTACTTACTATGAAATTCAAAAAGGATTCAACTACTATTTCAACTGCTCTTTTTCGGAATACGAAAAAAAAATAAAAATGTTGAAAGCCTTAGAACTGATTATGTTTACCAATACGCCTCTAAAATACATTGCTATAAATAGTGGTTTCTCCACTTACAATACATTAAAACGTGTATTTGCTAAACATCAAATCCCTTTAAAAGAAATTCCTCGATTAATTGTCTAAAAAAATAAAACGCTTTATCAATAAAACTGTCATTTCGAGTGAAATTCTAAAAGAGGTTTGTATCGAGAAAAAGATTTTCAAATAATCTGGTTAAAATAAGATTACCTTATATAGAACAATTCTAAAACTCCTCAAAAATGAGATCTAATTTAAAAAAAACAAGATGCATTAACAAAAAATCGTCTGTTTTATCTTAAAATAGGTATTGACTTGCTAAACAACTTCTCTCAACTTTGTATAACGTTAACTGTAAAACACAGAAACATGAGAAAAGTAACTCCTATTATACAAACACTCATCTGCTACCTATTTATCATATTGTTTATTTATACAGCTGTGAGTAAACTAATAGATTTTGAGAATTTTCAAATTCAATTAGCACAATCACCATTACTAAGTGTATATGCAGAATTTATAGTTTATACTATAATAATTAGTATAGGAATTGTTATTGCACTATTGCTTCTAGTCAGCAAACGAACCTTACAACAATAACGAGATGACAGTTTGATTCCTTTTATCAAACTTGAAGGAAAAATTCTTCTTTTTTAAAGAAAATAAACCCTAAAAATAATAAGTCAAAAGGTCGAATTTATAAAAATGACGTTCACAAAAGTGTGTTTTTTATAAAAAATATAAAAAAATTAAAAAAACAGACACCATAAAACACTATTATTTAGTAAGTTATTTTACAAAAAAGACGAATTTATAAATTCTACCTTCCATTTATGTTTTTACACCTCTTGTTTGCATTGAATCTCTTTTACAAAGTCTAATTTTATAAGAATCAATATTTTATCGCCAATAAATTATTGAAAATGAGTTGAATTATTAAGATATAAATACAAAAAATGAAAAAAATAACTCCTATTATACAAACACTCATCTGCTACCTATTTATTGTTTTGTTTGTCTATGCTGCAGTCAGTAAGCTTATCGATTTTGAGACTTTTCAAACGCAATTGGGACAATCACCTATTCTTACAGCTTATGCAACATGGATTGGTTATGCCGTAATAAGTGTAGAGCTCATTATTACGCTATTATTATGCTTTCGTTCTACACGACAAATTGCGTTACATGCCTCTTTCATTATAATGATCGCATTTACTGCCTACATTTACATTATCTTACATTACAGCGATTTTATTCCATGTTCTTGTGGAGGGATTCTCGAAAAATTATCGTGGGAACAACACATAGTTTTTAATCTTGTTTTTGTTTTACTCGCATATATTGCCATTATTATTCAAACCTCTTATTCGAAGTTAAAAATTAGTATACTATTATTCACTGAGATCTTTATAGGCATTGGATTACTCTATTTTCTTCATATTTCTTCTGAAAAAACAATGAGGATCAACAATCCTTTTATTCGAAAATTTCAACCACATGCAATTGATCATCCAACCAACATAACATTACCTTCTAATGGTTTTTATTTTACTGGTAATCAAGGAGATACTATTTTCTTAGGTGTAACAACCGCTCCTCTATTATTAGGAACAATTTTTCCTGAAAACGATATATTACAAATAGACACTATACAATTAGACCAAATGGATTTACCTTTTCAAAATGCACGTATACAAGTTAATTATCCAGATTACAGCTTAGTTGACGGCTATGTTCCTGCAATTTTTGAAGGTAAACTTCCTTCTAAAAAAGCATACAGACAATTCGAAAATCAAGCCTATTTTTCAAGAATAGTCAAAACAAGTTCCTCCAATTATATTTTTAGAGGTCAAAGTACACAAACAGGAGAAAATATTCTGGGATTACAAAATACGACTACACATCATATTTCATTTAATACTAAAATACTCGAAAAACAAATGGATGGAGTCTTTGATACCGATGGTACTTTTGCTTATGATCCTATTATAAAAAATGTTATTTATACCTATTTCTATCGCAATGAATACCGTATAATAGACTCTATGCTTCAAGATAAAGGCAGAGGAAACACAATTGATACTATTTCGACAGCTCAATTATCAACTATCCATCTCAAAGATGGTACAACCAAACTAGATGCTCCTCCTCTCAAACTAAATAATAGACAAATCGCCTATGGAGGTTTTCTCTTCAACGATTCTAATAGTCAAGCTAAACTAGACCCTCGTGACATTCGAAAAAACAACCGAATTATTGATGTTTACGATTATCGAGCTAATCGTTACCACTATAGTTTTACAGTACCCGAAGAAGGAAAAGAAAAAATAAGAGAAATGTGGTTGACTTCGAAATACTTCTATGTGTTACAAGATAATTTACTAATAAAATATAAACGTATGCATACACCCTTTATTGACGAATAGAGGCAGGATTGCCGAAACCTGTTAACGTAGGCACCACATTAAAATTATACAAAATGAAAACAAATTTCAAACAAATCATTTTACCAGCTGTCATCATCATGATGGGGACTGGTGCAGCTTTTGCTACAAATCAAGTAAAGCAAAAAGAAAATAAACGCGCTCCTAAAATGGGATACATTTACAACACAACATTAAATACATGTGTTCCCATTAGAGAATGTTCTGATATTCCAAATGATATCTGTACAATAGATGATAATGAAGATAGTCAACAAGTTTTTGGTCTAAAAAACACTGGCGATCTGAATACATGTAATGTTACGTTATATAAACCTTAAAAAAATAGCTCCCAATTGGGAGCTATCTTTTTTCTTAAATTTTAAAAATAAGAGAAGAAATCAAAAAATGAGCTAATCAAATAAATTAGCTTCGATCTTAATACTTATGACATTGTACAATTCTAAAATCTTAATCTCCTCCCTCTACTCTTCCAACATTGGTTGTATCCAATCAGCAGCGGAATTTCCTTTTAGAAAGTATTCCATCCATTGCCATATTTTATAATTCAAATCCAAACGATTCACTTTTTTCGATATACTATGTCCCTCATCAAGATAATTAAGGTAGACAGCTTTTTTACGGACTCGTGTCAAACCATAAAAATAAGAACGTACTTGTTCTGGTAATACATTGTTATCTAAATCACCACCCCAAAGTAAAATTGGTTTTTGCACCTTCTTGACATGGTAAATAGGAGAAGCTTCCAAATAGCCTTGCCAATTATCAAATAAACTACTATTCATACGTGTTTGTTGGCGCTCTTCCCTCGCGTAATCAGAATAAGAACTTCTATCAAATTTATACTGTGTCAAATATTTTCTAGGAATATCAATTACAGGAACCCCTATCGTCGCTGTTGCAAATAGATTAGTTGTCCCCATAAACAAGGCTGCTTCATACCCTCCAAAAGATTGTCCAATAAGCCCGATATGTTTGCTATCTATTTGCGGAATAGATTTTATATTACTCATTAAGTTTTCAATACTTTTAATTGCTGTTCTTTGTGAATCATTTACTTTATATGCCAAATCGGGTATCAAAACGAAATAACCATTGTGAACATAGTGCATAAAATTAAAACCTATTCCATCCATTAAATGAGGTATATCGTCCTGTCTAAAATCGTAAGAAAGTTTTTCATATACCCTAACTACCATTGGGTAAACTTTAGTAGAATCGTAATCTATGGGATAAAATAAATAAGCATTTAATTCTTGCTCATCAACTGTGTAATGAAGCAATTTCTTTTTTAGTAAAGGACGACTCCCAGTTTTCATGCCTTTGCTTGCATACTTTAAATAGGATTTATTTCCTTTTACTTCATAAATTTTTAAAGG
Source organism: Empedobacter sp. UBA7248 (assembly GCF_002472945.1). Taxonomy (NCBI): domain Bacteria; kingdom Pseudomonadati; phylum Bacteroidota; class Flavobacteriia; order Flavobacteriales; family Weeksellaceae; genus Empedobacter; species Empedobacter sp. UBA7248. The sequence continues at coordinate 19,431 of NZ_DKSU01000005.1, read as the reverse complement.
CTCATTGTAGCCTGATGTAGTATACACCACTCTTTTATTTTCTTCAAAATCTTTGATTGTAAAATCAGATTGCGCAATAATTTTCAATTTATTTCCTGTGATGACTCCCAAACGAGTGGTATAATCTTTCATTGAAATTCCTCTTACCAAAAGTGGCTTTTTCAAATCTATAGGACGATGAAAAATACCCCCCCATAATGATTCCCCTAAAATCCAAAGAGGTTGTGCTTTCAGCTCATAATTTATATGATCAGTAGCTCCATTGGTTAACAACTGTACTTTGTTTTTAAAGATATCCCAACTGTACAAATCATATTCAGATTTCACTATAAAAATACCTTTTTGAAAAGTAGGTGTAATTCTATCCTTCGGTAAATCTGCTAAATCATTGTATTTTCCGTCACTTAATTGTACATTAGATTCAAATGGAGCTTCTTTAATTTCGTGTGTAGACAAGTTTTCACTTTTCCATCTTCCTTCTTCAAAATAGAGAATATAATCTGTATTTATATCATAATAATAATTATAATCTTGTATGAACTGATTTGCAATCGATTCTTGTAGTCTTCCATAGACTTTCACCAATCGCATCGGTAATCTAACATTCGTTAACGTATCAACAACATTTAATGCGTTATCGTACAACATAAAATCACCACCTTTAGTTAAAAATTTTTGCGTTTGATAGGGTTTATTTTTATCTGGTTCCCATGTCCATTTTTTTTCTTGCACATCATAAATACCTAATTGCAAAAATGAGAAAGCTTTAGGATTATATTGATTGGTATAACTTATTTCTGCTAATTCATTTTTATTATTTTCTAAAACAAGCTTAAATAAAATATAACGATTATCTCTTATCTCAAGATTTGTAACATAATCTTCCGTAAATAGAAATTGAATTGGAGGAATAATAATTGATTCATTAATTTTTTGAGAATCTTTTTCTTGTTGAAATAATCGCAATTTGTCATTTTCCTTCTTCAACCCTATCCATTCAGAATTACTTTCATGCAACCAATCTATAGCAGGAAAATTGATTAATTGACTCATTCTATTCTGCTTTAGGTCTAAAACATTCCACACAGCATCAATTCTAAAATATATTTTCTGGGATGTAAAATCGATTCTATTACTCTTCAAATGTTTTAAGTGGTGATTGACCAAACCATTTGCATTAATGATAATCATTTCTGTCTGATCATTCGGTTTTAATATAACCATATGATTAGATGGAAAATGAATAAAATTTACGATGTCTTCAAATTTCTTTTTCTTTTGCGTATACAAATTTTCAAACACCACCTCTTGGTTAGGCAATTGATACACTAAAACTGAATCAGATGTAAATGTAAATAAAGATGCTTCTGGTAATACTCTAGTTGTACTATGTTTTAGTGAAATTAATTCATACATCGGTTTATCTTCTACATATACATGTCGTACTACTACCCAATCCAAATTCGGACTTTGAGTATGCAACGAAGTCCTATGATATGCTTTGTAAGAATCACTAAACTCTTTGATGGTTTGAGCTATAACAGGGCTTAATTGACCAAGCAATACAAAGAAAAGAAGTAAAATTTGCAAAATTATTCTAGTAACCATCATTCTGTGGTTTTAAATTTGGATTCAATAAAAGTTCGCTTTCAGGGAGTGGTAATAATACAAAAGTTGATTTCCAATTAGGTTTTAAACCAATCATTTTAGCATCCAATAGATTCATTCTTTTCAAATCAAAAAAGCGTGCACCATATTCAGTAAATAATTCATGTTGACGCTCTTCTAATACACGCTCCAACAATTGTTCTTTCGATCCCATTGGAACAGCTGTCAAACCAGCACGTGTTACAATTTGATTCAAATACCCTACTCCATTTGCCAGTTCTCCTTTTTGAATATAAGCTTCTGCACGATTAAGAATCGTTTCTTCGTTGCGTAAAATAATCGAATATTCATTCTGACCATTTGCTGTCGAATATTGTTTGTATTTATACGAATAGGAATATTTTTTTCCTGTAAAATCAGCTATTGTACCTATCCAGTTTTGAAAACGAAGATCTCCTGTACGAAATGTATTGACAAAAGATGGTTGCAAAGCCACAATATAAGGTGGTGCAAAAAACATAATATAAATACTTGCCTCGTATGTGGTTGCTGTCGCTGATGCTGGAGCATATTGCCAAATAGTAGAGAAATTATCTTTTAAATAGGCTTTACTAATATCTTCTCTCAATTGAAATGATTCATTTTGAGCTAAATTAGCAGTAACCTTAATCACATCATCCCATCTTTTTTGAAGCAAATACAATCGTGATAAGACTAACTGAGTTGCTTCTTTTGATGGTATAAATCGATTACCTACTGTTGTATTAACGGCTAATAATTGCTGAGCTAGTAATACATCTTCTTCTATTTTTTGATAAATTTCTGCAATCGTATTCTTAGAAACATGTTGTGTTACGTTATAGTCACTTGTAGCAATATAAGGGATTTCACCATAGCTTTGAACCAAATACAAATGCAACAATCCACGAATAAACAAGGCTTCTCCTTTCAGTTGATTCTTCGTAGATAACTCGATCGAATTCGAATTTTCGACTCCTTCAATAATCCGATTGGCTTGGTAAATCTGATTATAAGTTGTTTGCCATAAATTTTTGACAGCGCTTGAAGTTGGATTTAAATTTAACTGATAAAATTGGTCTAATGTAGAGTTAGCTGTTTGATAAGAAACCAATTCGTCAGTATAACACCCTAAATAAACTCCGCCTCCAAATAATCCACCAGATAAAAATCCGCCTTCTCTTAAAGACTGATAAAGCCCTGCTAAAGCTGACTTAGCCAATTTACCATCTTTAAATACTGTCTCTTGTGTAATTTGATCTTGTGGCAAATCGAGATCTATAAATTTTTCGCAACTCGAATACGATAATACGAATATTAGGATAATAATTTTTTTCATTGTTAATATGTTAATTTAAACCCAAATGACCATGTACGTAAAGCTGGTGTATAACCTGAAAGATTAAATTCAGGATCTAACCCTTTGTAATTGGTTGAAGTCCATAAATTTTGTCCTTGAAAAAAAACCACTCCTTGAAAACGTTTAAAGGTTTTTCGAGGGAGTTGATAACTAAATTGTATATTTTTAAGACGGATGTAGTAAGAATCCATCACACTAGCATCACTCAATCTGAAATTAGCATTAGCAGTATTCAATACGCTACTAGCACCACTGCTTGGTTTTTGGTAGCGAGCATCGGTATTTGTAGGTGTCCAATAATCTAAAAATTCAGTACTATAATTTCCTATAGTTCCCAAATTACCTATTCTAGCAATTAAATTCTCACGGGTTTGAGATGAAACTTGCATCAAAATATCCAACTGAAAATTCTTGTAATGGAAAGTATTTTGAAATCCACCATACCATTTCACACCTAATTCTTTAACAACTGTACGGTCGTTTGCATCTAATTTCCCATCATTGTTCACATCTTCAAATTGATAAACACCTGTAACGGGATCAACTCCTAAATAGTGGTACATCTTTTTTAAGACCATCGATTGACCAATTACTAAAGTAGAAGCATAAGTAGAAGCTTCTAAATTTGGAAAAGAGATTAACTTATTTTGAGGAACACTAAAATTAAAAGACGATTCCCATTGGAAATTACTATGTTTTATCGGCTTAGCACTCAACGTCAATTCAACTCCTTGATTCTGAACAACTGCATCCAAATTTGCTTGTACAGAAGTAAAACCTGTTGTACCAGGTAATGGAATACCGACTAGTTGATTGCCTGAACGGTTGCGATAATAAGCTGAAGTAAATTGAATTCGATCCTGTAAAAATCCCAATTCCATCGCTACTTCAAATTTACGTGTGGTTTCCCAACCATAATTGGCATTAAACAATCTACTTGGCGTTATTCCTTGCGTTCCATTATAAACAACTGTTGTAGTGGTATAAGTATCATAAAATTGATAATTGCCTATATGATCACTACCTGCTGTACCATAACTAGTTCTAATTTTCCCAAATGACAACCAATTAGAGTCTTCTAAAAATTTTTCATTCGAGAAAATCCATGCCGCACCTACAGCACCAAAGTTGGCAAAACGATTATTTGGTCCAAAACGACTCGAACCATCGCGACGTCCAGTTAAATTGATGTAATAACGATTAGCGAATTGATAATTGAAACGTCCATAAATAGCTGTATAACGATAAGTAGTTGAAGCATCACGTGTTATTTGAACAGTTGTCGCCGCGCCCATATTCTCAATGAATTCGTCTGAAGTAAAATTAGACCCATTTTGCATTAAATAATCAGCAGATGTATGTTGAAAAGTTGTCCCCACCAACGCTTCAATTTTATGTCTTTCCCATTTCTTTTGATAATTCAATTGAGGCTCAACCATCCAATTCAATTGTTGAATAGATGTGGTAGATAAAGCAGAGCGTTCGCTTCCGTAATTGTAAATAGGATTATATAAAGTTTTAGGATAAATCATTCGCTCATTAGCATCATTAGACGTATAACCAGCATTAAACTGAAAGGCTAGCTCCTTTATAATTTTGTAATTTATATTTAGTTGACTAAGAAAATCGGTTTGATTGGTTTTGTAATTCTGTGTAGCAGCAGCCATGGGATTTACAAACGTATTATTCGCCCAATTAATTGTGCCATTCCCTACATATAACTCAGGTGCATTCGGTGCTAATGATTGATAGATCCGCATAAAATCTGTCGGAGGTAAAAAATTGTTTTGCAATGTATAAAAGGTACTCAATTGAAGTTTTAATCGTTTGTCTATACTTTCGTGAGAAAGATTCAACCCTATTTTCGTTTTCTTATACCGATAATCACCAGGGAAAATAGTGGTTTCTTCTTGATGACCACCACTTATCATAAATTGTGTTTGTGCACTCCCTCCTGATAAACGAACTTCATTTGATGTTCGGGCTGATCGACCACCTACAAAATAGCGTTGCCAATCGGTATTCTTTGTAGGATCCCACGCTCCATTAATATCGTATGCGTTTGCTGGATAAGTTGTAAGACCATCATTAGCGAAAGCATTTTTACGCATTTCGAGATACTCAGAAGTCGACATCATCTTTGGAAGATTAGCCACCTCACCAATAGTATAAGATGTCGCATATTGAAGTGTCGTTTTAGCATTTTTTCCTTTTTTAGTGGTAATCAAAATCACCCCATTTGCACCACGTGATCCATAAATAGCTGTTGCATCCGCATCTTTTAAAACTTCAATACTTTCAATATCAGATGGACTTAAAAAATTTAATGGATTTACATCTTGATAAGGGAAAATAGCTCCTGATAAACCCGAAACAAATTCATCTGCAGCTGTTACAATAACCCCATCCACTACATACAAAGGAGTGTTAGCTTCATATCCACTTTTTAAGGCAAAGCTCCTCAAACTATTTCGTCCTCTAATTTGGATATCAAACCCACCACCTGCAACCCCCGAATTTTGTACAATACTCACACCAGCCATCCGTCCTTGTATGGCAGAAAGCACATTATTCACGGGTTGATTCTCGATTTCTTTTGCAGTAACACGTGCAATAGATCCTGTTCGTTCTTTGTCCTTTACAGCATAATATCCTGCATTAATCACAACATCTTTTAGTTGAATTCCTTCGTCCTCTTTCGTTAAACGTACATTGATCACGCTTCTATTCAATACCTGTTCTTCTCGGATAGGGAAATCCAATTGCTCAAAAATTAGCTTTGCATTATCCTGTTGTAAGGTCAACGAATACTGTCCATTTACATCGGTAAAAGTGGAATTATCGGTTCCTTCCTCTTTTACCATTACGCCCACTAGCGGGACTTGAAGTTCTTTTACCGTTCCAGTCACGGTTTTTCCTGTTTGTGCCAACAAAGGTGTTGCACAAAACAACCCGAGTAATACAGCAAATGACTGCCTACTGAGTTTGAAGTAAAATTTTTTCATAATTTTACATAGTTTTTTAATTCAACATTAGTTTTAAAAGCCACTCCTTTTCCAGTACATCGCGCCAACTTTGTTTTTGGGAAAGGGGTTTTTTGTTATACGCTTAACGCTTTACGTTTTTTTATCAATTCTATCTTTAACCACAATAGAAACATAGGTTTTATTAAGTATTACGGACTTTGTCATTCTGAGCTTGTCGAAGAATCTCTTCTTTTTCATTTTTTGAGCGCAAAAAACGAAACAAAAAACACTTGGCCGTAAACCTCTCTACTAAAAATGTTTTCACTCCTCTAAAGGTTTTACAAACCCTGCGGGCTAAAACCTTTTTAACGCTCTATTTAACTATTTTCTTAACGTGAGAGTTTTAATGCCATTTTCTTCATCCTTTTTCAATATTCAAATCCTTTTTTAACAATGAATTTATAAACCGTCATTGCTGAAGAGTCGAGCGTCAATTCGGCGTAAAGAGCGTTAAAAATGATTTACTGTTCGCATTTCACATGCGAATGATTTAAAGCATTTAGCGAATAGCCGTTATTGACCGACTTATAAGCACGGACTTGATTTTTTTTGATTCGTTTTTTTTATCAAGAAAAAAAATGAATAATCTTAATCATGCCCCTCAACTTTTAGACACTCGCCTCCAAATCATATGACATTTTCTTAATCCTTTTTCAATATTCAAATTCATTGTCATATAAATTCTCAAATCCCGCACCTCGAATTTCGCGTCTCGAATCTTGAATCTAAATTCTCACATCTAATCTGTACCTACTACTTAATGCATAATACAATCCTATCACTACTCAAAACTCATTACTTACAACTTAAAACAGGTAGCAGGCCTCAATAAATTTGGAAAATGGCAATAAAGGGTTTACTTTTAATGTGCGAAAAAAAAGTATAACAGTTACTGTCAAAGTCTCATTACCGAGGCTCTGATAGAGAGCGTGTAAAGAAAGGATAGCCCTTTGCTTTACGATCCGTTAAATGTTATAAAAACGGAGTATTGTTCTTTAAAAGAATTGAAAAAACGATCAGACTTGGTCTGGGTTTTTTTTACGGATGAATGGAATTTGTTTCGTTCTCATTTTGTAATGGGTTTTATGGAACGATGTTTCTCGGGTATGAAGAAATACTTGCGAAAAAAGCAAGGCGGCTTCACACTTTAGACTCAAGGGCGACCAAACCCTACTTAAATAAATTTAAGCTTCTACCTAAAGCATATGTGAGAACCGCCCATGCCATATGCGAAAGTACAAAACTTTTCAGACATGGAGCGATTTCACGATACTCTCGATAGAAAATTGGTCGTTTTGAGTCGAGATTACATCGTTTAATTATGACTATTAAAAGTCTAATTATCAATTCGCTTATACAAATATAATAATAATTTTTAACTATTCGCTATAGCGAACACTTTTTTTTAAACAAAATGGAAAAAAACGATTATAAAAGTAACCTCAGTAAAAAATTATGCGAATATATCACGATTCGCTTTTTATCCAATTTTAATAATATAAGCAATAATAATAGCCAAAATAAATACGCAAAAGCTGTCGGAGTAACATCTTCAACAATTAGTAAAATATCTAAAGGAGATGGGTACAATATTCCATTATCTACTATAGCTTTAATTTTAAAGTATGAAAAAATTAGCTTGTCAGATTTTTTTGAAGACTTTAATAAATTTTATAATAATTAATTTAAATAAATAAAAAGGCTTCATCTGAAGCTTTTTTTATTCAACTATATATATACAACAATGGTTATAAATTAGATTAATTTATATATTTGTTATTTATATAAAATGTAGATATAGCTGGTTTTTTACGAAACACATGCTATACTAGTTTTGTGAAGAATAATGTTAGCAACAATATTAACAACACTAACAACAAAAAATGTCAGAAGAAACAAATAATAATGAAGAACTTGAAAACGTTGAGCTTTTAAATGAAGATACGGATTCAGAATATTCAAATGATGACTTATTCAATATAACTTCTTGGGGAGCGGATTTGTCATTTAGAGAATTAATAAACATGTATGACGATGATGAATTACTAAAACCAGAGTTGCAAAGAAAGTATGTTTGGGAAAAACCTGAAGCAAGTAGATTTATTGAATCAATACTTTTAGGGCTACCTATACCTTCTATCTTTTTAGCCAATACTTCTGATAACAATAAATTGATAATCGATGGTTATCAAAGAATTATGACTGTTTATGACTTTGTAAAAAAAGGAGTTTTTTCAAAAGACAATAAAGTATTTAAACTTACAAATAATAAAAAAATAAACCACCGTTGGAGAGGTAAATCATTCAATGAATTAACCGAATTAGACCAAAAAAAAATAAGACAAACTACAATACATGCAATAATATTTGAGCAAAAACATCCAAAAGAAAATGATTCAAGTTTGTTTCAAATTTTTGAAAGAATAAATACAAGTGGAAAAATCCTTAAATCACAGGAAATCAGAAACTGTGTTTATCAAGGTAATCTTAATAAACTTTTATTCAAATTAAATTCTAATGAAATATGGAGAACTCTTTATGGTAATACTGAAGAAGATTCTCGAATGACGGATTTAGAATTCATTTTAAGATTTTTTGCGTTAGCTCAAGATGAAATAAAAAACAAAAATGAAGGCCAAATTTCGTTAAAGTTATTCTTGAACGATTTCATGGGTAATAAAGATAATAATAGAAAAGCTAAAATAGAAATGTTAGAAAGTGATTTCATTAATACAATAACACAAATTAATGATTTTATTGGAATTAATGCTTTCAAGAATATTAATGTTGAAAACTCATATTTAAATAGATTTCATCCAACAATTTTTGATTCAGTTTCTATAGCTACAAACTATGCTATTAAAAGAGAAATTGACATTTCAAGTATCCAAAATCTTGCACAAAAACACATTGATTTATTAAACAATCCAGAATTTAAAGAATATTCATCAAATAGAACAACAAATCTTGAAAATATCAATGGCAGAATAAATTTGGCTTGTCAAATACTATTTGGTATTAATTATGAATAATCAATCAGCACTTACATTTATCGAAGAATGCGAATTTGATTTAGAAAGAATTGAACTCATTATCCAAGCACTTGGAAGTACTAACAATGCCGTTCCTTATTTAACAAAATACTCAATAATAAAAGTTTGTGGCACATTAGAACAGTGCTTCAAAACTATCATTTCAGATTTTTGCACACACAATCAAAGTACACAAGCAGTAAAATTTATTGATATTTCATTTCGAGAAAGCTCAATAAATCCTAATATTCAAAATATACATAAATCTTTATCAAAATTTGACGAAGATTGGAATAAAGAATTCAAAAAACAATTAAAAGCAAATGTTAATAAATTGAGGATTCAAGACTCTATTAAATCACTTAACAATGCAAGAAATCAATTCGCTCATGGAGGAAATCCAACAGTAACGTTTAATGATATAAAAAATTATTACGTTGATGCTAAAATAATAATAGAAATGTTAGATGGTATTATAGTTTAAAAAATACTGTTGCTAATAACTAAGCTTTCGTCTTGCCCGAAGGGGATGAGATGTATTGAAATCACTGAACACCAATATAAATAAAAAGTAGTGAAGTAAAGCCTGTTGTACGGAACGAGGTATAATACAAAACAGGTAATAATTTCACAACGGAATAATCCTTATTGTTAATTCCTTTCAATACAAATATATTGATAAAATATTTATATATGATTACGTGAAACCGTAATGTATTGATAAGTGGTTGTTGTATGTTTGAGGTAATTTATGAAATGTAGATATAGTGGGTTTTTCACGAAACTCAACTATATTTAATTCGTAAAAAATGATGTTATACGACATTTTAAACAGACCGTATATGAATCGAGAATTATGGAAACCTAAAACATTTGATAAAGTTGAAAAATATCCTTGTCCAAAATGTTTTAATGGTACATTAAAAGGTAAACAAAAAATAAGTGAATTAACCGAAGGAGGAAAAGAAATGCTATCATACGGTTACCCTTATGGAATAGACAATGTTTTTTGTGGAATTCTAAAATGTTCGAATTCGAACTGCAATGAATTAATTTCGGTAAATGGACATTTATTATCTGATATTCGAACTGGATATCAAAATGAAAATGGTGAATATGTAGAAATTGAATTAAAGCAATATCAACCAAAGTTCTTCTATCCAAATTTGCGAATGTTTAAAATCTCTAAAGAAATTCCTAAAAATATTATTCACTTAATTGATCAAGCTTTTTCACTTTACTTTATTGATAACAATGCTTGTGCTAATAAAATACGAACCGCAATTGAACAAATTTTAGATGATTTGAACGCACCAAGAAAAAAATTAACTGTAAAAAGAAAGTACAGTGAATTTACTAACTTGCATAGTAGAATTGAGCATTTTTCAAAGAAAAAACCGAAAATTTGTAAATTAATGATGGCTTTAAAAATAATTGGAAATCAAGGAAGCCATACAAATGAAACCGATGATGAAAGTATTTTAGATGCTTTTGAAATCCTAGAATTATTGATTGAAATAACTTATATAAAAAATCATCTGAGAATTGAAAGTCTTGCTGATTCAATAATAAAAAAATAAAAACTACAGCCAACATCGGTAACTGTTGCGCAACTCCAACTTTAGATACAAAAACACAAAATAGTATAAATAATAACTTCTTTAAAAGCAATTTTAGGGAGGTTTTTTGTATTTACGTGAAACCGTAATTTTATGTAAAATGGTTGTTGTATATTTGAGTATAATTTAACGAAATGCAGATATAGCTGATTTTTTTTACGAAACTAAAGCTATAGTAGTTTCGTAAAAAAACAATGTTAGCTGTAATATTACCCAAAAACACTTATGAATCTACAATCGCTAAATATTGAAGTCAATTCAGTAATAAATGACATTAAAAATCAAGGTATTTTTAAAAAAGAAAATGACTTTATTGATTATAAAAAAGAATTAAATAACTTTGGATTATCTGATGAAACTGAAATCTTTTTTAGAAATTTCGCAAAAGATATAATTTCATTTACAAACAATAAAGGTGGTATAATTTTGATTGGATTTACTGAAGATAAAAATACAGGAATCATAAATGATACAGGGTTGAATCAGTCTGATTTAGATGTATTAACAAAATTAGACCTAAACAAAGTACATCAAAAATTAGATTCGATAACAAAATGTAACTTTGGAATCGATTTACAGCAATTCCAAATTAGTTCTAGAAAATTTTATTTCTTACTTATAGAAAAGAACAATGACGTCACCATCCCATTAAAGGATTTCCCTGATTATAAATTAAATAAAGGGGAAATAATTCATAGGATTTCTGGTAAAAACGAAACTGCAAACGAAAATTCTCAAAAAATAAATAGATTCTTACAAATTAAAGCCAATGAAAAAAGTAAAGAGTTTATGGAAATTTGGTCAAAATTACTTCCAGAAATATTCGATATAAATCCAAAAGAAATTTTAATGATTAACCCAAAAACAAATATGATTTATGGATATAATCAAAAAGACAAAAATTTATCAGGAAGTGAGATTGATGTTGATAAATCAGAAGCAGGTGCGTTCAATATTATATTAAATGCCATTTCAGCTGGAGATATTGGAAAAATCTCTAATGACGAAGGAAAACCACTTTATAAAATCGTTGGTGAATTAAAATCAAAAGTAGCTAGAGAGTTTATTTACTATTCCTCTTTAATGGAAAAAGTAAAAAACAAATCTAAATTTAATTTTACAACTAATCAATTAAAGTTCGTTTTTAAAGAATTAGGATGGATAAATGATTCAAATTTACCAATCGAAAATCCGAATTCAGAAATTTTAAATTCAAAATTCGATGATTTTATTTGGATAGAAACATTAGATAGAATGAATAAGGTTGTATTTTCGGAACAAGCAGTAGAGCCTATCGCTGAGATTATTAATGATAAAACTAAACATCAGAAAGTATTTAGTAAAATGCTACAACCCAAAAAGAACAAAAAATAATACTACAGCTAACATCGCATTGGCAAAATGGCTGGTTTTGTGCTAAATAGAACATTTCGATTTTTTTATCCGCCGAGTGTGTTCACATTCAGCCTTTTTTCTTTAAGTTAGCTTTTGCGAAACACATCGGCTACGTTTTGGATTGATTGAACTTTCCGTTCAATTTATCCGCCACTTCGCCAATGCGTTTCTCGTTAGCAGCAACTTTAAAAGATACCAAAAAAATCAAAAGTGGAAACAATAGTAAGGACATATCTAATTGAAGCAGCAAGACAGAAAGATAAATTCGTTTATTACAGCGATGTAGTAAAAGATTGTAAATTAGACATTGACACAAGCACTGATTATGGCAGACGACAATTAAGTGAAATATTAGGAGAAGTTTCTGCTTTTGAAAATAACCAACAACCGCCAAGACCTTTACTCAGTTCATTAGCAATCTACAAAGACAAGAATAAAAATGACCACGGAGACGGATTTTATAGAATTGCTGAACAATTAGGAAAAGGCAGTTTTAAAAAACTGAAAGATGAATTATTTGCTTTTAGTGAAGCAGAAAAATGCAGAAAATTTTGGCAACAAATTTACAACTATCAAAAGTTTGCGTCATCAGGAAACCTAACCACCCCGAAGAATGAAATAGATTTTTTTAAGAAAGAAGAATTAAATTTTTTCAAAGAGTGGCAATACAAGGTTTACAATCCTAACGTTGACGAGCATATAAAAGCAAAGAACTACCTAATGGATACCGTTTGGGAAAAGAGTATTTATTTGGGACGAGAAATTGTAAAACAACTTCAAGGTTTTGAATTGGATGGAAAAAAATACTGGAGTCAAAGAGGTTGGGCTGAGAATGAAAAAGGAAAAAATGTTCAAACAGCAATTATAAAACCTTATACTTGGGTAAAAGTGTTTCGTAATACAGATAGAGGAAAAGATATTTTTTTTACTTTTGGCATAGATGCTTACCCTAAAACCCAAGCGTTCATCTACAAAATAGACTGTCAAGACAAACGGGATTCCAAACTTTCTCAAAATCAAATTGACCTTTGTAAATCACTTATTCCTGCAAGTGCAAAATGGAATGAAATTGGATTTGACGATTTAATCACTGAAAATTGGGATTCTCTAATTGAAACTTGTCTTAGTTTCGTTCAAGAATACATTCAACAATATGACGCGATTATAGAAGCTGTTTGGGGGGCAGCAATTCCACCAGCTCTATTCAAAAACAAACTCATTAAAAAAGAAAAACCCAAAAACGGTTACGAATCAATTCTTGAAACTAAAAAAGACTTTAAAGGTGTTGATATAGATTTTCAAGGAAAAGCAAAAGAACAAAAAGATTTAGGGAACAAAGGTGAAACATTAGTAAAACAACGAGAAATAGAATTTCTAAAAGAAATGAATTTACATAGCAAAGCCGCATTGGTTGAAATTGCGCAAGATGGAAAAGGTTATGACGTTTATTCGTTTGACGAATTAGGAAATGAAAAATTCATTGAGGTTAAAACTACTACAAGTAATGAATATTCACCTTTCTATCTTAGCGAAAACGAAGTTGATTTTATGCGATTGAATAAAAATCAATACTGCATCTATCGTGTATACAATTTTGACGAAGAAAATAATTTTGCTGAGTTTTATGAATTAATTGGTGACATTGAAAGCCAGTTACTAATGAAACCTACACAGTATAAAGTTATAATAAAAAAAGAAAATTGATGAAAAAGCAACCACTAACAAGAGTAAACGTTGCACAACTCCATTAGATACAAAAAACACAAAATAGTATAAATATCAACCTCTTTAAATGTGATTTTAGAGAGGTTTTTTATTTTTACGCGAAACCGTAATTTATTTTTAAATGGTTGTTGTATGTATTGAATTATTTTAACCAGAGTAATCTAACCAATTATGATTGGAAAACATTCCGAAATCTAAATTAATGTAGATAATGTAAAAAATGTACGTTTTTAAAAAACCTCATCAGATTATTTTGATGAGGTTTTTATCTTGTTTATCTATATATCAATATTTTTTTTTTGCTAGCCCTATAAAATGAATGTTTTTATAATAAATATAAATGAACTTATATAAAATAAGTTAAAGATTGATTTTATGGAAATCAAGTATTTTAACCTATTTCTAATTCTACCATGATTTTAATGTGAAACTCCGAATATAGCTCAATGAGAAGTATAATAAATCCTATATATAAATATTCTTGATATACTCCAATTAATTCAATCATTTTTAACATTTGGTGCAAAAATATTTCAATATTCTATAACAACATACTTAAAAAGAAAAATAATTTCGTCTTATTTAAAATAACCTCATATAAGCAATGAGGTTTTTGTTATAATTTTATTATTTCTTTAAAAAATCTAAATATTCATTCATTTTATCTTCTGAAATATAAAGGTTATCATTAAAAGGAATTGTTACTTCTTTATCATCTAAATAGATTATTTTAAAACTCTTAATATTTATATACTCAACAGAATTTGTATTCCATATTTTATCAAATTCAATTTCAATTGTATTATAAGGTTCTAATAATTCAGTTAATAATTTTGTAGCATTCAATTTATCTTTCGAAAAATATACTTTTTGTTTGCCTTTATTAGTTCCATAAAAAGTTACATATATTTTCTTTATTGGTTTATCGCTAAAATTTAAAACTTTAAACTTTGCTCCAGTACCATAATATTCAGATTCTATTGCATTATAATCTAAAACTGCAATACCTTTTTCTCTTGAAAAATTTACTCTATCTTCAATTTTAACTAATTGTGGCAAATAACTTTGATAAGAATGGTCTAATAATAATTTATCAAGTGCCTTTCTCTGATTGTCATCAAGATTTTCTATATAATTTTTAGCCTCTATGTAACTAACTTTCTGTTGTCCTTTAGTGTAAAATTGAAAATCTGCTTTATATTCAATAAAGTAAGGGTTTCCTTTAGCAGAAATTTTAATAAATCTTTTTAACTTACCACTATAATCTCTACATTCCTTAAAATTCATAATAGTATATACACCATTATCAATATAATCTGATTTTCCTGAACCATAACAATATGAGGCTATTTCACTATGTACATAATTATCTGTTGTTTTTAATGGTAAGAAAAAATACTTAATTGAATCCAATGAAATATTTATATTTTCTTCCTTATTTTCAGAAATTGTATCTATTATAACTTCAGAAATATTATTTTTATTTGCATATTTTTTTGCTTGTTCTTTTCTAAATTGCTTATTTCCTGAATCTTCAATTAAATACTTTTTATGATTTTCATCTAAATCTTTAATATTAGATATTGAAATTAAAATAGGTAGTTTATTTATATATCCTTCAAAATATGAATACTTTGTATTGAAACCATATAAATACAATTTAGTATCCTCTTTTACTTTACGAGAATACATTAATCTTTCTAAATCTATTTCTCTTTCATAATATTCAGAACCATCTTTTAATAAAGCTTCTATTATAGTACTATCATTAACTATAATATTACTTTGTCCTTTTACAAAACTTGAAAAAAATAAAATTAAAATTGCAAATAAATACATTATACTATTTTGACTTTTTAGTATTATCATAAGAATCTTTTATTGAATTTCTACGACTAAAAATAAACGTTTCAAGTTCATTCTCTAAACTATCTTTTGCGTTAAAAAAAGTTATATATGTTATATCATTACCAACCTCATCAAGTAATTGAAATGATAATGGTTTTTTAGTTACTCTTCCATAAACTTCTTTCATGTCTTGACTAACTTTTTTAGCTATTGTAAATTTTTTAAAAGCTTCCATATACGCTGAACTATCAGAAACTCCAATTATTGTATCTGGTTCAGAAGTTTCGATATAACTTCTTCCATTAAAAAAACTTTCCTCTTCATTAGTTTGAGTGTAGTAATATTGGAACTCTTTTTCCTTTTTATCACAAGAAATAACTATGAACAAAAGAGCCAAAACATAAAGATATTTCATAGCATTTTATTTAAAAGTTTTAACAAAGAATCCATTAACTAATTTTTGAACTGAAGCTCTCGACCCATTGTAACCAGAAAAAGCAGTTGGACTTGCAGTATAATTTTTTGATTCTTTATAAACTTTTCCACTAAGAGTTTTTAAAATAACTTTAGTAGTTCTATCTCCCATAATTCTTTTCCTAAGTGAAAATTCAATAATGAAATCAGCCTCTTCTTTATTATTAATAATATTCCAATAACCCCAATTATTTAAAGCATCAACAAGATAATTTTCAGCATCCAAATTAGCCTCATCAACTCTTTCTATATAAACATTATTATTTTGTTTAAATATTAAATCAATATTATTATTTTCTTTATCCAAATATTCTTCTTGCTTATCTTGTATTGATTTATTAAAAAACTCAATTTCTCCATTTGAAAAAGTAATATTATTTACGTCATTTGTATCAATTTTATATATAGGGCTATCAACTACATTATTTTTTTTATATTTAATTTCAGTTTTACTGATTTCTAATACTTTTACATCAATTTGTTCTCCATCAACTTTTTTAAGTAAATCTTGACAAAAAGCTACTGAACTGATTGAAAGTGTTATTAAGAATAATAGATTCTTATTCATAATGTTAGATTTTTATTAACATACAAACATATTAATCTGCAACTAATTAAAAATACGTGAAACCGTAATTTATTGTTAAATGGTTGTTGTATGTTTAAGAAGTATTGTACAAAATGTAGATGTGTTCTCTAAAACTTTAGTATCTTTAATTTTAGAGAAAAGAGAGAATATATAGCATTAATTATGAAAGGTAAATAATGAATGAACTAGCTAATAATATATATGAAATTATTAAAGATTACAGAAATCACAATGGTATTTATATAACACCTGATTATATTATAGAATGGGCAAATCAATTTGGAGGTGATGCTTTGCTTGTATTAACAGAATTAAATAAAATTTTGCCTGAAACATATATATCAAGAGATAAGGCTAAACAAAATATATTGAGTCATTTAGAATCTTATTTAAAATTATATTCATACACTAATATAACTACTTTTCTAATAGAAACTCAGTTCATAGATTGTCAATTACCACATAAAAGTCAGCCAGCAATTTTAAATTTACTTGAAGAAGTTCTAATGGAGAACTATCAAGAATCCTATAAAAAATATATTGATTACCCTAAAAAAAATTATATATATTTTGATGATGTTTTAGCTTCTGGAAGTACCATTGGCAAGCATTGCGTAGAATTTTTAATCACAAAAGATGATAAAGAAATATCATTCGCGCAAAAACTAGAAAATAATGAAATAAATTTATCTATTAGTGTCTTTTGTATGCATATTTGGGGATTTGAATTTCAGAAATTTAGAATTTCAAAAACACCGACACTTTCAGAAAAAATTTCAAAAAAGATTAATTGGTTTTGGAATTATGAAGTTCAAAATCACGCCAAGTTTAATAATCAATCTTTAAATGTTGCTCGACCAATCAAATTAGCTAATAGTAAAATTAATGGGTATTTAGAAAATCTTGATGCTACTAAGTATGAAGATTATGCTTATCGAAAAATTAACACTCCAGTTAAAGAAGTATTTTTTACAACTCCTGAAAATAGAATTAATTTTGAAAATATATTAATAGAAAAAGGAATTGACATTATAAACATGATACAAGGAGATGTGAAGCCAAATATAAGACCTCTAGGTTTAATTAATCCAAATTATAAAATATTTGGATTAGGTACACATTTTTTTACGTGGAGAAACATTCCAAACAACTCACCATTAGTATATTGGTGGGAAGTTTCAGGTCACAACTGGAAACCATTATTTTCAGTTGCAAATAGAGGATAACTAATAATTATTCATTAATTTAGCAACATGGACACGAACTTCAGAAAATATGATTATAATGATATAATTACATTTGCCAAAACAGATGGTAAATTTGGTGGACTATCTAATATGTCTCCTGGTTTTACCTTGTTTATCAATGAAATTAATATTCAAAGTTCTGAAATATTATATCAAGCTTGTAAATTTTCTTTATTTCCTAACATTCAAGAGGAGATAATTAAAACACAAAACCCAATGGATGCAAAAAAAATTAGTCGTAAATACAATCAATATGTACGTCAAGATTGGGAAAAAATAAAATTTAAAGTTATGAGGTGGTGTTTAGAAATAAAACTAATACAGAACTTTAATAAATTCTCTAACTTATTGTTATCAACAAATGATAAGATTATTGTTGAATTTTCTAAAACGGATAATATTTGGGGGGCTATTCCGACAGATAATAAAAATGTTCTTGAAGGAAAAAATGCTTTAGGAAGATTATTAATGGAATTGAGATCAAAGATTCAATCAGATATTCTTGATGAAAATTCAATAATTTATCCATTACCTATATCAGGTTTTAATTTATATGATTATCCTATTGAGGAAATTAGAGGTATTGATTACTTTATAAATGATTTAGACGAAATATACGCATATTAAGAATATATATATAGGCTTCCTCTTTACGAATTAAAAAAAATATAAACCTCGCTTAAAAACTCTAGCGAGGTTTTTTTTACATT
The DNA here is from genome assembly GCF_002472945.1 of Empedobacter sp. UBA7248. Lineage (NCBI taxonomy): Bacteria > Pseudomonadati > Bacteroidota > Flavobacteriia > Flavobacteriales > Weeksellaceae > Empedobacter > Empedobacter sp. UBA7248. Next base: position 780 of record NZ_DKSU01000005.1, on the reverse strand, counting down.
ACTAACTAAAAATATAGTTAGATAATTTAAATGATTTTCTAAAAATCTGATTTATATGCTAATACTTCTGGGTTGTTTTTTATAAAAGATGTTACTGTTAATCTATGTACTCCTAATATGCGACCGATGGCACTGTATGAAACATTCTTTTCTAATAACTCTTTAATTTGTTTTTCTTGCCCTGTTAATTTAGTTTTAGACGATTTTCTGCCTTTAGGGCGTCCAAGTATCACTCCTTCTGCTTTTTTGCGTGCTAAAGCTTCTTTGGTACGTTGAGAAATTAAATTACGTTCTATTTCAGCAGAAAGACCAAAAGCAAAAGCTAATACTTTTGAATTAATGTCGCTACCTAATCTGTAATTATCTTTAATCGTCCATACTTGTATGTCTCTATTCATACATTCGTTTAGTACTCCCATTATCATTAGCAAGTTACGTCCTAAACGAGATAATTCGGAACATACTAAAATGTCGCCAGGTTTCATTTTTTTTAATAATTTACCTAATTTACGATCTTCGACTTGCTTGGCTCCTGATATTGTTTCTTCTATCCATTTGGTTACGAATAATTGTTGATTATCGCAGAACTGATTGATCTCGAATCGTTGATTTTCTACTGTTTGTTTGTCTGTACTTACTCTGATGTATCCGTAAATCATTCTTCATTAAAATTTTTGCAAAAATGAAGAGAAATTGTCTAAAAAAAATAAAGACTATTTTTTTATACAGAAATGAAGCTACTTTAATTATTCAATAAAAAACTGATTAAAATAATCGACC
>NZ_DKSU01000007.1:0-287613 GCF_002472945.1 Empedobacter sp. UBA7248 | reverse complement strand
TATTGAGGTTGCAAATATACGTACCCTTTTTCTGCTTTTCCAAACATAATTTACATTTATTTTACATTCTTCTCTTAAGTTACTGGTATGATGAGAAATATTTTTTGATTTTTTTTGATTTAAAACGGGAGATAGGAGATTTTAGACGGAAAAAGCCCGTTTTTACCGCAGAAAATGATTAGACGTTTTGCTTTTCTTGAACAAAAGAAAAGTAAAATGGATACTTTTGAAAGAGCGACTCGGGAGGAATTCCGTGAAACGGGATACATTTAATTAAAAAAATAAATAAACTTCTAATTTTGTTTAACGTGTAAAATAGATTTACATTCATACTATATATAATATGCGCGATGATTTCTAAAGAAAAAGAATATTTTGAGATAATAAATAAGATTTACCTAAAAGTAATTGAAGAAGAGAATTTGGGTGAAACAGCTAACTATATACCAGAATTATCTAAAATAGATGGTGAGAAGTTTGGAGTTTCTTTATTGTTTACAGATCAACTTCAATTTGGATTTGGTGATTGTGAAGAAAAATTCTCGATTCAAAGTATTTCAAAAGTGTTACTTTTGGCTTTAGTTTATAGAGAAATTGGCGAGAAAATTTGGGAAAGAGTTGATGTAGAACCTTCGGGAACACCTTTTAATTCATTGTTACAATTAGAAACTGACAAAGGAATTCCTAGAAATCCATTTATTAATTCGGGCGCTTTAGTGGTTTGTGACATCTTAATTGATATTTGTGATGATCCGAAAGCATATTTTTTGGATTTTATTAAAAAGGTTTCTGGTAATTATTCTATTCAATATTCTGATAAAATTGCAAAAAGTGAATTTTCTACCGCTTATCGCAATGCAGCTTTGACAAATTTTATCAAATCTTTAGGCAATATTCATAATTCTCCTGACGAAGTTCTAGATTTGTATGTTTATATCTGCTCGATTGAAATGTCGTGTATGGAATTGAGTAAAACTTTTTCTTTTTTGGCCAATAAAGGAAAAAACTTGTTTGATGATTATCAAGTTTTGAACATTAGTCAAACAAAACGAATCAACGCTATTATGCAAACTTGCGGTTTCTATGATGAATCTGGCGAATTTGCTTTTCGAGTTGGATTACCAGGAAAAAGTGGTGTTGGCGGAGGAATTGTTGCAATTATGCCTAAATATTACATTGTTTCAGTTTGGAGTCCTAAACTAAACTTAAAAGGAAACTCTTATCGAGGAATGAAATTTCTGGAAGAATTTACAACCGCAACAGAGGATTCTATTTTTTAGAATTAATAATCTCCATCACTTTATTCACCGTTTCTTCCAAATTCATGTCCGAATTATCAACTTCGATTGCGTCATCAGCTTTACGAAGTGGAGAATATGCGCGATGAGAATCGATATAATCTCTTTCGTTCACATTTTTCAACACTTCATCCAAAGGAATATTTTTCCCTTGTTGTTGATATTCTAAAAAGCGACGTTGTGCACGAACTTCCGGTGAAGCTGTGACAAAAATTTTGATATCTGCATTAGGAAAAACAGTTGTCCCAATATCTCGACCGTCCATCACAATACCTCCTTTTTCTCCCATTTGCTGCTGAAGCGCTACACAATAATCGCGAACAGCAGGAATTTCAGAAATTGGACTAACCATTTTAGAAACTTCCATCGTACGAATATCTGCTTCCACATTTTCTCCATTCAAAAAGGTAAGATTCTTTTGAGTCGTAAGATCTTGTTGATATTCTATCTTGATATCAGATAAATTGGTTATTAATGCTTGCTCATCAATTTTATTATCGACAATATACTGATGTTGAAACGCATACAAAGTCACAGCGCGATACATTGCACCACTATCAATATGTGTATAACCAAGATTTTTTGCAATAATTTTTGACATCGAACTTTTTCCTGTAGAAGAATATCCGTCGATTGCAATAATTAAATTTTCTTTCATCTATATAGAATTGAAGACAAAGATAAGATTTTATAGTTGTTTGAAAAGTTTTTATAACCAAGGATTACTTCTCCAATAATCTCGACCTTGAATAATTCGGTCTAAATTGAGAATCAAACCAAAGTGATTAGAACCTCCAGATTTGTGGTAATTCGCATGACTAAACTCAAATCGGAACGCATTTATACGGATTCCAAAACCATACGTTAAGCCAGATAGAGAGCGAATTCCTTCGGCTGCTAATTCATTTCCTCGTTTGAAATTATATCCTAAACGCATATTAAAATCAGATTCGGGAAATAATTCTGCACCAACCGAAAGGTGATCAATCATTTTTCTTCCAGCAGAAACTTCTTGTCCGTTTTTATTATAAGGTTGAGAAATATCAAACTTCTGCAAATCGTGCAAAGAAAACGTAAATTCTAACGGAACATGTTCTAATCGATGCGAAATCCCCAAATTAACTTGCGTTGGCATATCTTCTTTTTTGCCATTATACGTTTGAATTTGTTGACCGATATTACGCACAACCAACGAAACATTGATATTTTTATCGAAATCGTGGTACGAAAGACCTAAATCTCCCGCTATTGCCGAGGATTTATATGATTCGATTGTAGAATTAATGTATTTTAAATTTGCTCCAACTGTCCAATAATCGCCCAAAATACGTGCATAACCAACTGTAATTGCGGCATCATTTGCTTTGAAATTCCCTGTCACATTTCCATTTTCGTCAGTTCCAATTAATTTTCCATAATCAACATATTGACCATGAACAGAAACAAAGTTTTCTTGATCGATTTCATAAACCGTCGAAAATGTTCCGAAATCTACATCCGCAATATAATTGACGTAATTGATTCCGAATTGACCGTGCATTTCTCGGTTCATCAACGCAGGATTCCATAAAGAAGAATTTGGATCTGCATCCCAAGAAGTTGCTGCATTTCCTCCCAAAGCCGCTTGACGTGGAGAAGTTGTAATGTTCAAAAACTCGTAAACACGCGTTCCATCTTGCGCAAAAATCGAAGTCGATAGCGCGATAAACAATAATGTACTTAGCTTTTTAAACATTTAGCAAAAATAAAGATTTTGTAGAATAACGAAAACAGAATGATTTTGGTATATGCAAAACAAAATTTTAGGCTTTCTGAAAAAAAGCTTAACTTCAATTTACCTAAAAAACACTTTATGGAATTTTTTATTGCCATTATTATATTCGTATTGATTGTGATTTTGTTTAATAAAGTTTCGCAACTAAAAAAACAAATTGATTATCAAGAAACTAAGCTAAAACATTTGCAAGAGCAATTGGATGCAAAAGAAATTAAAACTGAATCAAAACCAATTGTCGAGCAACCAAAAATAGTTGAAGAGAAAAAAATTGAACCTCAACCAGAAGTTGTTTCCTACAATAAAGTCGAAACGCCAAAACGTATTTTTGACGAAATTCCTCCAAGACAAACAACTGAAAGCAGTTTTGATAAAAATATCAACAGCGCAATTGCATTTATCAAAGACAATTTCTTGACGATTTTCGGAATTGTAACCTTAGTTCTGGGAATTGCTTATTTCGTAAAATATGCAATTGATCAAAATTGGATCAACGAAACTTTCCGCGTGATGATTGGAATTGGAGTTGGTTTAGGAATTATTGGAATTGCTCATTTTATTCGGAAAAATTTTGAAATCTTTTCTTCCATCTTAATCGGTGGCGGATTAACCGTTTTATATTTCACTTTAACCATCGCCTTCCGAGAATATCATTTACTTTCTCAGAATACCACTTTTGGATTATTAACAATTGTGACGATTTTTTCTATCGTGATGGCAATGTTATATAATCGACAAGTTTTAGCCATTTTCTCGATTATTGGTGGTTTTACCGCTCCATTAATGATTAGTACTGGCGAAAGCAATTTTGTATTTCTATTTGGTTATTTGACGATTTTGAACTTGAGTATGCTGTACATGGCTTGGAGAAAAAACTGGCAAATCATTTCATTTATCGCGTTTGCTTTTACCTTTATATATAGTATTGTGTGGATTGACGATTCCAAAACCTCAACGCAATATCTTTTCTTTGGCTTGCTTTACGTTATTTTTACGGTAACAAGTTTGCTGAATTATTTCAAAAAAGGAGAATTTTTGGTTTGGAATTGCCTTTTACTAATTTTCAATACCATTTTATCAACCGTTTTAATTTCTTCGGTTTATTATTTTATTGTTGGAAATAATAATGGTTTGATGGCTTTCTTATTTGGATTGATAAATGCTTTCGGTGCATTTTACATCTATAAAACATCTAAAAATAATTTATTACAAAATACCTTAATCGGTTTGAGTATTGCGCTTATCACAACTGCAATTGCATTACAATTTAAAGCAAATGTCGTTTCGATTTGTTTCGCGATTGAATCAACCTTGTTACTGTTTCTTTGGAAAAAAAGTAAAGAAAACATTTTCAAAGTCTTTTTCATTGCCATGTTTCCTTTTTTATTGATTGCTTTATGCGTCAATTGGTTTGATTATATCGATACTGAAAAACATTTAGCCGTAATTTTCAATCACGTTTTCATCACAAGTTTTATTGCATTAATTTGTTCTATTGCGAATATATATTTGATGAAAGATTTCGAAACCGAAGAACAATTTCTAGGTTTCAAGCTCAATCATTCTAAATTTATTTTCATCTCAACATCACTTTTATTGATGTACACAGGAATTTTGTTCGAATTAATTTACCAAATCGAACCGTATTTCAACTTTATGATGATTGTAAGTTATGTATTGATTTATACATTATTCTTTATTGCATTTGTTTTAGCTCTGCGCGAAAAACTAAACTTAGGAAATGCTTTGCAACTTATTTTACAAATTTCTGCAGCTTTCTGCATTCTATTTTTACCAATGTTTGCTGAAATTCCGTTGTTACCAAGCAAAATAAATTACAACATCGGTAATTATTTTCTTTATTTGAGTTATCTCATTCCGACAGCTTACATTATTTATTTAGTTGTAAAAAGTAACGATTTCCAAAGCTCCAAAGCAAAACAAATCATCAGCATGCTTGTATTGGTTTATGTGATTAGTTTCGAGAAATACAATGGTTTTATGTTGATAACACTTGAGGAAAGTTCTTCTAATTTTTCGCATCAATCTGATATTTTCCGAATGATATTATTGCCAATTATTTGGGCAGTTTTAGGATTTGTATTGATTTATTTCGGATTAAGAAAACAACTGAAAGGTTTTCCTATTGTTGGAATTATATTATTTGGATTGATTATTCTAAAATTATATTTCGTTGATGTTTGGGAAATGAGCAACATTTTCAGAATAATATCTTTTATTGTTTTAGGAATTTTAATCTTATTGACTTCTTTTATGTATCAAAAACTAAAAAATTTGATGGTTAATTTGATGGAAAAACCGAGCGAAAACAAAGAAGCCGAACAGTAATGTTCAGCTTCTTTGTTAATTATTTTTTTTCAATGCTTCAGCAATTACACGCATATCATCCGAAGAAGGCGACTCGAAAATTTCTAAATGAAAATATGGAACAACCGCAATAATATGATCAAAAATATCAGCCATAATCACTTCATATTCGTTCCAAACTGTTGTATTCGTAAACATAAATAGTTCAATTGGCAAACCGTGTTCGGTTGGTTGAAGTTGTCGAACCTCGAACATCAAATCTGTTCTAATTTTTGGACTATTATAGGTATATGTCTTGATATATTGTCGAAAAAGACCAATATTCGTCATTCGTCTTCCATTCGCTAAAACTGTCGGATCAACTTTATTCGATACATTATATTGATTGATTTCATTCGTTCTATCTACAATAAAATCATGTAACATTCGGATTTTTTTCAACTCTTCAATTTCTTCTTCTGTCAAAAATCGAATCGAATTCATTTTAATATTTATTGAACGTTTAATGCGTCTTCCACCTGCATTTTGCATACCGCGATAGTTACGAAACGAATCTGAAACTAAGGCATACGTTGGAATTGTTGTAATTGTTTTATCAAAATTCTGAACTTTTACCGTTCCTAAATTAATTTCGGTAACCGTTCCGTCTGCGCCATATTTTGTCATTTCAATCCAATCACCCACGCGCACCATATCATTCATCGAAACCTGAATGCTCGCCACAAAACCTAATATCGAATCTTTAAAAACCAACATCAAAACTGCCGAAGCTGCTCCCAAAGAAACCAAAAATGTAATAGGCGATTTCCCTGTCGCAATCGAAAAAATTAGGATTCCGCAAACAAAGAAAACTAAAATATTCATCACTTGCAGATAACTATCAATTGGTTTATCCGAAAAAGATTTATTACCTCGAAGAAAATCCCTGAACGATTTAAAAATTGCATTAAACAACAACCCAACAGCAATTACCAATGCAACATCTGTAATTTGCATCGCAATTTTGATCCAATTCGGAAATCCTTTGAAAATAAGTGGAATTGCTTCTTTGGCGACAATTACTGGAACAATATGTGTCGCGAATTGTAAAACCCTGTTCTTGATCAATAAATCATCAATCTTGGTTTTACTTTTTGCAATAAAGTTGGTTAAAACGAGTAATAACACTTTTCGTAATAAAAAATCGATCGCATATAATATAATAACTAACAAAATTGACAGAACAATTGTTGTCATTATTGTAGTAGAATAACTCGATAATCCCAATTTGGCAATCATTTCGAGCATTGAGCGATACACATCGCTTTGAATATTTTCGTCTAAAAGTTCCATTTCAATAAAAACTAATAGAACAAAAATAAGTTTATCCTTTTCATAATTTACAACAACTGATAAATTACATTGAAATTTATTGGTTTCTTAATTTATCTTGGTTCAAAACAATGAAAAGATTACATTTGTTAGATTAATCTAACTTATTTATTAAAATTAATGTTTTCAAACCCGTTGATATTTGCTTTTAGTTTAACCTTTCTTGCCGGTATTAGCACTGGAATTGGAAGTCTTTTGTGTTTATTGTACAAAAAATTCAATCCAAAATTCTTAGGCGTAATGTTAGGAATTTCTGCTGGTGTAATGCTTTATGTCTCTTTTGTAGAAATTCTGACCAAAGCAAAATTATCTTTATCAACAGTTTTTGGAGAAAAATTAGGTTACACATATACTTTATTTGGTTTTTTTGCTGGAATTTTAATCATTATTTTAATCGATAAACTATTACCTCATCATCATTGCGAAGAAAATAAAACAGAAACAAACGATCAGAAATTATTACGTTTGGGATTATTTTCAGCTTTAGCTTTATCAATTCATAATTTTCCTGAAGGATTAGCAACTTTTTTGTCCGCTTTAGAAAATCCAACTTACGGAATTTCTATTGCATCAGCTATTGCTATTCATAATATTCCAGAAGGAATTGCCGTTGCTATTCCAATCTATTACGCTACAAAGAATAGAAAAAAAGCATTTCTATACTCTTTTTTATCAGGATTAACAGAACCTATTGGCGCATTAATTGGCTATTTTGTATTGTTACAATTTTTTGATGAATCAATTTTTGGAGCAATCTTCGCAAGTGTCGCAGGTATGATGGTTTACATTTCGATCAATGAATTAATTCCGACCGCAAACGAATACGCTGGAAAAAAATTATCAACTTACGGAATTGTAATCGGAATGTTTGTAATGGCGGTTAGTCTTGTACTTTTTATGTAAAAACAAAAAAACTTCCCAATGAGAGAAGTTTTTGTATGAATTTATATTTAAAATTTTAAGTTGTCTGAGGTAATTCTCTCGTTAACCAACCACTTCTTCCTGCTGTTACAATGGCATAAGGCGTAATCCAAAAAAGCGTGAACATATAGAAAATACTGTAAACGTATGCTAATAAAGCTTCGTTAAAATTGTATTTTTTCGCATAAAAAATCATCTGAATACTTGAAAAAACTAAAACGCCAGACAATGTACTTGTGATGAATAAAATTGGATGTGTTGCAACAAAAAAGATTAAAATTAAAAATAATGGAATTGCCATGATTAATTTTACCCATTGCATCATCAGAATTATACGAGTTCCTGCTGTAGAACCCTCTCTAAAGTTGGTGAAAGCAAATTTTGTCATCATAATATTCTCACGAACATTACTTCTCTCCCAACGAATAAACATTTTGTATAAATTCTTATAACGCTCTGGAGTATTGGTATAAACCATTGCATTTTTCTGAAAATAGACATGTTTACCTTGCTTCAAAATCATATTTGTCAAAGCTCTATCCTCACCGATTGTACTTGGTTGCCCTAAAAAAGATTGATTTATCCATTCTTCCAAACAATTATGTACAACATCTTTTCTGTAAGCCGCTAACGCTCCAGGTGTACAAAACACAGAACCTAACGCACTTTGAGCAGATCGAACAAACTCAAAACTGAATGTAAAACTAACACTCAACATTTTTGGAATCAAACCTTTTTCTTTATTCAATACACGAACATTACCAGCGACAGCACCACAATTTTCGTTCACTACAAAAGGACTTACCAAGTTTCTAAGCGTAGATTCATCAACAATAGAATCACTATCAACCGTCACAAAAACATCACCTTTTCCAATTTTGAAACCTTTATATAATGCATGACGTTTTCCCATATTTTTTGGCTGTTGAAAAAGTGTAACGCGATCGCCTAAAACTTTCTTCGCTTCAAGAAGCCATTTCCATGTATCATCTTTACTCCCATCATCAACGGCTAAGATCTCTAATTTTTCGGGTGGATAATTACTATCAGCCAAACTCAACAAAGTATCATATACTAATTTTCCTTCATTATATGCCGGAACAATAATGGTACAAGTTGGTAAATCTGCATCAGCAACATTTTTGACCGGTTTATATTTTATGAATAAATAGCCTAAATAAAAAAGGAAGGAAGTTTTAACAATAAGAAGTGCCAATCCAAGGCTATAAATAATAACACCCCACCAGGTAGATAATTTTGTGCTGTGCCATTGTAGAAATTCATTTTGGTAAATAAACAAAAAAAGAATAGAAGTTAGCATAATCACAAAAGTTGTAGCAATAACTAGATAATCTTTCTTTGTAAGGCAGTTTTTAGAAATTCTCTCTATGAATTTATTTCGTAAAGACTTTTTTTCTTGTTCATCCGATCGAATAACCTTTAACACTGTCTTATGCTCCGTGGTGGATAACAAAGTCGTGTTTGCCAGATTGTTTTTTGAATCTATAGTAGTCATCTGAGTAATTTTAAAGTTTTAATTAAAAACTGAGTAAAATGACAACTACTATGCCACCTAACGTTAATATAAAACTCAAGAAGTTAAATCTTTATTAAAAATTAAACACTTATAAACGACTGATTCTTAATAAAATTTCAATATGTATTCTACTTAAAAATTAGACGTATAGTATGTTACATTTTAATCTGATTTCTTAATAAAAACAAAAAAACTTCCCGAAAAGAGAAGTAATTTTGAGAAATGATATAAATTAACACATGAGGATTTTGTTACTGCAAATGTATGCAGCAAATAAAACTCAAAGCTTAACAGAATATCAATAGATTGTTAAGCGAAGATTAAATAGAAAGATTATGAAAAATATAGTTTTACTTTTTTGCTTTACTATAATTTATAGTTGTTCGTCGTCTTCAGATTTTCACAACATAAATGATCCTATTGAAGATGGAAAGTATTGTGCAAATATCAAGGTTAAAACGAATAAGTCAACAAAGACATATCAATTAACCATAACAGCGAAAAATAATTATTTACAGAAAATTGATTGGCCAAATGGTGGATGGCTGGATAATACGCATTACAAACTTCCTGAGTTTTATGAAAACGAAGCTACTTTTACAGATGATAGAGCCCGAAAATTTGAAGTAAAAATTATAGAAAAAGGAGAATGTAAATAAAAAAAGCTCGAAACATTAGTTTCGAGCTTTTGCTTAGTACTCGGAGTGGGAATCGAACCCACACTCTCACCGATTAATCTAAATAATTTTTAAATATATCTAAAAATAAGGGCAAAACCTCTTAAATAGACATTTTATATACTATTTATAATTCTTTACAAATATAATAAAGTACAATGAAATACAATAATATTTAAAATCGGTTGTCAAACGGTTGTCAAAAATAGCAAAATGACATATATTTGAATTGTTCAATTTTAATATTAAAGGTATGGCTACGTTAAAATTTGTTTTACTAAATAAAACAGACAACGCACAGATATATTTAAGGTTTTCAGTAAACCGACAAATCAACTTAAGAAGAAAAGTAGGTTTATCAATAAATGCGAAAGACTGGAGTACTACAACCAATCTACCTAAACCAAATAACGAAACGAATAAACTATTAAAAAATAAACTTGAAAGACTTTCATTGTTTGTAAACGATCAATTCAATGAAGATAGCACAAAGGGTACTGTAATAAATAATAACTGGTTAACATCTGCAATAGATAAATGTTTTAATCGAGTTGAGAAAACGGACTTATCAATCTTTGCAAACTATATTCAACATATCATCGATAATGCTGCAACAAGAGAACAACGCAACGGGAAAATAGGAATTTCAGATGGCACTGTAAAAAATTACAGAATGTTTAAAAACATTATTACTGAATATGAAAAGACAATCAAAAAGACAATTCTATTTAGTGATTTAGAAAAGTCATTTACAGATCGTTTTAAAATATGGTTATTGAATGAAAAGAAATACACTATCAATTATACTGGTAAACAATTCGAACACATTAAAAGTGTATGCGTATCAGCGTCAAAAGACAATATAACAGTTACTAATAATTCAATCACTTTAAAAGGATTTAGACAGAATGACAAAGAGAGATATATTCATACATTATCTTTTGATGACTTAGATAAAATTTATAATACTGAAATGCCTACACCTCATCTTAAAGAGGTAAAAAAATGGTTATTAATTGGTTGTTACATTGGTCAACGTGGAGGCGATTTATTAAATCTTACATCAAACAATATTAGATTAAAAGAAAATGCTGTATATATCGATTTAGTTCAGCAGAAAACAGAAAAATTTGTTACTATTCCAGTTCTAAAAGATTATGTAATAGATATAGTATTAAATGATTTTCCAAAAAAAATATCTTTAAATAAAATCAATACTCACATTCAAAAAGTTTGTGAAATAGCCGAAATTGATGAGGTTGTAAAAGGCTATATAGCTGATGAGAATAATAGGAAGAAACTTCTAACATCTTTACCGAAATATAAATTTATTACTTCACATTCTTTTAGAAGATCCTTTGCTACTAATTTTTACCGAAAAATGCCTACACCTGTATTAATCGGTATTACTGGACATAGTGAAGAAAAAATGTTTTTGAAGTATATCAATCAAAAGGCAGATAAAGACACTAATGCCGATGCCTTTGCTATGTATTACGCTCAAATGATGAAAAAAGAAGAACCAGTATTAAGAGTTATTAAATCGAATAATCTTTAGTTCTTACAATAGTTAAAATAAAGTTAAAAAACAAAATCAGAAGTAATTAGAATTACTTCAAATTACTTCGAATTACTTAAAGAGGAAATTTAAAACAATGTTGAAAAATGTAAAACAGCGTTGATTTAAGGTAGATTTTAAGATTCTGTTAACACTCAAAAAAAGACAAAAAAGTGTACTTTTTTTTAAACAAGAAAGTGTGCATACATTTGAAAAAGAAATGAAAGAAAAAGTAAATACTTTTAAAAAATAAATATAAAAAAGGCAACAAATTAGAAATTCATTGCCCGTGTTGTAATAATATTTGGATTGTTTGGCGACGTACAAATATTATTAATAAACAAAACTAAGTATATGTATGATATTTCCAAAACATTTAGGTGTATTTGTGAATATTTTAGGTTTTGAACACTTCTAATATTGTTGCTCATAAATTCTTAATTATGAGTGCAAAAACGAAACAAATTCAATTTATTGGAATTGATCCAACAGAATTGATCCAGCAGCTAAAAACTTCTTTAATAGCTGAAATTATCCCTCATTTAGAAATTAATAAACCAAACAATGATTTGGGTTTATTATCAAGGAATGAAGTAATGAATTTATTAAATATAAGTTCATCAACTTTATCAAGATGGCAGAAAGAAAACATTATCCCTTTTATAAAAATAGGAGAAGGTGAAAGTTGTAAAGTATTCTTTAAACGTTCTGAAATAGAAACAATGTTAAATATTAAATCTAATTAATATGAAACAAGAGTTTTTCATTTTAACTAAAGAACAATTGCAAGAAGAAATTCAAAACGGATTAAAGGCGCAATTAGCTGATTTTGCAAAGAACTTTCAACCGAAAGAGCCAAACGAATATTTAACTCGTCAAGAGGTTGTCGATATGTTACAAATAACATTTGGCACATTAAATAACTGGTGCAAGAATGGTAAACTAAAACCATTAGGAATCGGATCGCGTATTTACTTCCTGCGTGCTGAGGTCGAGAAAAGTTTAAAACCAATAACACTTTGATTTAAAAGCAAAAAAAGAGGCTCGATAAACGTGCCTCAATTGTTCAATTTTAAAATATTGCTGATATCGTAATATTTTAATCAAAGTTAATGATTATGGTTGACTTATTAAAACTAAGAACCTCAAATAATCAAATAATCAATAGTTTATTATTACACCCAGATTTCATAGAATGCAAGCCTATTAATAATTATTACACTTCTTTAAAAAATAAGAATGGATTTAAGATTGGTCTACATTTTAGAAAAGCAATAGAGAAAGGTTTTACAATTGGGTATGGTTATGTAGATGTTTTAGTAAGTCCACATTATCATAAGAACAACTACCTACATAACGGAGATGATTTTACGCCTTTGGAATGCATTAAATCAATTAATGAAATATTAGATTATTTAGAAATTAAAAAAGAGGAAAGAAAAGAGTTACAAGTCGTAAATATTGAGTTCGGTTTAAATATTATTCCTAACTCAGATGCTCAATTAATCTTTGATGGTTTACTTCTTTACAAACGTTCGAAGTTTAGTATTAAATATTATGATATTGAAACGTTTAAAATATCCGAAGCAACTAAATACAAAGAGATAAAAGCGTACTTAAAAGGTTTACAATTCTTGGATTACCCTGCTTATAACATTGATAAAAATACATTAAGGTTTGAAGTAAGAAGTAAAGAATCTAAAAAGATTAAATCTCTAGGGATATACACTATTTACGATCTACTGAAAATTGAAACTTACGAAATGTTATTTAAAGAATTATTGAACGAATGGGACTTAGTATTGCTTATTAACTTACATATTGATAAATCTCAAATTAAAGAAAAGGATATAGCTTTTTTGGACGATTGTAGTAGTGTTGAATATTGGGAAGATTTAATGAATTCAAAGCATAGAAATACGTATTTGATTAACAAGAAAAAGTATTACAAAATCTTATTAATTAAAAACAATTTTCATACTGAGATTAAAGCTAAAATGACGGAAAAAATAAATAATTTTTTTAGTGTGCAAATTCCACACAGAGAACCTGCATAAAAAGGGAGTTTTAAAAAATGCTCCATTGATAAACGTGGAATTTGCACATTTTTTCAATTAAAAAAAGAAAAAAATAACGCTAAAAAAGAAAAAAAATAGTGTTAAAAATGAGAAGATAGTAGAGAATAAAAATATACCCGAAAACAAGATTTGATAACAGAATAGAAAGTAATTAGAATCAATCAATTTTTTAATAAAAATTATTATGAAAAAAAATACAACAGAAAGATTTGAGTTGATAAAAATCAATCAATCAGAAAACGGGAATAAAACAGTATTAGCAAGCGAGCTGTACAAACTTCTACAACCAAAGACACAGTTTAGAATTTGGATAAAAAGAATGTTCAAATATGGATTTGTTGAAAATGTAGATTATTCAATAATTACCAATGAAAATATTTTGCACGTCAAAAATGATCATCAAAAAAGTACGGAATGTTTGCCGATCAAAAATGATCAGCAAAAAACAAGAAAAAGTTCAAGAGGTGGTCATAACATGAAAGATTATCTTCTAACAATTGAAAGCGCTAAATCTATTGCAATGGTTCAGCGTTCCGAAATGGGTAAACGCATTCGTAATTATTTTATTGAAGTAGAAAAGCATTACCAAGAGATTGCAACACCTAAGCAAATCGCAGAATTAAACAACCGCCTTAAATCGGTAGAAGAAAAGCAAATCAATTTCATCAATGATTGGTCGGTAGATAGATTTTTGAGAGCGAACGGAGTATTTAAGAAGCTTACAATAATCGAAAGGCAACAGCTCGGTAAATTATGCACAAAGGAGTATAAAAAAATAACGGGTAATCCTCCTAAGAAGGTACAGCACCCCTCTTATGTAAACGGACAAAATGTTTATCCTTATGAGTTGATTAGTAGAATGTATTCATCAAAATTTTAAACTGAATTACCATGACAAAGCAAGAAATCAAACAATACATTTTAGAATTAAACGAAACTGAAAAACTGGATCTATACAATTCAATTGCATGTCGATTTGGTTCAAGTGATGACATGATCCTTATTCACGATTCAAAGTTTTACGAAACCCAGTTTTTAAATTCGTCAGATGCTGAACAATCAAAAGTAGACAACACGATTAACGAGTCGGATAAATACGTCAAGATGATTGAATACAAAAAACTTGAAACATCAAACGACATTCTGGAATTAATGGAGATTGAAATCTTAATCAATTTAATTTTTGATAATCTCGATGAGGTTGTCGAAATGGGTTTAATCGAAAATAAGACGATTTAACAAACTTTAATTATAAAACTATACAAACATATCACATGATAGAAGAAAGTTTAAAAAGTGTCGATACGCGAAGGTTAAAAAGACAATTTGAAGGTAAAGGAGAAGTAAAAGGATTTCGATTCACTCAAATTGCAAGAAATGACTTTGCGGTAATTTATGAGAAAGTTTATAAAAACTATATTCAAACAACTTATGAAGTATTTGAGATTAAAGTTAACACACGATTTAACTCAGAATCTTATCCAACGTCAAAGGCGTTTGGTATTTGGGCGTTTGACGTTCCAACAATGAAATCAGCGATTGAGAAGTTTCAAGAAATATCTAAGAAAGTAAAAGAAAGAAGAAACAAAAAGGCGGAAGAAACAGTTTAACAGGTAAGTTTTTGGCGGAAGAAACTCTAATTAATTCGGAAGAAACTAAGGTTAAATCAGAATAAACCCTACTTATTGTAGGGTTTATATTAAATCTTTATTGTTCCAACTGGAATATATGAACCGTTTTTAAAAATATAAAGTGTTTCTTGTTCTCCAGGTTCTTTAGTTGAATTAAATAACTCTTTGATGTCAACATCTAAAACCTCAGCTATTTTTAATAGATTTTCTGGTTTAGGAAATGTACTTCCTTTAACGATATTTGATATTGTCATTTCAGAAACGTCAATTTTTTCAGCAAGTTCTTTACCGGTTAATCCTTTTTCTTTTAGAACTTCTTTTATTCTTAATATGCTCATAAACTTTATTTACTTGTAAAAGTAATAAATATAAACGCTACATATATAATAATCGAATAAATATATCTAAAAGTTTGTTTATATAAATCTAATACATATATTTGCAATCGAAAAATATATGTAACAATTATACTTTAATACAAAACACATGAATACATCACTAATCAAATTACAATCAAACGACATAATCGAAACTTCAAACCAATTAGATGAGGTTTCTTATTTCAATCCAGAAAACAAAGAAAGATTAATTAAGGCATTAGCTAATAATCGAAAGTTTGAATTTTTAATGTACAATCTTTGGAAAACAAGAGGTATTATATTTAACATTCTCCAGGATAACTACGACAAAACAACTGGAAAATATATAAATAATGTTGAGGGTAATTTCGGTAATCAATTCCATGCAATCAATAATTTGATAGGTATTTTATTAGAAGGTACTGACTGGAATCAAAGTCTATTTGTAAATAACGAACCAACCGAAAAACTTTAAGACATGAAAAATACTAAAACAGATTTAGAAGTAATTAACGGAATAAATCAAGAGCAAAAAGATTTATTCATTGATAGAATAATTGGTTTATTTACTAATAATCATTTGATAGAACATACAAAAGGAGGTTTTGCAGAGTTATTCAGCGTGTATATTCAAAGTCCAGAGTTTAAGAGATTGGACGATGATAGAAAGACAGATTTCTTACAAGTTCAATTCGAAATTTACGATATGTTTAATTTGATAGATAAACTTTCTGGAGATTACGGTATTGGAAAGTATAGTTAATAGAAAAACCTCATCAATTAGATGAGGTTTGTTGATTTAGAACATTTGTTTAAATTTGAAATATACAAATACCCTTAAATGAAAAAGAAACACAAAAAAAGACTCAACAAATATTTGACTCGTATTTTAATATTCGTATTAATTCCAATTATTCTATACCTTTTAATTTTTGGTAGCAATGGATTATCATTTAAATCAACAAACTGGTCTGAATTTGGAAGTTTTATAGGTGGATATGGTACACTTATTTTTAGTGCTGCAAATCTTTATTTTTTAATAAAAGTAGCATACACAATTAACCATTTAGATGAGAAGCGAAACAAACAAAACAAGATAGATTCTGTTAAACCTTTAGCAAGTATTAATACATTTTTAAGTTTAACTAAAAATTACGTTACTATTGAGATTCATAATAATGGATTGGGGCCTTTAAAAATAAAAGAAATAAAATATACAATTGAAGATAAAACATTCAATAATATTATAGATCTGATACATGATAATTTGTCTATTTCCAATCTTAGACCTAAGTTTAGAGCAAACAATATTGTTAATGGTGCTGTGATACCTATAAACTCTAAAATTGATATTTTATACTTAGAATTAGACGAAAATTCTAATCTTGCATTTGAAAAAAGTAATCTTGAAAATGCATTAACGAATAGAATAGTAACTGAATTAAATAAAATAAAAACAGAAATAATATACACTGATATTCATGATTCTAAAATTTACATCTTAAAAGATAACTCTTAATAAAAAATACCTCGTCCAAAAGATGAGGTATTTCTTATTATAGTGGAACAATTTCCTTAATTATTTTAGTCCATAGGTGCGCGCGCCCGCGTTTTTTTTTATAGTTCGTTAATTTTTGATTTGGCACTAAATGACACTTTTTGGCACTAAATTTATACTGCAATATAGTACAGTAATTAGAATTTTTTCAGTCCATAAAAAGACATTAAAAACCGTATGCTCGTCCTGCATTATCAAATTTGTTTAATATTCTGTTTAGTAATGTGTCTATTGTTCGAGTGTTAGCATCAATATTCGCCAATCTATCTAAACTTTGAAGTAAAATTTTGTTTGATTCAATTCGGGATTTATTCGCCTCAACAATAAGTAACCTCATCGCATTAACTTGCCCAGCTATCAATGATGCCGTTTCTTCTGAAACTCCTTTTATTGCTCCTGATAGTGAGTTTTCGTTCGGATCTACTAAATCTTTGAATAAATCAGAGTATTGTTCTAATGTTCCTTGAAAGTTTTGAGAAATCTCTTTTATCCTATCTCTAAAATCTTGCTGTTCCTCTGGAGATAATCCGTTCCAACCTTTCTCATCAACTCCCATATCTTTTTCAAGTTGATCTAATGCCTTTTTAAGTTCTTCCTCAATAAATCTCTTTTTAAGTTGATTTAAGACTGCGTTTTTAAGAACATCGTTCGCAACCTTTTCGAAAGATTTTGCTGCATCTTCTCCCTTACCGAATGCCTCGGCTAACGCGTCGCCCAAAGTTGATGCTAATTCTTTTGCAGATGTTTGTAAAATATCATTTGCAATATTCTCTTGTGTTTCTATGATTTGTCTATCGATACTTGAAATCGCGTCTTTCCATTCATTGATTTTATTTCTATCAGTTTTCTTTTTCTTTTCTTCATTCTGGATCATTTGCTCCATTAAAACTTTTTGCTCTTGTAGGTTTTTAATCTGGTCTTTTTGCATAGAATACTCTTTCCCTCCTAATGCTCGTTCGATAGAAAAACTTAATTCGTCATAGGCTCTTTTTAATTCTTTAACAGCCTCTTGTTGTTTCTTGATTCTCTTTTCTAAACGTTTATCTTTAGAACCTCCAAGGATTTTGGCTACCTCAACAACAACCTGTACTATACCCGCAACCATTTGCGCATAATTACCAGAAAAATAACCTTGAATTGCATTACCTACACCATTTACAATGTTTTGTACATGTTGAATAGTTTCTTTTACAGAATCATCTATATTACCTCCGAAAGCCTCGATTGCCTCGTCAGCCATATCAATGGTTTGTTTCAATGCATCAAAGTAAGTATTCATTCCATCAATCAACATTCCTACTCCTTCAAGTTTATCTTCGGAATCTTCACTATTAAATAACTTGTCCCAACCTTCCGAAATACCTTTCCATGGTTTAGCCTTGTTTACCTCATCTTTAATACTTCTAATTTGGTCGATAATAACTTTAAAATCTTCTGGACTCAGTTCCATTCCTAAGTCTGGATTGTTCAACATGCCCTCTAAATCTTCTATGATTTTTTCAAGAGATTCAACGGTCATTTTATCTAAGTCCTTAGTCATTAATTTCATGTAAGACTCTGAACTTTTCATTTGCTCTAATGCAATTTTTGATAAAGATTTCTTTTTCTGTCTTACGATTTCATTCTCTGTGTATTCGTTTTGTTTAAGTAATTCATCTAGTTTACTTTGGTTCAATTTTAATTCATTGTCATTTTGAAGTAATAACCTTGCATTTCTAATCGTTTTCAAATTAGTTTCAAACTCATCTTCTATTGTCTTTTTTTGTGCATTGAAATCTTGATAGTTTTTAAGTAAAAGATTATAATCAGTATTATTTGTAGGTGTATTTTTCAACTCCTTTTCTCGGTTCTTTTCACTTTGTTCAATAGCGTTTTGAGTAACTAAGATTTGTTTACGAATTTGAAGGATTTTTTCTTCGATTTGATTTTTTTTATCTGCGTTCTCTGGTAATGAATTATCTAAAGAATTTGATTCATTTAACAATCTGTCCACCTCATCGTTCGCGTTAAATATCTTGTTCTTAAGTAAGAATAATTGTTCATCAAATTTTTTATTGATTGCATCTAAAGGCGTGTATTCGTCCGTTAAGGTCTTGATTAAATCTTTTGCTGCATCATCAGTCTTTTTGATATTCTCTATTTCCTTCTCGTCAAGAAACTTTAATTTATCGACGCTGATTTGGTCTGTTTTTCCTTGAAGTTTTAATTTTTCTTCTTGAATTTTACCGAGAACTTCTAAAAGATTTTCAGATTCAGTAATTGAATCTTCAATCCCTTCTTTGAATTTGTCAAATGCGTTGAAGCCAATCGTTTTGAATAACTCATCATTGATAAACTGCAATTGTTTTACTTGTAGAACCGATTTGTTAGAAGTGTTTACTAATTGTTTTTGCAGCCTTCTTAAAAATTCCTCGTAAGTAGCTCCACTTTTAGAAAGTGTTTCGTATTGAATTTTTCCAGAGTTTTTTAGAACCAAATCATCTGAATTCATGTAGTTAACAAAACGCTCATAATCTTCTTTTACAGATTCGATTTGTTTTTTGTAGACTTCAAACGGATCTACTTCTTTTTTAGATTTTGTTTTTTTCTTATCACCAGAAACAGTTTGATCAATCTCAGTTACAACCTTTTCAATATCTGCCTGACTTTTGATTAATTCCTTTTCTAAATCTATTAATTGAGCGTCGTATTGAGATACTTCAAGATGTTTTTTATCTAAACCTACAATATTGTATATTTCTTTAGCTCTATTTGTTATAGCCTCTTTTGTCTTTAAAGATTCGCCTTCTTTTCTTGTAACATAATCTAAAACATCAGAATAATTCTTAAGTTGTTTTAACTCTTTATCAGTGCCAGCTATACGCATGAAAAAAGAGTTAACGCCGTTTATATATTGGTCAGCTCCTTTTGAACTTGCCTCAATTCTCTTGTTTACAATCTCATCATATTTCGCCTGGAAAGCCTTAGCCTTTGCATTCTTCAATAATGCAGTTGAATATGCATCAACCGCCTTAACAGCTAACTGAGTATTAATGTTTTCTAAATTTAGATTACCTAAATACTGAGGAGATATTTCGTTTATTTTTTTGATAGCTCTTAAACGTGCCTCTTTTGAAAGATTTTCATCTTTAGCAATTGCAATTAATCGATTCAATTCATCTTGTTCAGATTTTACCGACTTAGTAGCGTTTTCGGTTGCCTCACTAATATTGTTTTGCATCTTTTCAGCGTGACTAAGTTCAGAATTCAAATTATACAATACTGCAATTAACCCCGCAAGAGCTGCAGCCGCAATTGCATAAGGATTTGCAGATACAGCCATATTGAAAAGTAATTGAGCATCTTTCGCGCTTCGAATAGAAGTTGCTAATTGCAAAAACGCCTGTACATTTCCAAGAATAACTTGCGCTCTTTGCAATGCGATTGTAGCAATCAAGGCAGCCTTGTATACTCCATAGGTAGCAATTAAAATACCTAAAACCTTTCCTATTTCTTGATAATGTTCAACAACGTAAGATGCACCACTTATAACATCTGTTATAAATTCTTGCGAATCAGTTCCGATTTTGTTAAACATTTGTTCGATCTCATCTTGAAGTTTAGCAATTTGACCAGATATAGTTTTGGATTTATTTTCCATCATGTTATAAAATAATCCTCCTTGATCCGTTAAATCTTTAAGAACTTTCTCGACATCTTTAAATCCAACTTTTCCCTCTGAAACCATTTCAGCAACAGCAGATTGAGCAACTCCCATATTTTTTGCAATCATTGCAATCATCGGAACGCCAGCCTCAGTAAATTGACGCAAATCATCACCCATTAATTTACCTTTAGCCTTTACTTGTCCGTAAACTAAAATCAAACGCGACAACGGAACATCAAGGCCACTCGAAATGTCGCCTAACATCGAAAGTGTTCCAGTTAACTTTTCCGCTTCTACTTGGTAAGCTAAAAGTTGTTTTGCTCCTTTTGAAACCTCGCTAAATTGTAAAGGAGTATTTTTCGCAAGCTCAATCATTTCTTGCATCAAGGCATTTCCTTTTTCTTGAGATTGCAGCATTGTATTAAAAGAGATTTCTGTTTGCTCGAATTCACTTCTAATTTTTACCATTTGATTAATAAAATTCTTTGCAGCATCAACAGAAAGAAACGCACCTACACCAATAGCAAGATTATTTACTGATACGGTCGACTGATTGAAATTATTTCTAAGGTTGAGGTTAAATTCTGAAATAGCTCGATTTGATTCTCTAAGTGCATTTAAAAAAGGAGCGTTATTTAGCTCAAGGGTGTATCCTAATCTTCCATTACTTATATCCATTAATTGATTTTAAAATTAACATCTCAAAATTATTAACCGATATACCATTAATAGACTAAAAACAAAGAAGATAAAAACGAGTTACAACTTATATTTTGCGTAAATTTATAGTCAAATTCACATAATAGAATTATCAATTTTAATAAAGAAAAAACATATAGATGAACGAATTTTTATACTTAAACAAATACAAGATTAATGTAAGCGCATATACTTTTAATACTGATTCAAAGAATGATTTTTTTGATATATATAACATTAAACTCCAAAATGAAGATTTTAAAGAAAAAGATAATAGATTTTTTGCTCTTTCATTTCCTAATGAAAAATATTTTAAGGAACTGGGTTCAATTCATAAACCCAATATTAAAAGATTAACTCTTAATAATCTAACAAAGTTTAGTAATGACAGATTTGTGAATCTATTCAAAACTGAAAAAGATAATCTATACTATGGATCAATTAGAATAAACCAAACAAACAGAAAACAAAAATCATTAGTATTACTTCAATGTTATGAGAAAACAAACGAAATGATGTTAATTGTTATTGAAGATTTCTTTCCAGAAATAAAATCAAATATATGTAAAGAAGTGTTTGAGATAAACAATTCTATAATAGAACGAATAGACGAAATTCTTAAAAGGTAAATAACAATTATTTTAGTAGTTCTCGGGGCCCATAAAAAAAAGAAATTATCCTAATGTCGGATTTATGCGATCCTGATGATGTAACTACTGGTTACATACTTCTTTCGTCCTAAAAAAAGGGAAAGTATTTTGAAGTTCTCGGAGTCCATAAAAAAGAACCTTTTTAAACGGATTTGACCGTTGAATTATATAACAAAAAGGAAATGGCTGACCAATACGCGCACGCGCGAGGAATAAGGTAAAACAGTACGCGCACGCGCGAGGAAAATATCCAGAGTTTTGTCCGTCCTTAAAAAAAGAAAGATTTTTCCGTTGTCATTACACACGCGCACAAGAAATGAATTTCCTGAATTTTTTCAGTCCATAAAAAAGGGGTAAAGATTTTTCGTTAATCATTACATACGCACGTGAAACAATCCCGTAATTTTCCAAGTCCATAAGTATAATTAAGAATTATAGTTTGAGTAATTATTAGAAGTGAGTATTAAATAAAAAAACGAACCCAATATTAAAAAAATATTGGGTTCTTCTATTCTTATTTTAGAGTGCTCGTCATTAGCAAATATTTGTAAGAGGGGCACTTGTTTTAATAATTATAGTACAAAATTATATATTATATTTTATAAATCAAAACAAATATGAGTATTTATTATTTCGTTTAATAATTTATTATTCCTTGAATTATCAATTTTTGTTCTAATTTCTAGCTCTAACTCTGCTGCTCGATCTTCTGAAATTCTACTAAGAATAAATAGTATTAATTTAATAGATGCGTTTAGATTAGTAGCATTTCTTGTTATGAACTTATATTTTTTACTTCTAATTTTATTAATACCAATAGGTTGATTGTAATCATATAAAATACTATGATGAAAACATATATTTCTAATGTTAATTATAGAAATGAAATAGTTTTCTAATAAAACATAATCTTTAATTTTATATTGATTTGCAATTTCATTTTTTAAATCTTCTTCAATTATGTTATTATATATCTTCATTATTTGACCAAATGTCAAAAATTCGAAAACTTTCCATGCTGGAGCATGTTTACATTTGTATTTAGTATGATGATGTGTGAGTGTTTTCCTATCTTTTAGCTTGCTATAAATTTTTGTTAGATTACTTAAAATATCACTATTTATATATTTTTTGTTTATATACCAGCTATTATTATTTTTATAATTAATAGATCCATGATATAATAATTTGGTTCTAAAATTTACTTCAATTCTTAATATAGCTTTAGATAAAATATATTTTAAATCAACATCTAAATAGTATAGATCAACAACATCCATAAAATTTAAATTTTCTTGAAAATTATGATCTCCGTCTATTTCAAAATGATGCCAATAAAAACCTAGACGATAGTATCCTATATCTAACAAGATTTCTTTAGCCTTGTCAACATCTTCAATTATCATCCCTCTATCTAGTAATTTTTGAATTTGTTCTTCGATAGTTGTGGCAATTAATCCCATTACAAAATATTATTTTACAATATTACGCAATTGTATTTAAAGGAACTTGATGTATAAATACTATATATTTTTCAAAAACTAATCTTTTTTACAAATGGTTGTCAATCGGTTGTCAAAAATGAATAAAAAAAACCTCAACTAATTGAAGTTGAGGTTTTTCAGTACTCGGAGTGGGAATCGAACCCACACTCCAAAGGAACACGAGTTTGAGTCGTGCGCGTCTACCAATTCCGCCATCCGAGCCTTTATGGACTGCAAATATAATGTTAGTTTATTTATTTTTCCAACTATTTTTTAAACTTTTTACAGAATTATTTCTAACGTATCGTAAGCCAAATGTTTACCTTTTGGTAATTTTTCCTCTACTTCATCATGAAATCCCAAATGATGCGAAATATGTGTAAAATAAGTCTGTTTCGCACCTATCAAATCCGAGTACCGTATTGCTTCATCTAATAATATATGCGAAAAATGTTCTTGTTCTACTCGCAACGCACTAATGATTAAAACTTCAACTCCTCGTAATTTTTCTAGAGATTCTGTTGGAATCGTTTTTACATCCGTTAAATAAGCAATTTTATCATCAATTAAATAGCCCAAAATAGGCAAAGGTCCATGCAAAATTTTTATTGGTTCAATCGTAAATCCAGCAACCGAAAATTTATCTTCTTCTATAACATTCTCAATCACCGTTGGCACTCCAGGATATTTATGTTCAGCAAACATATATGGAAATCGATTATGTAATTCATCCAACACTCTCTTCAAACCATAGACATTCATATCTTCTCCCGATTTGAAAACCAATGGTCGAATATCATCCAATCCTAAAACATGATCATTATGCTCGTGTGTATACAGGATTCCATCTAACCTTTGCGCATTATAACGCAACATTTGTTGTCTAAAATCTGGTCCACTATCTATCGTAACAACCTTTCCATCTTTTTCTAACAACAAAGAAGAACGCAAACGTTTATCTTTTTGATTTGTTGACAAACATACTGGATGATCGCTACCAATAATCGGAATTCCTTGTGAAGTCCCAGTTCCTAAAAAATGTATTTTTATATTTGATTTAGCCATAATGATTTGGTAAATTTACCACAAACTATTTGAAATTAAAATATGGCATTAGAACAAGTTCTTACTCCTAAACAAAAAGCTTTAGAGATAAATTTGAATCCGAAAATATACGGTTCTTTTGCAGAAATTGGAGCAGGTCAAGAGACCGTTCGTTTTTTTTATCGCGCAGGTGCTGCTTCGGGTACTGTTGCAAAAGCGATGAGTGCTTATGACAAAGAAATGTCCGATTCGATATATGGTGTAGAAGAAAATCGTCGCTATGTGACACAAGCTCGCCTTAAAAAGATGCTGGATCATGAGATGGAATTGATGAAAGAGCGTCTAATACACGATCACTACAAAGAAAAAGCATTTTTTACGTACGCAAATACAGTGACAACAATTGATTATTCGAAGAAAAATGAAGGTCAAGGTTGGATTGGTTTACGTTTCAAATTGAATGCAGAAGAAGAAAAAGCAAACGAGATTATTTTTCACGTAAAATTCAAAGAAAATACGGCTCAATTGCAACAAGAAACTTTAGGTGTTTTGGGTGTTAATTTGATTTACGGTGCTTATTATTACTACGATAATCCTCGAAAATTAATCAAATCTTTGTACGATACATTGGATAAAGATCAGTTAGAAATTGACATGATTAACTTTCGTGGTCCACAATTCAAATATGTTGATAATCGTTTGATGTCGCTTCAATTGGTTAAAAATGGAATGACTGATGTTGCGGTTTTCAATCCACAAGGAAAAAATATTTTACCTGCCGATTTATTATACAAGAAAAATATCTTCGCTGTTCGTGGCTCTTTCCGTCCTTTTATGAATGTAAATATGGATATGTTCAAAGGTGGTTTAGAAATTTTCAAACAAGAAGATGATGTTCGAACAGATAATACCGAAATTTTATTCGAGATTACGCTTTCTAACTTGATTGCTTCTGGTTTTGAAGGCGAATTGAATGAACGTGATTTCTTAGATCGCGCTGATATTATTGGTAGTTTAGGTTACAATGTTATCATTTCTAATTTTTCTGAATATTATAAATTGGTTGATTATTTCTCAAAATTCACTCGAAATCAAACCAAAGTTGGTTTAGCAATGGGTGTTAATAATTTGGTCGAAATTTTCAATGAGCAATATTATGCCGATTTACCTGGCGGAATTATGGAAGCTTTCGGAAAATTATTCAAGAAAAATGTAAAAGTTTATCTGTATCCATATTTAGACAAAGAAAAAGATATTTTGTTGACGTCGAAAAATCTACAAGTAAGTGATAGTGTGCACGAATTGTACAAATATTTCTTGTATAACGGAAGAATTCAAGATATTTTGAATTACAACAGAGGTTATTTAGATTCTTATTCGCGCCGAATTTTAGAAAAAATTGCCAATGCCGAACAAGATTGGGAAAACGAATGTCCAGAAGGTGTTGCAGATATGATCAAAGACCGTGGAATGTTTGGCTACAAATTGAAATATATTTTGGAGTAAATTCTAGTATGTCAATCTGAACTCGTTTCAGATTCTCATCATAAACAATATGCGATGTTGAAATAAATTCAACATAAAAAACCACTTCTGCAGAAGTGGTTTTTTATTTTAATAACCTCATTATTTATTGATAAAATTTTTAAAATCATTAAATAAAAGCTGAAAAGTCTTTTCCAATTGAACATCTGAAGTAGTAGAAGCCGAAACTCCTTCATGTTTAAACTCTAAAATTGATCCTGATTCTTTCGCATAAATCTTTTCTAAATTTTGTAAATCATAAGCTTCAAGAATAATATGATACTCTCTTTTCACCTGATTATTATTCATTGAATTATCTTTTTTACCATTTTTATAAGCAGGCTTTAATAATGTTTTCAACAGTAATAAATAATCTTTATTTGTCTGTTCTTTTATTAAAATTAATTCATCTTCCGTCAATTGATATTTAAAATCATTTACATCAAAATCTATAAAATTTTGTTGAAGATATAATTGAGAACCAAAAAGAGATTTGAAATCATTATCAACCTTTTCATTAAATTTTACAGCATTAAATGGAAAATTATTTTTAACCAATAAAAAGGTTTTGTCAAGATGAACTAATTTCTTATCTAGATTTAATAATACATCTGTTAATGCATATTTTGGTGAGTAACAAGAATTAAAAAAGCATAAAATACAACCAAATAAAAATATTTTTCTCATACATAAATATTAGTGAATTTTAAAGATAACAAAAAAGCTCTGAGTTTCCTCAGAGCTTAAAAATCATTATATAAAAATTCTTTCGAATTAATCTTCAGCAAATAATTCTGCTTCGTCAGCTGGATTATCAACAGAAGGTTTTCCATCTACTGGCTCACCTTTGATTAATGCGACAATTTTAGCTTCAATTTCTTCTGCCAATTCAGGATTATCTTTCAATACTTCTTTTACAGCATCGCGACCTTGCCCTAATTTGCTATCGTTGTATGAATACCAAGAACCAGATTTGTTTACAATTCCTTTCTCAACACCCATATCCAAAATTTCTCCAACTTTAGAAATTCCTTCACCGTACATAATATCAAATTCTGCTTGACGGAATGGAGGTGCAACTTTATTTTTAACCACTTTTACTTTCGAGTGATTTCCGATTACCTCATCTCCATTTTTGATTTGAGTAGAACGACGGATATCCAAACGTACAGATGCGTAGAATTTTAAGGCATTACCACCAGTTGTTGTTTCTGGATTACCGAACATTACCCCAATTTTTTCACGTAATTGGTTAATGAAAATCGCTGTACATTTCGTTTTATTGATTGTACCTGTCAATTTACGTAAAGCTTGCGACATCAAACGCGCTTGTAATCCCATACGAGAATCTCCCATTTCACCTTCAATCTCCGCTTTTGGTGTAAGAGCCGCAACAGAGTCAATTACGATAATATCTATCGCTCCCGAACGAATTAAGTTATCTGCAATTTCTAACGCTTGCTCACCATTATCTGGTTGAGAAATAATTAAGTTTTCTACATCAACACCTAATTTCGCCGCATAATAACGGTCAAAAGCATGTTCTGCATCAATAAAAGCAGCGATACCACCAGCTTTTTGAGCTTCAGCAATAGCATGTAATGTCAATGTTGTTTTACCAGAAGATTCTGGTCCGTAGATTTCGATAACACGTCCGCGAGGATAACCTCCTACCCCTAACGCTAAATCTAATCCCAAAGATCCAGAAGGAATTACTTCTATTTTATCATCAACAGCCGAATCTCCCATACGCATTACAGTTCCTTTCCCGTAAGCTTTGTCCATCTTATCTAAGATTAGCTGTAACGCTTTCTTTTTATTGTCTAAATCGCTCATTATATTATTTTTTATTTTTCTAAAATTTGTTTTGCGTGTTCTTTTGTTTTCACTTTTTCGATTACATCTGTAATCACTCCTTTTTCATCAATGATGAAAGTTGTACGATGAATTCCATCAAATTCGCGTCCCATAAATTTCTTTGGTCCCCAAACCCCAAAAGCATTCAAAATTTCGTGATTTTCATCTGCAAGCAAAGGAAAAGGTAAATTATTTTTCTCTGCAAAATTCTTTTGTCTTTTCACAGAATCTGCACTTACTCCAACCAAATGATAACCTTGAGCTTTCAACGCATTTTCGTTATCGCGCAAATCACATGCTTCGGCTGTACAACCTGGTGTACTTGCTTTTGGATAAAAGAAAACGACTAATTTTTTTCCTGCAAAATCTTGGTACGAAACTTCGTTTCCATCTTGATCAATTCCTTTAAAATCTGGAACTTTATCTCCTATTTTTAACATCTTGATTTATCTTTAGAACTTCTCGTAAAAATAATGATTAAATCTTGAATCATAACTGATTTAACTAATTAATCTTTTATTTATACTACAAATGTAATGCTATACAACGCCAAAATAAGTCGCTTAAAAATTCTTCTTTATTTATTCCTGTTTTATATATCTTTTTTGATAAATTGAGGTTCTGTTCCATCTCGATAAGCCATAAAATGTGGCGATAATACTTCAATTCCTGCTTCGTTTAGTTCTAAAACTAAAGCTTTTCTTAGATTAGAATAAATGACATCTTGATTATGTGCATTTGTAATAAACGCATTTATTTGATAAGTGATATAAAAATCATCTAAACGTAATTGAAACACGAAAGGGGCTGGATCTTTCTTAATTTCAGGTATTTTTAACGCTGCCTTTTTAGCGACTTCATGAACTTTTTCAATTGGAATATTATAACCTAATGCGAATTCTGTATAAATAATTAAACCTTTATTCGAAGAATCTGTACTATAATTTGTTGTATGACTATTCATCACTGTAGAGTTTGGGACAGAAACTATCTCATTTTTAATGGTACGTATTCTCGTTACTAATAAATTTCTTTCTATGATTTCTCCTGTAACGTCACCAATCTTGACATAATCTCCATTAGAAAAAGCACGAGTATATGTTAACATCAAACCCGACATGATATTTCCTAATGCACCAGCCGAACCAAATGTCACTAAAATACCAACAAACACAGATACACCTTGAAAAATAGGAGATTTAGCTCCTGGTAAGTATGGAAAAATAACGATCATTATAAATATCAAAAGAAGTACTTTAAATATTTGATAGGTTGGTTTTGTCCATTCTTTATAAAATCCATTAATTGTCAATCTACCAGAATCCAATTCTTCAGAAATGAAATCTAAAAATTTAAAAATCAATCTAAATATTATAATAATAATTGTGATTGTTAATAGATTTGGTAAATAATCAATGACTGCTCTTGCTATTTTTTTAAGCGGTGTAAGCAGATTTTCTAGAAAAACAGCTGAATAACCTTGAGTAGAAGGAAAAAAATTGAATAAAATAGGAATTGCTAAATATATTAAAATCAAAATTATAAGCCAGCGGATTATTCCTACTAAAAACCACAAGTACTCTATTTGTTTATTTTCGTTAAAGAATTTAAACTTCTTTTTAGTAAATGGAGATAAAATATTTCTTTTATTTCTAAATAGTTTTAATTTTAGCCAATATGTACCTTTATTTATCAAAAAAATTAAAAAACTTACAACAGAAATTAACAATATTGCATATAAAGTTCCTTTTGCTAAAGTTGGTAAACTAACATCTGAACGGTGTTTTTCTATAGAATCCGCTATTAGATCAGCATACTTATCAGATAATTTATCTAAAGAAGTATTCTCCCATAAAGCATCTTGCAAACCAACACTTGCTATTATATCTTCATCAGAATAGATTAAATATTGATTTTCATCACTTGATACTTTTATTGAGTCTTTGTTAAAATCATACGATTTTGCTAATTCTCTAATTTTTTCTTCAATAGAACGAGCGCGTTCTTTCATCGTAAAACCTCCAACCCCTCTATATACAATAAACAACGTATCGTGAAAAGGTACAACTGGAACTCCCTTATTAATTAATCTTAAAGAATCTATTTTGTCTTTATATCGTTTTGTAACAATAGAATCCCTACTTTTTAGGAATTTCAACTCTTTTAATAGTGATTCCTTTTCTTTAGAAGTTATTTGTATTCCTGCAAATTTATTCTCTAATTCAATTCTTTTTATCGAATCCTCTTTACGTTGATTTGAAAATTCTACTAATCGTTTTTCTAATGACTTTTGCAAAGAATCTTGTCCTTTCGAAAAACAAAAAAAGAAGAATGAGAAAAGAACAATAAATATATTTTTTAACACTTTTGTTATATCTAAAAATCTTCGATAAATTTATGAACAAAAGTGTTAAAATTGATTCTTAGTTTTTAAATAAATTTGATTTTCTATTTTTACACAAAAAGTCTCAGAACTTATGATGTTAAAGAAAGAACGTATCCAATTTGTGATTGATGAATTGGAAAAATTATATCCAGTTCCACCAATTCCATTAGACCATCAAGATGCTTTTACATTATTGATCGCCGTTTTATTATCTGCCCAAACAACAGATAAAAAAGTGAATCAAGTAACACCCGAATTATTTGCGAAAGCTTCTAATGCAAAAGCAATGTCGTTATTAGAAGTAGATGAAATAAAATATTATATCCGTGAGATTGGTTTATCAAACACAAAAGCCAAAAACATCAAACGATTATCCGAAATTTTAATCGAAAAATACGATGGAGAAGTTCCCGAAGGTTTTGAAGAATTAGAAGAATTACCTGGCGTTGGACATAAAACTGCTTCGGTTGTGATGTCGCAATGGTTTGGTCATCCAGCTTTTCCTGTCGACACACATATTCATCGTTTGATGAAGTTATGGAAATTGACAAAAGGAAAAAATGTTGAAGAAACAGAAAAAGATGCAAAAAAAATATTTCCAAAAGAGTTGTGGAACAAATTACATATTCAAATCATTTATTATGGACGTGAATATTCTCCCGCACGCGCTTGGAGTTTAGATAAAGATTTTATTACTCGAAAAATGTTCGAATAAAAAAATACCTTCCAAAATGGAAGGTATTTTTCTTTATTATTTTACAATTTCAAAAACTTGCAAACGAAGCTTTATCGTATCAACTTTGCTCAACGTATCTTGCAAAACCAAATATTTTGGATCTAACTGCTTCACATAATAATTGTACGTTGTATCTTTAGTTTCCATTGTCAACAAACGTTTTGTTTTAGACGTATTATACACATAAGTTCCTGTCGTTTGTTCTTGTACACAATTTCCTTTTTCAGTTTTATACATGTTAGAATTATAATTCTTAACATCCGAAAAATCTAATATAGATTGACGTTCACAAGCCAATAGTTTGTCTGTTGTCGTTATATTTCCTTTCGTTTCTCTAATTTCTTTCAATTGCCATTTTCCAGATCGCAATAATTGATCTTGCGATATTGCCAATGAATCGTCTTCTTTGCACGAAAAAATTGAAAGAAATAAAATTGATACTAAAAATAGGCTGAATATATTTTTCATTCGGTTCAATAATTATCTGGTAAAAATAAAGATTTTGAATGAGGTAAAGTGAATATAAAAAATAAACCTGAAAACTTATTTTCTTTATTTATTGTTTACGTAAAATATCATAACTGATTGTGTTTGCTATTTTCTCGAATTCTTTATCTGAATCTACAATTTTTTTATCAATATATGTTTCAAAAGTTATCGTTTTATCTTGATTAATTTTCACAATTCTATCTTCAAAAATATAATCATCAATGTAAAATTGAATTCTATTATCAACAATTCGCCACAATGTTAATCGAGGCTCACTAGGAAAACAACTGCCATTACTTCCTTCTACATAATTATAAATAGCATATCCATTATCCCAAATTGTATAATTTCTCATTAATCGACAATCATCAAATTCTTTAGATACTTTTTTGCCATTTTCATAAAAACCAGATTCTTGTAATTTCCAAAAACCAATCACATTATCAGGTTTTAATTGTTGAGAAAAAATTTTTGAAGAGAATAAGATTAATAGAATTAAAATAATTTTTTTCATAAGATTGATTTACCTTGTAAAGGTATATTTTTATCTTATCAAATAAAAAGAATGAAAAAATTCATACTAGAAACTTCCGACAAATATCCAATTGCCGTAACCTCTTTTGGCGAAAACAACGCAACCAAAAAAATCATTGTCATTTCGTCTGCAATTGGTGTTAAACAAACTTTTTATGCTAAATATGCAACGTATTTAGCTAATAAGGGATATTTGGTTTTCACGTATGATTATCGCGGGATTGGCGACTCTAAACCAAAAAAATTAAAAGATTTTGAAGCGCATTTTACAGATTGGGCAGACAAAGATTTTTTAGGTTTGACACAATATATCGAAGAATTTTATCCCAATCACGAAAAATTTTTAATTGGTCATAGCATTGGTGGAATTATGATTGGTTTGACACGCGTTTACAAAGTTTATGATAAAATTGTAACGATTGGTTCTCAATATGGTTATATCAAAAATTTTCATCAAAAAGATAAACCAAAAGTGAATTTCTTTTTTCGTATTGCAATTCCTATTTTATCTGCTTTTTATGGATTTTTTCCTTCACAAAAAGTTGGAATGGGTGAACCAATTCCAATCGGAATTGCGAAAGATTGGCGAAAGTTAATTCTGAATGAAACTTCTATTTTAGGTTACGCTGATGAAACACAAAATTTGTATGATGAAATTACAAAACCTATTTTAATCATTAGTTTGGATGATGATTTTATGGCAACGCCAAAATCTGTAGATTTATTTGCGCAATTAGTTTTGAAAAATGCGAAGAAAAAACGTTTAAATATCATTCCAAAAGAATATGGATTGGATGAAATTGGACATTTAGATTTCTTTCGAGAAAAAAATAAAAATGAAATTTGGCATATTCCTCTTGATTATATTGAAGAATAAAAAAGCTCGAGAAGTATCTCGAGCTTTTAACTTTTTATAAACGAATTCCAACTCCGCCCAAAACATTAATTCCGGCTTGAGGGAAATAATATCCACCTTCGTAATAATAGCCATTCGATTCGTATTTAACATCAAATAAATTATTAATCAAAAACGAAAATTCAAGGTTTTTAATTCCTTTTACTTTCGGCGAATATCGAATCAAAAGATCCGAAACCAAATAACTATCTAATTTTCCATCTGCTGGTTCTGTATTTGATAAATATTGTTCACCAACATATTTATTCGTCAAATTAATCAATACATTTTTGAAAGGAACAGCTTCAAAACCGAAAGCAGAAATCACATCTGGCGAAAGCGCAATTTTTGTCTTTCCGTACTCTTTCACAGAAGAACTTCCGTCAACATTCCAAACTTCCTCTTTGTAATTATCATGTTTGTTTTCGCTAAACGTAATATTTCCAAAAACATTCAAACGATTCGGAATAATCTTATAGTTTGCATCAAATTCGACTCCTCGTCTATAACTTTTTCCTGAATTTTCGCGAATCGGCGTTCCTACATCATTCAATTTCCCAGTTGGGACCAATTGATTTTTGTACGCCATATAATATACATTTGCGCTCAATGATAACTGTCCTGACTTTTTATAACCCAATTCATAATCTTGTAAAAATTCAGCCGTCGGACGCTTGCCATTATTCTCATAATCTACACGAAGTGGCTCACGATGCGAAATTCCATAAGAAGCATACATCATATTTGAAGAATTAATTTTAAAATTTATCCCAGCTTTTGGATTCACAAAATTGAATTTATCCGAAAATGGTCTAAAATCTTCGTCATCATTTTCTCCATTTGGCAAATATTTAGCATCATAATCAACATAACGATATTGCAAATCACCAAACAATTCAAACTTATTCAATTGATACAACACTTTCGCATATGCAGCCAATTGTTTTTTCACAGAACGATTGTTGTAATATTTGAAATCCTTATCTTTAAAATCTGTGCCTTTTACCCATAAGACATTTCCATAATGATCACCATCATATTCGTTTGCAGATAATCCGAAAAATACTTTAAAATCGTTTAATTTTTGATTTTCAACTTCAACATTAAAACCATAAAAATCATTATCAAGATATTCTCGATTGATTAAATTTCTTTTATCTGAAGTTAAATAATCCAATTTATAGCGTTTCAAACCGCGATTATTTTTATAGCTCTCGTAATAACCTTTACCTTTTGTGTAATGAACTGTTAAATTTGATTTCCAATTATTCTCAAAATCTTGTAACCACGAAAGAAAATAATGATTTTGACGATAATTATCAGTGTGATTTTTATAAAAACCTTCAACCTTTCCATTTTCGTCTAAAATCTCTCCTTCAAAATTATATGTTCTATCATTTTTTAAAGTTTTAGCATCTACACCACTCCATGCTTGATACGTTTGTTCTTTTCCAAACATGTTCTGAAATCTAAACTTTGTTTTTTCATTCAATTCATATAGAGCTGTAAAATCATAAGAGATTAAATCTGACCAAGATCTGTCTACATATCCATCCGAATTTATCTTAGAAAAACGTCCATCAATACTCAATTTATTATTTAGTATTTTTCCCGTACCAGCCTGAACTGTATATTTTTGCGTTTTATAATTTCCGAAAGAAACATTTGCTTCTGCAAAAGGAACAGTAGACGGATTTTGAGATTCGATGTTAACACTTGCTCCAAAAGAAGCCATTCCATTTGATGAAGTTCCAACTCCTCTCTGAATCATCATAGAACTTGTTGACGAAGCCAAATCTGGCATATTCACCCAAAAAACACCTTGAGATTCAGGATTATTAAGCGGAATTCCATTTAATGTAACGTTGATAGATTGTTCATTAAGTCCACGAATTTTGATAGACGAATAACCAATTCCCGTTCCTGTATCGGAAGTTATAGAAACAGATGTAGCAGAATTTAACAAAGTTGGAACATCTTGCCCCAAATTCTTTTTTTGTAACATTTTATCAGTTACCTTTTCAACTGTAATCGGAAGTTTTTCGACAATTGAAACTTCTCCTAATTGAATTTCTTCTTTTTGAATAGAATCTTTTTCTTGTGCATAAAGAATAGATGCACCAAATAATGACAATAAAAAAATCGACCTTTTCATAATTAATTTTAAAAAATATTATGAAAGGAGCCATCTTACACTTTTATAATTTACGCGCGAATGTAATTTGGTGAATTACCAGTTCCCTTAGCAGCATTACCTGCCCAGGTTCTTTGGGTATAATCTCAGCCTCTTGTAAAGAAGCACCCCTTTCGATTGAATTTCAAAGGTAATCTTTTTTTTGAAATTTAAAAATTTCTTCATTTTTGATTATCTTTAGAAACTTTCGGGCATAAAAAAACCTTCTGGTTGGTATGCCGAAGGTTTTTTTGGGTTTAGTAATAGAAGATAGATTGATTGACTTTTAATAAAAATCAACTGGTCTAGTTGGTATGAATTAGATTTATTGGTTATTAAATCTGAAGCAAAGAAACAGTAGAAATTAGTTTTCACAAAAAAATCGACGCCTCATAATGTCTACAGACAAAAAAAAAGCGTCTACGAATTGTCTACAAACTATTT
This sequence comes from Empedobacter sp. UBA7248, assembly GCF_002472945.1. Taxonomy (NCBI): domain Bacteria; kingdom Pseudomonadati; phylum Bacteroidota; class Flavobacteriia; order Flavobacteriales; family Weeksellaceae; genus Empedobacter; species Empedobacter sp. UBA7248. The sequence goes on along the minus strand of NZ_DKSU01000007.1, from coordinate 251,962 downwards.
TATTGTATCTTTACTCATTAATTTTAAACTCTTTACCTAAAACCAAAACTGCAAATTTATGAATCATAAACTGCAAATTTTAAAACCTTTTTTATCCTTTTTTATCCTTTTCATTGGAATTTTTCCCGTTTTTGCTCAAAATGATATTCAAAAAAACATTAATAACATTGAAAAAAACACTATTGATGGAAAATTTAATGATGCTGAAGAAGAATTAAATGTTTTACTAAAACGAAATAATGATAATCAACTAAATAAAGTAATTATTTATATAAACTTTGTTAATCTTTATGCAAATAAAGATGATTACGACAATGCTTTAAAATATGCTAATTTAGCTAAAGAAATAGCTGATAAAACAGTTGATAAGTTAGATGACTCATATACATCTTATGCTTTTGCAAAATTGTATTTATTGAATAGTATGTATGATAAAACAATCTATTATTCGAATAATGCTTTAAAATCACTTACAAATTATCCTAACGAAAACATATTACGATCAAAGATCTATCTTTTGATGTCTATGACTCATTCTAGAACAGGCGTTTTTTCTGAAGAATATAATAATTATATCACTAAAGCTCTTTTTTATGCAAGAAAAAGTAAATCTCTTTTAGAATTATTATCTGCTTATTCAGCAACTACATTAATGTATTATCATAAATATCAGAAAAGTAATAACCCTAAAGATTTAGAGAGAATTTTTCAGAATGCTGAAATAAATTTAAGTTACATTAATGAAAATAATATTGATATAGTTCCTATTAAAGCCGCTTCTATTACGTATAATAATTTAGCTTCTTTAATAAACACCTATCCTTATAAAAATTTAAACAAAAATGAGCGGTATAATTTAGCCGAAAAATATGTTAAAATAGCTTTAGATTATTCAAGTAAAATTAATAATCCTGATTTAAAATCTACTTGTTATTCAACATATGCTGAAATCAGTGAAAATACTGGAAACAATAAACAAGCTGAAGAATATTATTTGAAAGCTTATGAAATTGTCAAATCTGTACGTAATTTAAGAGACATCAGTACAATTAATACAATTGTAAAACTAATTTCAAATTTTTATGAAAAAAACAATGAACCTACAAAAGCTCTAAAATTCAATAAAGAATCATTAATTTATACACAAAAAGCCTATGAAAAAGCCTATGAAAATAAACGTAATGTACTAGAAGCTTTTTATAATTTTGAGCTCAAAAATGAAGAAATTAAACAACTAAAAGAAAAGAATCAAATCTTTTCAAAACAACGCATTTTGTATTTATCTCTTATTGGTATTTCAATAATTGGAATTGTACTAATGGTTTATATGTTCATTTACAAACAAAAATTAAACAAACAAAAAACCAATTTATTAGAAGCTGAAAAACAAGAAACAGCTTTAACCTTAAAGTTAGAATTGGAAGAAAAAGCCCGTTTAACAGCTGAACGAAAATTACTTGATATACAACAAGAACAATTACAAAAGAAAGCATTAGCAACATCATTGCAATTGAATCATAAAAATTCTTTCATCAGTGAATTAAAAGAAAAAATAAAAGATGATCAAAATTTCAATATCAATAAAGTTTTAAAAGACGAACGTCTTACTGATAATAATTTCAATGGATTACAAACCATTGTACAAGATATTCATCCTAATTTTTTCAAGAAAATGAATGAAATATCTAAAAACAAACTCTCTGCTCAAGATTTAAATTATGCAGCTTACATCTATTTAAATATGGATAATCAACAAATTTCTAACTTATTGAAAGTTGAAAACAAGACCGTTCGTATGACAAAATATCGTTTGAAACAGAAGATTGGTTTATCAAAAGATGTTGATTTGCAAAAATTTATTCAATCTTTAGAATTATAATAAAAAGTTGATCATTTAGAAAAAATGAAGAGAAAGATATGGATATTATTCCTTGTATTACTTACTCAATATACCAAGGCACAAAGTGATTTTAACAAAGATCAACAATTGGTTTACACGTATTTGTATAGCAAAGATTATGAAAATGCAAAATCAATTATTGATAATAATTTATTAAAAAGCGATGATATACATAATAAGATTATAGGTTATGTATTGCTTGCAGATTATTATAGAAGTATAAAAAAAGAAGTTGAAAGTATTGAGGCTTTAGAAAAAGCTAAAGCATTAGCTAGGAAAAACAAAAATAAGGTGGATATTGCCTTTGTTGAATATGGTTATGCGCAATATTATGATAAAATTAATCAACAAGAATTATTTTTAAAATCCATTAATAAAAGTATTAATGAAATGAGTAAACATAAAAATGAAAATTTTATACTTACTCAAATGTATTTCCTTAGGTTTAGTAATAAACTACGTAAATCATTAGAATCTGGATTTAGATCTGACGTTATTAATGCAAACAAGCATGCTTTATTAGGAAAAAATAATCTTCAAATTAATTTTACATTTAATAATCTAGGATACTATTATCAGAAACAATTTGAAGATACTAATAACAAAAAGTTTCTAGATTCTTCTGTTACCAGCTATAATAACGCTTACAAATATGCATTATTAATAAAGGAGGAAAGTGTAAGAAATCGTTGTTTGGTTGTACATTATCTTAATAAAAGTAGTAGTATAATTAAAACTTCTAAAGAATATCCTCATGAAGAGAGTTTAAAATACTCGATGCAAGCCTTGAACATTGGTAAAAACTCTCCAAATTGTAGTGATATAGTTGCTTTAATTTACATAAATATTGGAGACAGTTATTTTAAAAGAGAGGAATTTGAAACTGCAAAAAACTACTTTCTAAAAGCAGAAGAATTAGCAATGAATGATAACAAAATTTTTCCTGCTCATAAAATCATCATTCTTAATAATTTATCAATCACATATGAACATCTAGATCAATTAGATAAAGCCTTAGAATACGAACGAAAAGTAAAAGAATTTATTCAGCAAAATGATCAAGAACAATTTGATAACAATACTAAGTCTTTAGAAATTTTTTATAATACTGAGCAAAAAAATCAGCAAATAAAACAATTAGAAGAAAAGAATCAAATATATTCTAAACAGAAATTTCTTTATATAGGTATTATTTTGCTTGCGATTGCTGGTGTGATTTTCTTAATGTATATGTTGTATTATAAGCTAAAATCAAACAAACAGAAAACAGATTTACTAGAAGCCGAACGATACGAAGCTGAACTAAATTTAGAACTTGAAAAACAAGAAAAGGCTCGTATTAAAGCCGAACAAGAGTTACTAGCTTTACAACAAGAACAATTGAACAAGCAAGCTTTAGCAACTTCTTTGCAATTAAAACAGAAGAATTCTTTCTTGAATGAACTGAAAGAAAAAATAAAAGACAAAGAAGCCTTAAATCTTGATCGAATCTTGAAAGACGAGCGTCTAATGGATGATGATTTTAATGAAATACAAAATATTATAAAAGAAGTTCATCCTAACTTTTTCAATAAACTAAGCGAAGTTTCGAAAAGTAAATTAACTAATCAAGACATGAAATATGCTGCATATTTGTATCTAAATATGGATAATGTACAAATAGCAAATGTGATGAAAGTAGAAACAAAAACGGTACGTATGGCAAAATATCGTTTAAAACAGAAAATTGGTTTAGAAAAAGAAGCTGATTTACAAACATTTATTCAAAGTTTATTTTCATAAAAAAAATCTGTAGACACTTGTCTACAGATTTTTTGTTCTTATTCTATCTTAAGTTCTGCAACAATCGGAAAATGATCCGATTTTATATCATCTCCACGATAAAAATTGGTAACTTTTATGTTCTTTGAAACCCAACATTGGTCAATATTTGTGCGGAAAATTGGGATGAAAGCATTCCAAGAATTATTCAATCCAAAACCAGAACGAGCATCTTTCATTTTATCTGATTGCACCAATTTGAAATTCGGTGAATAAACCGTAGAATTCAAATCTCCAACTAAAATGATATTTTCATTCGATAAAGCATCAATTTCCTGCTTCATCAATTCGTATTGTTTATTTCGTCTTTCAAAACGAGCCTGATTTGGTAAAGGCGGAACAGGATGCGTTGCCAAAATGCTTAATGGTTTAGCGTCTACAAGAATTTCCGCTAAAATAGACGGATGCATCTCATCAATATAATTTTTTGTAGACACTTTAGAGAATGGAATTTTAGAATAAATCGCAATTCCAAAATTGTTACTTCTTACTTCTTCTTTATAATATGGATATTCTTTTCGAACAAATTCGACATGTTTTTGCCAAGCAGGCGTTAACTCTTGTAAAACAATTACATCACTTTTATCTTTAGCCAAATAATCTTTTAGATGTTGAAATTCTTCATTCTGAGAAAAAATATTGATTGACGTAATTTTAAAATTAGATTTTTCTCCTTTTGCATTTTCTCCAAAATAGAAATTTCCTAAGTTTTTGTACGTAATAATTGGAATCGCAACCAAAGGAATCAACCATAAAATATTTTTCTTTTCTTCTTTTCGAATCGAATAATTGTAAATCAAACACAAGAAAAAAGCAATAATCAGCGCATATATAGAATATTGCACCAACATATCGAATACAAAATATTGATAAAAACTCTTGCTCGTTAAATAAATTCCAGCAAATACAAAAAATAAAATTCTACTCCATTTTGTTAACATCTCGTCAATACTTTTTTAATTCTCGTAAAAATAGAAATTATATTATTCATTAACTTCGCAATATGATAAAAATCGGAATTTTAGGAGGAGGACAATTGGGGTATATGTTTTTGCAAAATGCATTGCAATATCCTTGCGAGATTAGTATTTTAGATCCAGCTGCTGATGCACCTTGCGCACCACATGCACATCATTTTGTACAAGGCGATTTCAAAGATTATGAAACGGTTGTTGCATTTGGAAAAGATTTAGATGCGATCGGAATTGAAATTGAGCACGTAAATGTTGAAGCGTTACGTTATCTAAAATCAATTGGAAAGCGTGTTGTTCCAGATCCTGAAGCGTTAGCTATTATTCAAGACAAAGGAATTCAAAAAGAATTTTATGTCAATAATAATATTCCAACTGCGCCTTATTTTGGATTAGATAATTGGGAAGATTTGAAATCAAAACAAGACGTTAATTATCCAATTTTCCAAAAATCTCGAAAAGATGGTTATGATGGAAAAGGTGTTCAATTCCTAAAATCTGAAGCTGATTTAGACAAAATGCTTCAAGCTCCTTCAATTTTCGAAACGCCAGCCGATTTGGATCGTGAAATTGCGGTTGTTACGGTTGCTGATCATTTAGGAAATATTGTCACTTATCCTACCGTAGAATTTGTCATCAACGAAGAATATAATTTGTTAGATTATTTATTGATGCCTTCTACACTTCCGAAAGAAATCACTGATCGAGCTGAACAAATTGCGCGTGATGTTGTAAAAGCATTGAAATCTCCAGGAGTTTTCGCAGTCGAATTATTCTTGAACAAAGATCAATCGATTTGGGTAAACGAAACAGCTTCTCGTGTTCACAATTCTGGACATTCAACAATTGAAGCAGCTTATTCATCACAATTCGATCAAATGTTAAGAACCTTAATGCAATTACCTCTTGGTTCTACAAAATTGTTTACAACTTCTGCAATGGTCAATTTGATTGGTACTGAAGGACAAACTGGACAAGCCGAAATCGAAAATATTGAAGAATTATTGACGATTCCAGGAACATTTCTGCATTGGTACGCAAAAACTATCACAAAACCAGGTCGAAAAATGGGACACGTTACATTGGTGAACGATGATTTAGAACAATTAAAACAAAACATAAAACAAGTTAATGCAACGGTGAAAGTCGTAGCAAAAAAGTAACAACTATGGTAGGAATTATAATGGGAAGTGATAGCGATTTGCCTATCATGAAACAAGCTGCTGATCTATTAACAGAATTAAATATCCCTTTCGAATTGACAATTGTTTCGGCGCATCGTACGCCACAACGTATGTTTGATTATGCGAAAACAGCACACGAACGTGGAATAAATGTTATTATCGCTGGAGCTGGTGGCGCTGCACATTTACCAGGAATGGTTGCGTCTATTACGCCACTTCCTGTGGTTGGTGTTCCAATTAAATCGTCAAATTCTATTGATGGTTGGGATTCGATTTTATCTATCTTGCAAATGCCAAATGGAATTCCGGTTGCGACGGTTGCTGTGAATGCGGCGAAGAATGCAGGAATTTTGGCTGCACGTATTTTAGGAGCAACTAATCCAACTTTGCAAGAAAGATTAATCAAATATCAAGAAGATTTACAAAAAGCTGTAGAAGCGAAAATAGAGCTTGTGAAAGCTGAATTTCCGAATGGGTTTGATAAGTAAGATATATTTCATTTTATAAATAGAAAAGCATCAATTTTAATTGATGCTTTTCTATTTATTTCTCTTTATCTGATAATATTCGAAATACATACCATCCTTTTTATATTTACCATTTGGTTTCTGTTCGATTAGAATCGTATTTTTATTTAACATCAAATATTTTTTATTTCTTATCATTGCATTCTCATAAATATTTTGATAAACATTTAAAACAAAACTATTTGAATTAGGATTTTTGATTATAAATTCTTCCGTTTTCTTTAATTCATAACTTCCAATATAAATCTTATGTATTAAATTATCTTTTTTCTCAAATTCAAAAACTCGTTTATCTGTAATTAACTCTTTAGGTATATATCCAGCAAAAGCACATCTCGTTGTTGGATAATTAGAAATTCTTAATCTATTCTTTTTATCATTATTATTAATTGCTAAATCTAACTTTTCTATTTGTAATGTATCAATAGATAAAATTTCATCATTTTCATTATATTTTGTTTTGATAAGATTAAATCTAAAATACACTTTTCCTTTTTCGCCAATCTCATCTTCTATTAAATCATAATGTCCATAACTTCTTTCAGTTAAATCTTGATTTAGTATAATTGTATCTCCTCTTAAAATCCATTTTCCAGATTCAATATATTTATCTTGAAGATTATTCCCAATCGGATCTTGAAAATACTTACTTGCATAATTGAATGTATTATCATCATTAAATTTAATTTTGAACTGATTATTTTCAAACTCTCCTACAGGATTCTTATTCTGTCCAAAACTTATCAAACAAATGATAAAAAAAGTTAGTCTTATTATTATTTTCATAAATCTAATTTATCCTTAAATATAAAACAAAAACCGCCTGAAGAATTCTTCGGGCGGTTTTATTTATTATAAGAAATTTTAAATCTTAACGTAAAGCTCTATCGCGGTTATCAACCACATCAGCAGCTTGAATCAATGATTGTAACAATGTTTGTTGGAAACGTCCTTGTAATTGACGGTTTAAATTATCCAAAATCATTGAACCTTTTTGATTCTTTTGAATTTGTTGGTTTGAAGGAATAATGTAGAAAACTCCAGCATTACCTGCAATCGCTTTAGAAGATTGATTTGGTTTTACACCAAACGCAGCTCCTACAACTTTAGGCTCTAAACCAATTCCAGTTAAATTAGAATTAGAGAAGTTAACCGTAGCATTACCTTTTTTCGCTCCAAATTTAGAAGCAAAAGCATTCAATCCTCCGTTTGCAATTTGCTCATCAATCAATTTAGCAACTTTTTCATGCATCAAAACTGGCTCTACATATTGGCGAACAACACTTGGATGAGCTAAACCTTTGTCAAATTTTTCAACTAAATGAACAACGATGTAATCTCCTGTAGAAGATGTAAACAAGTTTGTTGCTCCTTTATCTGTTTTCTTGTCAAAAGCCCATTTTAAGATATCTCCGTCCTGATCGTTTGGAATATCTTGGCCAATTGCAGCATAACGCTCAATACCTTCTGTTGTATTATTTAAATAACCTCCTTTTTTCGCAGCATTTTTGAAATCATTCAATGATTTTCCTTCAACATTCTGAACATACGTTCTTGCATTTGTAAATGCTTTTTCTGTTGTCGCTTTAGAAGGCTCGATCGTTTTTACAATATTTGCAACTTGATAAGCTGTTTTGTTTTTCGCATCATCAACTTTGATAATGTGATATCCGAATTGAGATTCTACCAAATCAACAGTTCCAACTGGTTTAGAGAAAATAAATCCGTTATAAGTTTGGTCTAATTGATTGTTTTTTCCAACCCAACCAATGCTTCCTTTTTGTACAGCAGATGATTTATCATCCGATTTTGTTGAAGCAACTTCTCCAAAAGAAGCTGGATTTGCTTTTACTTCAGCTAAAATTTGTTCAGCTAATTTTTTTGCTTCGTCTTTTGTACGTTTTACTCCGTTTCCAGCAGCGCTTCCTGTATAAGAAACTAAGATATGGCTAGATTTTACAGAATCTTTTACTTCTTTCGATTTCGAAAGCTTGTATAATTGGTATGTATTTCCAATTTTGAAAGGTCCACCAATTTGTCCAACTGTTGCAGTTTTCAAGAAGTTTGTTGCTTCTGGCCCTAATTGAGCTTGTTCTAATTCTGCTTTTGTAAAATAATTTGGAATAAATGGTTTCTCAGAATTTTGAGTCACATAAACCGAATCACTTTTTGCAGAACCAAACGCCGCAATTGTATCTGTAACATTGTTCACTTCGTCATGAACAATTTGAGTTGATAAATATTTTTTGATATTTGCTAAAGCAACAGCGTCATCAGCAGTCGAAGCTCCAGCAGGGAAATAAGTATAACTTAATTTTACTAAACCTTCTGCTTTGAACAATTTTGGATATTTCGCTTCGTAAGCAGAAATTTCTTCGTCTGTTACTTTTACATTTAATTTTTTAGCCAAAGTTGCGTAATCTACAAATGCATACTGAATATTTGCATTCGAAATATTGTATCCTTGTTGAATATCCGCTTCTTTACCTGTAACCGCTGTACCAGCCATTACATAACCAAAATATTTTTGAGATAAAATCTGTAATTTTATTTGTTCAGCAGTTTGCAACCAACCTCTATATTGTTGTTGCGCTTCTGGACTTGATGCCGCATTTGCTTCTAATTGCGCAATCTGTTGTTGTGCTTCTGCACCAGATGCCATTCCGAAGTTTTGAGCTGTATAGCTCCAAAATTCATCATCAGAAACTTTTAAACCTAATTTTTCAGCATGTTGTTTCAACACTTTCTGACTAACTAAGCTGTTCCAAGTTTGTTGAGCAATTTGATTTGGAGTTGCAGATTGACCTTGATTTTCGTACATCTTTTGTGTTTGATCGTACGCACTCTGATATTCTGCAATACCAATAGGTTCTCCGTTCACTGTACCAACTACAGACGGATCTCCAGTAAATAATTGTTTTATTTTTGAATTCTCTCCGAATAAATCTCCTGCAACGAAAGCTAACATTGCAACTCCGATTACCACGAAGATCAGCCAAGTTTTTTTACGAATTTCTCCTAAAACTGCCATTGTTTTATTTTAATGTTATTTCTATAATAGGTGGCGAAAATACGACAATACATTGAATAATAAAATAGAAGAAGCGACAAGTATGCGCTTTTTTGTTAATTTTTTTAACGCTCTTTAGAATTTTTGATTATCATCAACATACTTAAATCCTTGATTATTGAATAAAGTATAGGTTTCTAAATCGTCAGTAGCTTGCAAACCGTTTTTCGCTGTTAACGAATCGCCTTCCTTGCTAATTAAGTAAACTTCTTTCGATGTATAAACTGTTTTATTTTTCTTATTCCAAAATAATTGTTCGCTTTTCAACGAATCACCTTTCTCATTTACGATAATTACGTTTCCTCTACCTTCGTACAATCCCGTTACATCACTCAACTTCGCCCAATCTGCCTGAAAATATCCAGGTTTTATGCTTCCTTTTTGATAAAAATCAAGGTTTAAACCTTTTCTAAAAATCGTGTAAGGAGAATCTACCGTTGTATATTCTTCGATTAATGGCGAACGCAAATTACCAGAAATTCTTCCCGAATCTTTGTTAATAATATTTGCATTGATAAGTGTTCGTGTTGGGAATTCTACCTTCTTTTTACTGATAGGAGGAAGTTCTTTTTTACAAGAAAAAAGCAAAACGAAAACGCTAATCAGACCAAATACAAGAGTTGGTTTAATTAAAACTTTTTCGTTTGCTTTTTTATACAATTTTTGTTTGTCCAAAATTAGTCAATAACTCTTTTTCTAAACCAAATATCGTTAATATCAAATCCAACTTTAACTCCGAAATAATTTTCTTTAATTAAGTTGTTTGCTGTTTTTCCTTTTTGTCCGTACTCTAACGAAATATTCATCATAGAACCATCATTTTGTTTTCCGATTGGAAATCCAAAACCTAAAGTTGCTCCATAAGCGTCAATATCTGTTCCGTGAATAGAGTATTGAGCTGATTGATAATACATACCAGCACGATACGTTACACGATTAAAATAACTTTTGTAACTATTATAATCTGGAATCCAATATCCTCCAACAGCAAAACGTACATTATTTTTGTAATCTACTGCAGAAGACATTGTTGTGTTTTGACCTTCTAATGGTTGAGAGAAATCTTTCCAATTATTATATTTTGCTTCTACAGCTAACGACCACGTATTATCTTTAGAATAAGATGCTCCTAAAGTAAATTGTTGTGGAATCTTAGTTTTTCCATTATCAATTCTAATAATAGAAATTGTATCTACAGAAGTTTGTGTAGTTCCAATATATGTATAAGAAGTTGTAAGATCTGTAACATCAGTTCTTAACTTAGTTCCTAATGTATAAGTAGCACCAATGTTTAAATTGTTATTTTTTCCAATTTTCTTTGTATACATAGATCCTAAAGTAAATTGAGCACCACGATAGTTCGATTTATCGCTGTAATCTACAGCTAAACTTGCTCCATCTACAGCTAGAATTTCGTTACGTTGCAACTCTCCGAAAAGATAATTAACACGCAAACCTAAAGAAAATTCTTTTGAAAGATTTCTTGAATAAAAAGCATGAAGACTATTTAACCCTCCATCACCTTTCATTTGTACCGTTTGTTTGATATTATTTTTCTCAGAAGTATTCAAAATATCATATCCCAACGCTGTGTAAGGTTGAAAACCAACTCCAAAACTTCCTTTTTCACCAACAGGAAAAGCCAATGAGATATTAGAAACATTGAAACGACCAGCATTTTCCTTATCTGTTCCAGATTTGAAATTATAATTAGTTCCACTTCCACTTGCATTGAAAGTTGTCATACGCAAGTTTCGGTTTGCTGCCGGATTCGAGAAGTTCGCACTTTGTCCAAAAGGATTCGTAGGAACCGTTGAGATACCGCCCATACCAGCTTGTTCAGTATTATTATCAAACAATTGTTCCCCTACTCCGTATGCCGAATAAGGTGAAACTGATATTGACTGAGCTTTTATTGTTACCACGCTAAATAGTGATAAACTACAAATAATCCACTTCATTATGAATGTATAATAGAATTCTAAGACGCAAATATGATGATTTGTTGCGAATTGTAAAAATTAGATTGCAAAAATGAGTTGTTAAATCTCTATTAAAATATTAAAACCGCTCTTTTTTTGCAAAGATAAAAATATTTTAAAATTTATTTCTCGGTAAATGAACAAGATAGCTTTTTCGTCTAAAAAATATTTTAAATAATGTTTGGTAGAACGGATTTTCGCTCTATATTTGCATCACAATTAAGGCGGTGCCTTAGCTCAGTTGGTAGAGCAAAGGACTGAAAATCCTTGTGTCCCTGGTTCGATTCCTGGAGGCACCACTGCTTAAAACCTCAATCAAATGATTGAGGTTTTTTTTTGTTTTAATATTTAAATGTTAATAATATCTTAATATTGATTAAATTATTGTTTTTAATTACTTTTATAAAAACTAATAACGCTATGGACTACAAAAAGTATTTTTTAACATCTACAATAATTATACTCTCAATAATAATTGTAAAAAACATTATTACCTTATCTGAATTCCATTTTATAGCAAATGAATCAACATCCTATAACATAGGAAGACTTTTTGGATCGTTTATTAAAATCATTGGTTTTATTGGATTAATAAAGATGAGTTATAATAAATTAAAACTTAAATCAGAATTCTTAACAATATAAGTTCAAAAAATATAAAAAAAAGCCGATATATAAATACATCGGCTTTTACTTTTTATGTTGAAATAATTATTACGCTTGTTGCGCTTTAATTAAATTTAATGCTGATCCAGCTTTGAACCATTCAATTTGTTGTGCATTGTATGTATGATTTGCTACAACTAAATCTTTAGATCCATCTGCATGAACAAACTCGATTGTCAAAGGTTTTCCTGGTGCAAATTCTGTTAAGTCTATAAAGTTGATTGTATCATCTTCTTGTACTTTATCATAATCTGCTTTGTCCGCAAATGTCAACGCTAACATTCCTTGCTTTTTAAGATTTGTTTCATGGATACGTGCAAAAGAACGCACCAATACTGCTACAGCACCTAAATGACGTGGTTGCATTGCTGCATGCTCACGAGAAGAACCTTCTCCGTAGTTTTCGTCACCAACAATTACAGAAGGTACACCTGCCGCTTTATATGCACGTGCAGTGTCTGGAACTGGTCCGTATTCTCCTGTTAATTGATTTTTAACTGAATTTGTTTCTTGGTTGAATGCATTTACAGCACCAATCAACGTATTATTCGAAATATTATCTAAATGTCCACGGAAACGTAACCAAGGTCCAGCCATAGAAATATGGTCAGTTGTACATTTACCAAATGCTTTTATTAATAATTTAGCTCCAATAATATTTTCACCATTCCAAGGTTTAAAACCTTCTAATAATTGTAAACGCTCAGAATTTGGATTTACGATCACTTCTACACGAGAACCATCTTCTACTGGCGCTTGATATCCATTATCTTCGTAAGCATAACCTTTTGTTGGTAATTCCTCTCCTTTTGGAGCATCTAACATTACTTCTTCACCAAATTTATTGATTAATTTATCTGTTAATGGATTAAAATCTAAACGTCCAGAAATTGCAATAGCCGCAACCATTTCAGGTGATGTTACGAAAGCATATGTATTTGGATTTCCGTCCGCACGTTTTTTGAAGTTACGGTTGAATGAGTGAACGATTGTATTTTTTTCTTCTTTATCTGCTCCTTCACGATCCCATTGACCAATACAAGGCCCACAAGCATTTGTAAAGATAACTGCATCTAAATCCTCGAAAGTTTTTAATAAACCATCACGATCTGCAGTATAACGAACTACCTCAGAACCTGGATTAATTCCGAAAGATGATTTCGCTTCTAAACCTTTGTCTAAAGCTTGTTGCGCAATCGAAGCAGCACGTGTCAAATCTTCGTAAGAAGAGTTTGTACAAGAACCGATTAATCCCCATTCAACATCTAAAGGCCAACCATTAGCTGCTGCAGTTTCTTTCATTTTAGAAACTGGTGTCATTAAATCTGGCGTAAAAGGACCATTCAAACGAGGCTCTAATTCAGATAAGTTGATTTCGATTAATTGATCATAGAAGTTTTCAGGATTTGCATAAACTTCATCATCCGAACGTAAATAAGATTTGTGAGCATTTGCAGCATCTGCTACATCATTACGATCAGTTGCTCTTAAATATCTTTCTGAAGCATCATCATAAGCGAAGATTGAAGTTGTTGCTCCAATTTCTGCACCCATGTTACAAATTGTTCCTTTACCTGTTGCAGACAAAGACTCTGCTCCTTCTCCAAAATACTCTACAATTGCTCCTGTTCCACCTTTTACAGTTAAACGTCCAGCAACTTCTAAGATAACGTCTTTTGGAGCAGCCCAACCAGATAATTTACCTGTTAATTTAACTCCGATTAATTTTGGCATTTTTAATTCCCAAGCCATTCCAGACATTACATCAACAGCATCAGCACCACCAACACCAATTGCTACCATTCCTAACCCACCTGCATTTGGCGTGTGAGAATCGGTACCAATCATCATTCCTCCTGGAAATGCATAGTTTTCTAATACTACTTGGTGAATAATTCCTGCACCTGGTTTCCAGAATCCAATTCCATATTTATTAGAAACTGATTCTAAGAAATTAAATACTTCTGATGATTTATTGATTGCTTCTTGTAAATCGGTTTTTGCACCAACTTTAGCCTGAATCAAGTGATCACAGTGAACTGTAGAAGGTACAGCCGTTTTTGTTTTTCCAGCTTGCATAAATTGCAACAAAGCCATTTGAGCAGTTGCATCTTGCATTGCTACACGATCTGGCGCAAAATCTACATAAGATTCTCCTCTTGTGTATGCTTGCGTTGGTTTTCCGTCAAACAAGTGAGCATATAAAATTTTCTCTGAGTACGTTAAAGGTCGACCTACGATAGTTTTCGCAGCATCTACACGTTCTTGCATTTTGGCATAAACGCCTTTAATCATATTTATATCAAATGCCATAATAATTGATTTATTTAATTGGTTTTAATTTATCAAAAAACATACCCCAATATACTGAATTATTTAATATTTAACGTGTATAAATGGTTAATAACCTTATTTAAATCAATTCTAACTTATTTATTTGCAAGATTATATATTTATCACAAAAAAAGGCTAACACCGAAATGTTAGCCTTTAATATATCATTTTCTACGAACGATTAGTTCATTGAAATTGGTTTAAACTTTGTTAAGTTGATACCTTCTACAGCAGCTTTATATTCTTCAATATTAGGAATACGTCCTAAAATCGCTGATAAAACAACTACTGGAGTTGATGCTAATAAAGATTCTCCTTTTTTACCATCTCTATCCTCAACCACACGACCTTGGAATAAACGTGTAGATGTCGCCATTACTGTATCTCCTTTTTCCGCTTTCTCTTGGTTACCCATACATAAGTTACAACCAGGACGCTCTAAGTACATAATGTTTTCGTATTCTGTACGCGCAGTAGATTTTGGCAATAAGTCACTAAACTCAAATCCTGAGTATTTTTGTAACATTTCCCAATCACCTTCTGCTTTCAATTCGTCGATGATGTTGTAAGTAGGCGCCGCAACAACTAAAGGAGCTTTGAACTCAACTTTACCATTCGCTTTTTCTACATTACGTAACATTTGAGAAACGATTTTTAAATCGTCTTTGTGAACCATACAAGATCCTACGAAACCTAAATCTACGTGTTTATCTCCACCATAGTAAGTTAAATCGCGGATTGTATCGTGTGTATAACGTTTAGAAACATCAGCATTGTTTACGTCTGGATCGGCAATCATTGGCTCTTCGATAATATCTAAGTCGATTACTACTTCAGCGTAATATTTAGCATTTGCATCTGGAGTTAAAGCAGGTTTAGCACCCGATTTAATTTCTTCGATACGTTTGTTTGCTTTGTCGATTAATCCTTGTAACACTTGGTTTTTGTTGTCCATTCCTTTCTCGATCATGATTTGGATACGAGATTTCGCAATTTCTAACGATTGGATTAATGTATCATCTTGAGAAATACAGATAGATGCTTTCGCTTTCATTTCTGCAGTCCAGTCTGTAAATGTAAACGCTTGATCCGCTAATAATGTACCGATGTGTACCTCGATGATACGACCTTGGAATACGTTTTCACCGTCAAATTGTTTCAACATTTGAGCTTGAGTAGCGTGAACCACATCACGGAAATCCATGTGTTGTTTCATCTCTCCTTTGAATGTTACTTTTACAGATTCTGGAATTGGCATAGAAGCTTCACCAGTTGCTAAAGCTAATGCTACAGTTCCTGAATCGGCACCAAAAGCAACACCTTTAGACATACGTGTGTGTGAGTCACCACCAATGATAATCGCCCATTCGTCGATTGTAATATCATTTAAAACTTTGTGAATAACATCCGTCATTGCATGATATTCCCCTTTAGGGTCACGTGCTGTAATTACACCGAAATCATTCATAAATTTCATCAATTTAGGAATATTAGCTTGTGCTTTTTTATCCCAAACAGAAGCTGTGTGACATCCTGATTGATAAGCACCATCTACTGTTGGAGCGATCACTGTAGCAGCCATTGCTTCTAACTCTTGCGATGTCATCAAACCAGTTGTATCTTGAGAACCAACGATGTTTACTTTAACACGAACGTCAGAACCTGCATGTAAAACTTTTCCTGGAGTAGATCCAACCGCATTATTATTGAAGATTTTTTCAACCGCAGTTAAACCTTGACCATCATTTGAAATCTCTTTTGAAGGAGCGAAAACTGCTGGAGCTTCGATACCTAAAGTTTGAGCAGCAAATGTTTGGATTTTTTTACCAAAAACGATTGCGTAAGAACCACCCGCTTTGATAAATTCCATTTTTTGAGGAGTCAATGATCTTGAAATATCAATTAACTCTTGATCTCCATTGTATAATTTTTGAGTTTTTGTATTGATTGTTAAAACAGTACCAGTAGCTACTGAATAAACTTCTTCTAAAACAGGATCACCTGCTTCATTACGAACTACATCTCCATTTGCGTCAACTTGTTTTTTCCAGTTTTTCAAATCGATTCCGATACCACCAGTTACATCAACCGTAGTTAAGAAAATCGGAGAAATTCCGTTTGTACCTGCAACAATTGGTGCAATATTTACGAAAGGAACATAAGGCGATGCTTGCTTTCCTGTCCATAAAGCCACGTTGTTAACACCTGACATACGAGAAGAACCAACTCCCATTGTACCTTTTTCAGCGATTAACATCACAGAAGCATCCGGATGTTGCGCTTGTAACGCTTTGATTTCCTCTTGAGCAGCTGGCGTAATCATACATTGGCCGTGCAATTCTCTATCAGAACGAGAGTGCGCTTGGTTACCTGGAGATAATAAATCCGTAGAAATATCACCTTCAGCAGCAATGTAAGTAACTACTTTAATTTCTTCTGCAACTGCTGGTAATTCGGTAAAGAACTCTGCTTTTGCATAACTTTCTAAAATATCTTTTGCGATTGCATTTCCAGCTTTGAAAGCATCAGCTAAACGAGCTGTATCAGCATCGTATAAGAAAACTTGTGTTTTAAGAACTTCAGCAGCTTGTTTTGCAATTGCTTCGTCGTTTCCTAAAGCTAAGTCTAAAAGAACCTCGATAGATGGTCCTCCTTTCATGTGAGATAACAATTCGAAAGCATAAGCTGGTGTAATTTCAGCAACTGTAGCTTCTCCTAAAATAATCTCTTTTAAAAATTTTGCTTTTACACCTGCAGCAGAAGTTGTTCCTGGCAATGTGTTATAGATAAAGAATTTAACAGAATCCTCGCGGTATTCGTTGTTAACATCTTTAATTTGATTAATGATTTCACTTAGTAATTCTGCACCATCAATTGGTTTTGGATGTAAACCTTGACCTTTTCTTTCTTCAATCTCGTTAAGATACTCTTGGTAAAGACTCATAATTATCTATCTTTTCTTTTTAATATTAAAGATTGTTTAAAACCAAGCTACTTACACCTGATTTCATCCAATCAAAATGAATTATATAATAACACTTCGCTGTATCGTCACATCTTATGCAAAAATTATTTTCAACAAAAATCATTTTTGGCATAGGCAACCACTGTTATCAGAATACAAACTAAGTATGTAATTTTTTCGAAGGGTAATTTTTAATAATTTAACTCACACAAAATCAACATACATAAGCATTTGAGTCTGAGTTTTATTCTAAAACTTACATTAACAATCATCTAAACAAATACGCGTTTAGCTATAAATTGGTACACAAAATTACGTTTATAGTAAAGATTTTTCATCAAAGAATGATATATTTTAGTTATATTTCAATAATTTAGAATTATTATAAAAAAGGTCTAAATTTCACTTTAACAATGTTTTAAACGTAAATAAATAGAAGTTAAAAATTAAAAGGTTCTTAAAATATCAACTCCATAATTTTTGGGTCATTTTTTTACGAAATTGAATTATTTCGAAATATTAATAAACATTCAATAATCAATCTTTCGAAATACTATCAATCATCTAAACATTCTCAAAAAACAATCAAAAATATTCAATATGAATAAATATTTATGATTATTAATAATTATACAACTTTAATGAGATATTATACAACTTTTTACTAACTTTGCGCCCTTAATTCATTATTATAGATATGAAACTTTGGGACAAAGGTTTTACCATTAATGATAAAATCGAAAAATTTACTGTTGGAAAAGACAGAGAATTAGATGCTCATCTTGCAAAATACGATGCTTTAGCGTCGAAAGCGCAGGCAAATATGCTGGCAAAAACAGGTTTGATTACCAATGAAGAAAATGATGCTTTGCAAATTGCTTTGGATGAAGTTTTGGTTCTGATTGCGGAAAATAATTTCGAAGTCGACGAAAATTACGAAGATATACATTCAAAAATTGAGGCTTTTTTAATTGAGAAAACTGGCGATGCCGGGAAAAAAATTCACGTTGCGCGTTCTCGAAATGATCAAGTTTTGGTTGCAATTCAACTTTTTGAGAAAGAGTACTTAAAACATACAACAGAGAAAATTGTCAACTTAATTGAGATTTTCCTACAAAAAGCAGACGAATTCAAGAATCATCAATTACCTGGATATACGCATTTTCAGGCGGCAATGCCAAGTAGTTTTGGAATGTGGTTTTCTGCTTATGCAGAAAGTTTGTTGACAGATTTATACTTTTTTGAGGCTGCATATAAAATTTCTGATCAAAATCCTTTGGGTTCAGGTGCAGGTTTCGGAACAAGCTTCTCAATTGATCGTTTGCAAACAACGCAAGAATTAGGTTTTTCAGAAATCTTAGTTTCTTCTGTTGGTGCACAAATGCTTAGAGGAAAAACAGAAAAATCTGTTGCGACAGCTTTAGCAATGATTTGTGGAACATTGTCTAAAATGTCATACGACTTGGTTTTATATAATTCGCAAGATTTGGCATTTGTGAAGTTGCCAAACGAAATGACAACAGGCTCATCGATCATGCCACACAAGAAAAATCCAGATGTTTTTGAGTTAACGCGTGCGCATTGTAATAGAATTCAGGCGTTACCGAATGATATTATGATGACGATTAATAATCTTCCAAGTGGATATCACCGCGATTATCAAATATTGAAAGAAATATTATTCGAACCAATGATGCAATTTGATAATATTATTGACATCTTAACATTTGCGATTCCTCAACTTCAGATTAAAGACAACTATATGAATCAGGATAAATATGATCCTATTTATACCGTTGAAAATATTAATGAAGCAATCAAAAATGGAACGCCATTCCGCGATGCTTACAGAGAAGTTGGTTTGTCTGTAGAAAATGGAACGTATGTTCCGCACAAAGAATTTCAGACTTCGCATATCGGAAGTATTCATAATTTGAGATTGGATTTAATTTCAAATAAAATCGAAAAATTCAAATTAGAAGCACAAGTTTTAAAATAATCGTTTGTAATAAGTCAAAAATCATCCTCAAACTTATAGAATTTGAGGATTTTTTTGTTCTATAAATTTTATAATTTCGGAAAATATCAACGTTTAAAAAATTGATTAAGTGTATTTTGTAAAATAAAATATGTTTTACAAAATAATTACAATCATTTTTTATTATATCAGGTCAAAATCATTCTAACTTTGACATATCAAATTAATCGATTAAAATTTAAAAAGATGAAAAAATTTTTCGCAGTAGTTGCAGTAGCAGCTTTATCATTAGGAGCAGTATCTTGTGGAGAGAAAACTGAAGAAGCACCAGTAGAAGAAGCACCAGCTA
Organism: Empedobacter sp. UBA7248; assembly: GCF_002472945.1. Taxonomy (NCBI): domain Bacteria; kingdom Pseudomonadati; phylum Bacteroidota; class Flavobacteriia; order Flavobacteriales; family Weeksellaceae; genus Empedobacter; species Empedobacter sp. UBA7248. Next base: position 232,215 of record NZ_DKSU01000007.1, on the reverse strand, counting down.
CAGATTCAGCTACAGCAGTAGTTGATTCAGCAGTAGTTGACTCTGCAGTAGCTCCAGTAGCTGATTCAGCAGCAGTAGCAGCTCCAGCAGCAGATTCTACAGCAGTTGCTAAATAATTTATAGCGAAGCTAAAATATAAATGCGCTCAACTAGGTTGAGCGCATTTTTTTATGTTTTATAATTTGATAAAAACTAAATAATTGTTCCGTCAAATTTTCCTGATTGTATTTTTTTATCAAGTTCTGTTTGAATATCCTCTAAAACAGGACGAACAGTAGATTCTGGAATATCCGAAACTCTAATATACATTAAGCCATCAATTGCATCATTAAATTTGGGATCAACATTGAAAGCAATCACTTTTGCATTTTGTTTGATGTATTTTTTAATCAAAACTGGTAAACGCAACATATTTGGTTCAAGCTCATCGATTAATTTATCAAACTTATTCAAATCAGCTTCAGATTCATCAAAAATAAATTCTTTATCCTCCTCTTTCAGCTTAACTTTAAACTCATTTTTTGCTCTCACATACTGCGCTACAGTAGAATCATAATAATGAGATTTCATAAATTCGATCATCAAAGATTTTGAGAAATCAGAAAACTGATTACTAATACTTACTCCTCCAATAATAAATTTCTGATTTGGATTTCTCAATGTTACATGCACAATTCCTCTCCATAATAAGAACAATGGCATCGGCTTTTGTTGATACTCAGCTGAAACGAATGCACGTCCCATTTCGATACATTTCTTGAAGAAAGGATGAATTTCTGGATCAAAATTGAATAATTCATGAACATAAAATCCATTAATTCCATATTTTTCATACACTTCCGAACCAATCGCCATACGATATGCTCCAACAATTTTATTCGTATCCTTATCCCACAAAAATAAATGGTGATAATGATTATCGAAGCGATCAAGGTCAATTTCATCATTTGTACCTTCACCAATCGCACGGAAAGTTATCTCTCGCAAACGACCAATTTCTCTTAATATATTTGGAATTTGTTGAGCTGTTGAAAAGAAACATTCGTAATTATTATTAGTAAATAATAATGCTTGTTCATCTTTTCGTAAAGTTTCAATATCTTGAATTAATAAGTCTAAAGCAGTTTCCGAAATAATCGGCTTAACCTTTTTGTTAGAAGAAGATAAGCTTGGTAAATTCGGAATTTTCAACTCAATATTCGAAGGGTTTTTCAAGACTTGAGTTAAACTTCTTTTTTGTTTGTAATAAGACGAAAGCATGTATGTTTTCTTTCTCAAAAACTCAGAATAATCTTCTATAGACACATGCTCGTCTTGTTGTTTTTGTAAAATTGGTTTTCCAATACGAATTTGAATTGGACGTGTTCTTTTCTTCATCATTTCAGCTGGCAACATTGCCGTTTGAAAATCTGGATGAATCTTCGCTACACGGTAAAAAATATTACTATTTCGCGCTCTAAAAAACATTGGAACAACAGGAACTTTTGCTTTTTTGATCAACTTCATCGCTGATTCTTGCCATTCTCTGTCGATAATTTTACTTTCGTCATCACGATAAGAAACTTCGCCCGCAGGAAAAATTCCTAAACAACCTCCAGCTCTCAACAATTTTAATGCATCGCGCATTCCTGAAAGGCTACTGTATGCATCTTTACGTGTTTCGAAAGGATTAACTGGAATAATCATCGGTTCTAATGGTTTAATTTTTTGCAATAAAAAATTACCCATCACCTTGAAATCAGGACGAATTTTTGACATAAAATGCATCAAAATAATCCCGTCCAAAGCTCCAAGCGGATGATTAGAAATAATAATAAAAGGTCCTTCTTTTGGAATACGTTTCAAATCTTCTTCATGGATTTCGTAATCCATTCCCAAATCATCAATCAAATAATCCAAAAAAGGTTCGCATTGCAAATGCTTTCCACGATTGTACAAATCGTTTAACTGATCTATACTGAAAACTTTTTTCAATGCCCAAGCTACAGGCTTTCCTAAAACACCAATTTTAGAAAGACCCGAAGCTGAATAGATATCTTGTGTCGTGATTAAACTCATTTAAGCTTTAACAACTATTTGTAATGTTTCGCGCACTGTTTGTCGCAATAATTCTTTTTCTTTTGAAACAACTTTGTCAGAATCTGCATCAAAATGGCGAATTGTGTACAATAAAACATTGTTTTCTTCTTGCACTTTATACTCTTCGTTCATATCTGCAACAAACTTTTCTAAGTTGTCATATTTATCCTCCAAACATAAAGATAATGAAATTGCTGAATTTTGCATCAAATTTACTTTGATTTGATAATCATATAGTTTATTGAAAATTCCACTCAATTTATCTTCTGTAATAAAAGAGAAATCTTTACTTGATAAACGAATCAAATGTTGCTCTCTTTTTAGGATAAAACAAGGTACTTTTGGATCTAATGGTTGACCTTTCGCTACCTCTGTTCCTGCTTCTGTAGGATTAATAAATGATTTTACGAAGAAAGGAATTTCTTTTTGTTGAAGCGGCTGTAACGTTTTCGGGTGAATAACAGATGCACCATAATACGCCAACTCTATTGCTTCTTCATATGAAATATGATTTAACAGCTCAGCATTATCAAAATAACGTGGATCAGCATTCAAAACTCCAGGAACATCTTTCCAAATCGTCATGCTATCCGCATTTAAACAATAAGCAAAAATCGCCGCAGAATAATCTGAACCTTCACGCCCTAAAGTTGTTGTGAAAAAGTTTGGATCAGAACCTAAGAAACCTTGGGTAATAAACAAACCTGTGTTTGGTAAACGTTTAATACTTTCTTCTGTTAACGCCCAATTTACTTTTCCTTCACGATATGTATTATCTGTTTTGATATAATCACGAACATCTAACCATTCGTTATTAATTTGTATAGAATTAAGATACATACTGATGATTTTTGTCGAGATTAACTCTCCACAACAAACCACTTGATCATACACATAGCTATAATTTGGTGATTTGTTACGTCTTAAAAACGAAACAATATCATCAAAAAATTGCGAAATTTCGTTCGAAACCTCAGCTGGATTATCAAATAATTCTGTCGCTAAAGCAATGTGTTGTTCTTTAACTTCGTTAATTGTTTTTTCGAAATCTTGTTCTTCAAAATAGCGTTTGACTACCTCTTCCAATGCATTTGTTGTCTTGCCCATAGCAGAAACAATGATACATGTATTTTCGTAACCAACAGATTGCAATAAACTCGCAACATTTCTAACGCCGGCTGCATCTTTCACCGAAGCACCACCGAATTTGAAAACTTTCATTTCTATAAAAACTTTTTTTTGTAAATATTTAACTTGCAAATATAACCAAACTACACTTTATATGTTGACCGAATTTAATTAAAATAAAAAATAAATTTGAATGATGATTTTCACGTATTTAGATTAATTTCAAACGTTTGAAATGATATAAAATTGAGTTATTATTCCGATATTTGACCAGCAAAACATAATTATGAATACTAATTCTCATCAAACTCTTGGAGAGTTTATCATAGAAAATCAAGCAGATTTTATTTACTCATCCGGAGAATTATCTAGATTACTGAGTTCTATTAAATTAGCGACAAAAGTTGTTAATTATAAAGTAAACAAAGCAGGACTTGTAAATATCTTAGGCGAATTCGGAAATGAAAATGTCCAAGGAGAAAAACAACAAAAATTAGATGTTTTCGCAAACGATACGTTTATCGAAACGTTGTCGCAACGCGAAGTTGTTTGTGGTATTGCTTCGGAAGAAAACGAAGATTTTATCGCGATTCAACCTTCAAAAAATTCAAAAAACAGTAAATATGTTGTGTTGATTGATCCACTTGATGGTTCATCAAATATCGACGTAAATGTTTCTGTTGGAACAATTTTCTCTATCTACCACCGTGTTTCTGAACCTGGAACACCTGTTACAAAAGAAGATTTCTTACAACCAGGTAACAAGCAAGTTGCTGCGGGATATGTGATTTACGGTACATCGACAATGTTGGTTTACACAACAGGAAATGGTGTAAATGGATTTACCTTGAACCCAGGAATTGGAACGTTTTATTTATCTCATCCAAATATGTGTATTCCAGAAGATGGACATATTTATTCAGTTAACGAAGGTAATTATGTAAAATTCCCTCAAGGAGTTAAAAATTACATCAAATACTGTCAGGCAGATGAAGAAGATCGTCCTTACACTTCTCGTTACATCGGTTCTTTATGTTCAGATTTTCACCGAAACATGTTGAAAGGAGGAATTTATATTTATCCTTCTGGAACAAATAATCCGAACGGAAAATTACGTTTATTATATGAATGTAATCCAATGGCATTTATCGCTGAACAAGCTGGAGGAAAAGCTTCTGACGGTTTCCAACGCATTATGGATATTGAACCTACAGAATTACACCAGCGCATTCCTTTCTTTTGTGGATCGAAAAATATGGTCGAAAAAGCAGAAGAATTTTTACGAAATGAAGAATTAAAATAATTATTTCTAAAAAAATAATCAAATAAAAAATCCGCTCGATGAGCGGATTTTTTTGTTATCTGTACATTCAATTAAGGAATTGCAATACCTGGATAATTTCCTGGGTAAACATGTCTTAAAGTTGAATGATATTTTTTATTGATTGCATCAGCAAACATATTTGCGACAATTGCATATCCAGTTCCAGTTAAGTGAACTCCATCTAATGAGAACGCTCCACCAGAAACGAAAGTTGTTGTATATGTTTGTCCGTAATACTTAATTCCTGAAGCTGAACTTAATTTTTTCATTTCAGAATATGTATCAACTAAAGCTAAGTTATAAGCAGTTGCTAATTCAGCAATTGCTGCATTGTATTTAACTACAGCTGCTTCTGCTTTTGCTGTTTCTTTTGCTGTTAATACATAATTATCTGTCATTGGATAACTAACACCAACTACTGCTAATTTACCAGCTTTCTCTTGAGTTAATCCCAACTTCATTAATTCTGCAACTCTATTTGTGTCAACTTTTCCAATTACAGAAGAAGAAGTTAAAACCAATAAATCTTTCGCTGTTGCTTGACGCGCTTGTCCGTAAGTCATTCCAAATAAAGTCGCTGTTCCAGCATCATATCCTGCTTTAATTAAAGCAGCAGTAATCGTTGTTGATAAATCCGCTAAATCTTTATCTTTAATAACTACAGCGCTTGCAGCAGTTTTAGAGAAAACAATTTTTCTTTCTGGAACACCTGCCGCATCAAATACTTGATTTAATCCTGCATAAGTTGCATTCAATTCATCAATCATTGGTGCAAAACTTGGGTTTGCAGGTGATAATGGCGCGTATGGAACCGTTGTAAAATATGGAATAGATGTTACAGAAGGAATATTTGCAATAACTCCTTTCGCCCCTACCGCTGTTAATGCTTTTAATCCATCATTAATTGTAGATTTTACCACATTTACATTAGAAATGTCTGAACTTCCATAAGTCCTTGGATCAACATTATTTGTTTCATTATGATCTACTCCAACTCCACCAGATGTTGCATAACCTAAAACATCATTATTCCCAATCCAATAAGAGAAGAATGTTGGTTTTTGAGCAACTGCATCTGCAACTACAGAAGTTGTCGCATTACTTGCAAAACGTACAAAATAAGGGTTCGCTGTTGCTGGATTAGTTTTTAAGCCTGCTGGATTTCCATAACCTGGCGCAACTAAATGATAAGACTTCGCACCTGGAACTCCCATATTTTGAAACTTTCCTTTATCTGCTAAGATATCTAAAGCTCCACCCGCAGCACTTGGAACTGGTGTTAAAGCTCCATTTACAATTTGTAAATTCAATTTACCTGGAAAACCTGGTAAATCAGTAAATCCACCTGTATCATTTGGCATATAAGGAATTTTAAATTCTCCTCCTCCAGCAGCTTTCATCAATCCAGCTAACATGTTTGGGTAAGAATTTTCTTGTCCAGATTTGTACAATGCATTATCTCTATAACCAGAAGTTAACGAGTTACCTAATGCAATATATGTAGAAAAGTTTGCTTCACCTGCTGATACTTTAATATCTTCAATCGGATGTTCGAAATCTTCGCTACAGTTAAACATCGTAGCAGCTAATGCAACTAATACTATTTTATTTAAGTGTTTCATTTTTATCTTATTTTAGGTTGTACGATACGCCTAAACCAAAGTTTATAGCACGCATTTTAACATCTCCAGAGAAGTTTTGTTGAATATTATCAATATGTCTTTCGTCTCCTTTTACATATGATCCAAATAAATCAACATGAAAACCTGACTCAAATCTAAATCCTAATCCAGCTGAAACTGAATTCAAGTTAGAACTTGGTGTTTCTGATGACCAATAAGCTGATGGAACTGGTGATTTATCATGATAATAACCAACACGACCAACAATCATCTCGCTGAAAGTATACTCTGCTCCAAAACGGAATAATGTATTGTCTTTCCAGTTTTTAGTAGAAGATGATGTGTAAAAAGTATTAGAAGCATCATTATATAAATTGATATCTAAACTTTTGTAACGTGTCCAGTTTTGCCAAACTACATCTCCAAAAAGTTCTAATTGTGGTAAAACTTTGTACGACATTCCAAATGTAAACTCAGATGGTAACGGTAAAGTTGTATTCCATTTATCTGTATTGAAAGGTACATTAGATGCAATTCCAGAAGGAACATTAGACCATGTAACATCACCTTTATTTGCAGAAACATCTACATTAGAACGGTACGCAATTCCAACTCCAAATTTATCTGTTGGCTTGAACATTGCTCCAACATTAAATCCTAAACCATGAGCATCTTTATCCTCTAATTTAAGTTTAATATCATTTCCAGCAACTGTTTGCACTTTCTCCAATTTAGCTGTTCCGTGTGTATAAATGAAACCTACCCCCAAACTAAACCAATCAGAAAAACGATACGCAACCGTTGGCTGAATATTGAAAGCTTTTAAGTCAATATGTGTAATATTTGCTTTGTTTTGCCAATCTTCTGGCCACGTAACAGAACTACCAAAAGGCGTCGTAACACTCAATCCAATTGCTAAATCATCTACAGGCTTGTAACTAACTGCCAAATACATTGGTGTTCCTAATTTACTATCTGTTTCTGCTTTTTGCAACGTCATTGGATCTTGCCATTTTACGTCAGTTTTTACACCAAAACCTCCGACAGCAATACTCAATTTACTATCAACAAAAGCTAAACCTGCAGGATTATAAAACGCAACACTCGCATCGTGAGTTTGTGTTGCAGAAGTTCCACCCAAAGCTGCTTGGCGAACCCCTTGTAAAGCAACTCGGTATCCACCTGCAAATGCAGAAGAAGATAAGCCGATTAATGCTAAGGTTAAGAAAATTTTCTTCATATTTTTTGTTCGTTTTTAATAATTCCTTTAAACAAAAATAACATAATTTTATAATAATGTTATGTTAACATAATAAATTTTGAAAAAATCTTTACTATTAAGGCTTTCAGCCAGAATAATATCCGTGTAAAATATACACTATTGATAAATTTCTTTGATTTTTTCAGATATAATATATCCTTCAGACCAACACGCCTGAAAGTTGAATCCACCTGTTATGGCATCAATATTTAGAACCTCACCAGCCATAAACAACTGCGGGATTTTTTTTGCTTGCATCGAATGAAAATCAATCTCTTTCAAATCGACTCCACCAGCCGTTACAAACTCATCTTTGAACGTGCTTTTTCCATTAATTTGGTATTTTCCTTGCGTCAATTCTGTTGCAATTGTTTCGATGTGTTTTTTCGATAAATCTGCATAAACCTTATTTTCATCTACGTTACAATAATTCAGAATACTAAACCAAAAACGTTTCGGAAAATCGAATGGATTATTTTTATGCACATTTTTCTTGGCATCAACTTGTTTTTTATCATTCAAAAATGAAATGATTTCATTTTTAGATTGATTCACAAAATTGATTTCAGTCTCAAATTTATAATTGCTTTCATTCAATTTTAAAGCACCCCAAGCCGATAATCTCAAAATCGCTGGACCACTAAATCCCCAATGCGTAATTAGTAACGGACCTTCTGCCTCTAATTTTTGTTGATTGATTTTGACTTCAGCATTCTCAAAAGAAATCCCCATCAAGCCTTCAATTCGAGGATCTTTGCAATTAAATGTGAATAAAGAAGGAACTGGCTGAACGATTTTCAAACCTAAATTCTTCAAACTTTTCCAAAATTTAGGCGTACTTCCTGTTGTCACAATCACCGTTTCGAAAAAATGTTTTCCTGATTTAGTTATCAATTCATAACCACCATCAACTTTATTGATTTCTTGCACACCGTCTGAGAAATTAAGCTGAACTTTATTTTGATCAACCGCTTTTGTCAAAGCCTCTATAATCGAAAGTGAAGAATCGCTAACTGGAAAAATACGGTTATCGTCTTCTATTTTCAATTCTATTCCGCGCTCATCAAACCAAGCCATTGTATCACCCGGTTGAAACGTATAAAAAACACTTAATAATTCCTTTTTTCCACGCGGATAAAACTCAACCAAATCAAGCGGATCAAAACATGCATGCGTCACGTTACATCTTCCTCCACCCGAAATGCGTACTTTTTGAAGCGGTAGATTTGCTTGTTCAAACAATATAGTTTGTTGTCCTACAGTTTTTCCAAGGTTTGCTGCAACAAAATATCCTGCTGCACCACCTCCTACTATGGCTATTTTTTTCACGGGACAAAGGTAAAGTTTTATTTTTAACAGAATTTTTGACAAAAAAAGGAAATGTTTTCACATCTCCTTTTAAACTTTTTGTTCATGAAAAACGAACAAAGGTGTAATATTTTTATTTGCAATTTTCTTTGTAAATCCAGGTGAAAAAATCTTATCAAAAAATCCTTTATTGCGGCTCACAACCGTCAACAAATCGATTTGTTTTTCCTTGATAAAATCCAACACCGCGTTTACAGGATCTGCATCATTATAAACTTCGAATACAATTGGATCTCCAGCAAACTGATCTTGCCAATCTTTCATCGCTTGTTCATTAAACTTTCCATCTTTCGAAACGTGCATACAATGAATTTTTGCATGATGACGATTTGCAATTTCAATCAAATACTTTAACGCATCTTTATCTTTTTGATCAAAAACTGTGGTAAAACCAATATTCTTAAATCCTTTGAAAGACATTCCATGCGGAATACTAAGAATTGGAACTTTCATCGATGTAATCGCATTTATCGTATTCGAACCGAAAAGCATTTTCTCAATTCCTGTATTTCCGTCCGTTCCCATCACCACAAAATCAACACTTTCTTCACCAATAATTTCGCGTAGAATGTATAAGAAATTTCCCTCTTCTAAGATAAACTTGATTGGAATTTCATTCAAACCATTTTCATCAGCAATTTGTCTTAGTTGCGGAATATTATCTTTGAAGTTGTCAAAACTTCCTAATTCTACCGTTTCATATACATTCTGAATCAATCCAGCACTCAAACTTCCAGTAATCATTGGCAATTCGTAAACATGCAACACATAAACTTGTGCATCGATACTTTTTGCAAGATTTAGTGCATATAAGAAGGCGTTATTGGCAGTTTCTGAGAAATCTGTTGGGAACAATATTTTTTTCATCTTTTCGTGTTTTGTACTCAAAAGTTACGAATAATTTCATTTCAACACGAAAAAAGCTCAATCTATTTCTACAGATTGAGCTTTGTATATTCAGTATAAATTATCTTATTCGTGGAAAACAAACAAAGGCACGTTGTGTTGCGTCAAAATTTTCTTTGTAAAACTTGGCGAAAATAATTTCTCAAAGAAGCCTTTGTTACGGCTAACAACTGTCAACAAATCAATTTTTTCTTCTTTAATAAATTCCAAAACTGCGTCTACAGATTCATCCGCAGTATAAATAGAAAAATCTACAGGCTCATCTTTATAATATTCTTTCCAATGATTAAGCGTCGGAATATCATAATTTCCATCTTTCGAAACGTGTAAACAATGCACTTTTGCTTTGTAACGATAAGCGATTTCTGTTAAATAATCTAAGGCTTTGCGGTCTTTATCTTGGAAAATTGTTGTAAATCCGATGCTATTTATTCCTTTGAATTCATAACCATTTGGCACACTCAATACAGGAATTTTAAGATGTTTAATTGCATTCATCGTATTCGAACCAAAAAGAACTTTGTCAAATCCTGTATTTCCAGTCGTTCCCATTACCACAAAATCTACTTTTTCATCTTCGATAAATGTTGGCAACACAAACGAAAGCATTCCTTCTTTTACAAAAAATTTCAAATCAACATTTGCAAAACCATTGTCCTCAGCCATTTTTCTCAAGAACGGAATATGATCTTTTAAATTCTCGAAATTATTTAATTCAATTGTATTATAAACATCTTGCAAAATACCAGCATCGATTCCTCCGCTTACCATTGGATACTGAAAAGCGTGCAAAACATACAATTCTGCATTTTGATTTTCGGCTAAATTTAACGCATACAAAAACGCATTATTTGCTGTTTCTGAAAAATCTGTTGGAAATAATATTTTTTTCATAATCTGTCTGTTTAATAGCTTTTTAAAGATACAAATTATTAAATATCTATATTTTAATTTGATGTTAAATCTTATTGTTTTTTATTATTTACGATGATTAAAAATATTATCATTTTCGTGTAAATAGTAATCCGTAACTTTGTACCTTAAATAATTTTTCAATTCATGAATAATAAATATTTTCAAAAAACCATTGTTCGATGGTCAGATTTGGATGCTAATCGCCATTTAGCGAACGCTTCGTATATGAATTTTACAAGTTTTGCACGTATTGCTTTTTTGAGAGATTATGGCATTTCGATGAAAAATTTGGCTGAATATGGAATTGGACCAGCTATTTTGCACGAACAATTTTCTTTTTTTAAGGAAGCAATGGAAGGTGAAGAAATTTATATTTCGGTAGAAATTGGTGGAATGTCGGAAGATGGAATGATTTATCAATTTATTCATAATCTATATAATCAAGATGGTGTACATCTTTGTCATTCTGAATTGACAGGTGTTTGGTTTTCGATGTCGAAAAGAAAAATGCAAGCACCACCAACAGAAATGTTAGAAAATATTAAAAAATCATTTGAAGGACAAACCGTGAAAACAATGTCGAAACAAGATATTATCAATTTACCTTTTCGTTCAGAAAATATAGATCCTTCAATCTTTACTCAAAAATAAAATCATGTTAGAAGATAAAAACGTTTCAAAAACAAGTTTAGCCGAAATTGGAGAATTTGGTTTAATTAATCAAATCAAAGAAGGTTTTCCTATCAAATTAGAAAGTTCTATCAAAGGAATTGGTGACGATGCGGCTGTTCTTGATTACAAAAAAGATAAAATTGTGGTTTCTACTGATATGTTGGTAGAAGGTGTAAATTTTAGCTGGTCGTATATGCCTTTGCGTCACTTGGGATACAAAGCGGTTGTAACGGCAATTAGTGATATTTTGGCGATGAATGCTATTCCAAAACAATTGTTGGTTTCGATGGCAATTTCGAATCGTTTTACGATAGAAGCTGTGGACGAAATTTACAACGGAATGAAATACGCTTGCGACAAATACAATATTGATATTGTAGGCGGAGATACAACTTCTTCTGTTAGCGGACTTGTACTAAGTATGACGGCGATTGGTTCTGCTCCAGAAAAAGATTTGGCTTATAGAAATGGTGCAAAAGAAAATGATTTGGTTGTTCTTTCTGGCGATTTAGGAGCTTCTTTTCTTGGTTTGCAAGTGTTAGAACGCGAAGCACAAGTGTCAAAAGTGAATCCGAATAATCAACCAGATTTCGAAAACTATTCATATTTAATTGAACGCCAATTAAAACCAGAGGCTCGATTGGATATTATCAATCTTTTGAAAGAATTGAAAGTTAAACCAACTTCTATGATTGATATTTCGGACGGATTATCTTCTGAAATTATTCATCTCTCAAAAGAAAGTGGTGTTGGAATTAATATTTATGAAGAAAAAATTCCATTAGATTCTATTGTGATTCGCACAGCCGAAGAGTTCAAAATTAATCCAATTACATGTGCATTAAGCGGTGGAGAAGATTATGAATTATTGTTTACAATTGATCAAAAAGATTTTGAAAAAATCAAAGGAAATCCGCATTTAACAGTGATTGGTCATGTAACTGGTAAAAACGAAGAAAACTATTTGATTACACGCGGAAGCGAACAAATGGTTCCATTAACTGCTCAAGGTTGGGGAGTTGAAACAGAAGACGAAGAGTAGTTTTAGACTGAATTTATTTCAGTTTCTCATCAAATATAAAATCAAAAGCATTCAAGAAATTGAGTGCTTTTTTGGTTGAAATAAGTTGTATTTTAGATTATTATTAAAAGTATGTCTAGAAAATTTTCGATAAAAAATACGCTTTCCTTAACAGGAATTGTTTTGGTATCTTTATCATTCATAATGTTTATTTATGCTATCAGTATGTTTACTGCAAGAGGAAATTTCAGTAAGCTCTCTGTGAAAATTTCTGAAATATGTCTCGTCTTTTGGTTTCCAACTTTAATTATTAGTATCATTATTTTTATACTTGTTGCAGTATTAAAAAACTATAAAAACAAAAAAAGCTCGAACCAATAAGTTCGAGCTTTTATATTGTTAGCATTTTCGCTGTCGAATTATCAATTAAGATAATGGTTCAACTGAAACGTAAGATCTATCGTTACGTTTTTTAGTGAAAACTACTTTTCCGTCAATTAAAGCGAATAATGTGTGATCTTTACCGATTCCTACATTATCACCAGGATGATGTTGAGTACCTCTTTGACGAACAATAATGTTACCAGCGATTGCTGCTTGTCCACCAAAAATTTTAACACCTAAACGTTTCGAATGTGATTCACGACCATTTTTCGAACTTCCGACCCCTTTCTTATGTGCCATTTCGTTTTGTTTTTAAGAGTTAATAATTAATCTCAGCTCAATCTTAACCGATTGAAGCTACTTCAATTTTAGTGAATTGTTGACGATGACCGTTAGACTTTTGGTAACCTTTTCTTCTTTTCTTTTTGAAAACGATTACTTTGTCTCCTTTCACGTGTTCAACGATTTTAGCTACTACGGTAACTCCGTCTATAACTGGGGCGCCGACAGTGATTGCTCCGTTATCTGTTAATAAAACACGGTCGAATTTTACTTCGTCACCTGCTTCACCAGCTAAACGGTTTACAAACAATTGTTGGTCTTTTTCAACTTTGTATTGAAGCCCTGCTATCTCTACAATTGCGTACATAAATTAATGTTTATAAATGAAAATTGAGTGCAAAGATAATCAAAATTTTGAATTTAGATACTTGAATTCATTGAAATTTAATTAGAAAGATAAAAAAACTATGACATATCTTCTATTTGGATTAATTAAAAATAAATATCTTTGCATATAGTAAAATCATAGATAGATTGGTAGAAATGGTTGAAAATTATTCTTTAAAAGATTTAAAAATTGGTGAACAAGCAGTTGTAACTGGATTTAGTACAGAAGACATACCTGCTAAGTTTTACGAAATGGGCTTTATTCCAGGAACAAGTTTATTGGTAAAAAATAAGGCTCCGTTTGGTGGTCCTATTTGCATTAGTATCATCTCTAACAAGTCTGTTTTAGCTTTAAGAAGAAACGAAGCCGATAAAATTTTGATAACAAAAAAATAATGAATCATTATAAAATTGCCTTAATTGGTAACCCAAATGTTGGTAAAACTTCGTTATTTAATAAATTAACAAATCTTCGTCAAAAAGTTGGGAATTATCCTGGTGTGACGGTAGAAAAACGCGAAGGTAAAATAGAACGAAATGGAAATAAATTCCAAATTACAGATTTTCCCGGAACGTATACAATTTATCCAAGCTCTTTGGATGAAGAAATTGTTTTCAAAACTTTAGGAGACAAAACCAATAACCATTACCCAAATTTGGTGGTTGTTATTGGTGAACCATCTAATCTAAAACGATCGATTTTGTTGTACCAACAAGTTCGAGATTTAGAAGTTCCTGCGATTTTTGTCATCAATATGAAAGATGAAATCAAAAGCAAGGGATTAAATATTGACTTGAAAAAGTTAGAAGATTTTCTTCAAACAAAAATATACTTAACAAACGCGCGTACAAGCGAAGGAATTAATGAATTGGTAGAAGCTTTTACAAAAGAAGCAACTCCATATAATCGTCATTACGAAATTCCGAAAGAGCATATTTCTATTGTAGAAAAAATCAAAAATGAATTTAATCTTAAATCTGATTATTTAGCTTGGCAATATCTTTCTCAAAAAGAAGTTCCATTCGAATCGAAAGAAAATCTAAGTAAATTAGATACAATTAAGAAAGAGAATTCTATTGTTTCGAAACGATTACAAGTCAAAGAAGCATTAGATCGAAATAAAATTTTAGAGGATAAATTAAACGATATTATTTCGTATAATTTTGATGGAAATGAAACCTTAACCGATAAAATTGATAAAACATTGATTCATCCGATTTTTGGATACATCATCTTTTTAGGAATTTTATTATTAATCTTTCAAGCTGTTTATACGTGGTCTGCACCATTAATGACAATGGTCGAAGATTTATTTGGTTGGATCGACGAAAAAGCAATTAGTTTAATTCCAGAAGGACCTATCAACGAAATTATTGGAGGTGCAATAATTCCAGGTATAGAAGGGATTGCCGTTTTCGTTCCGCAAATTGCCATTTTGTTTTTATTCATTTCAATAATGGAAGAAACGGGCTATATGAGCCGCGTTGTTTATTTAATGGACAGATGGTTAAAACCATTCGGTTTAAGTGGAAAAAGTGTCGTTCCATTAATTTCTGGAGTTGCCTGTGCCGTTCCTGCAATCATGTCTGCGCGTAATATCGAAAATGATAAAGAACGTCTATTAACGATACTCGTAACACCTTTTATGACGTGTTCGGCTCGTTTACCTATTTACATCGTTTTGATTGCTTTGGTTATTCCCGACGAACATATTTTCGGATTAAGTTACCAAGCTTTGGCCTTATTTGTGATGTACATTTTAGGTGTTTTAGGAGCATTAGGAAGTGCTATTTTATTAAATTTAATCATTAAAGCAAAACATAAAAGTTACCTAATTTTAGAAATGCCAACATACAAACTTCCTGATTGGAAAAATGTTGGAATTAATGTTTGGGAAAAAACATTAGGATTTTTAGTTGATGCGGGTAAAATCATATTTGCAATTTCGATTATTCTTTGGGTTTTAGGAACTTTCGGACCTGGAGAACAATTCAAAAATGCAGAAGAAATTGTAACTGCTCATCATCCGAAAATGAATGAAGAAGATTTGGCAAATGAAATCGCCTCTTATAAATTAGAACATTCTTATTTGGGGAGATTAGGATCAGTTATAGAGCCAGTTGTAGAGCCTTTAGGATACGATTGGAAGATGGGAATTGGTTTAATTTCATCATTCGCAGCGCGTGAAGTTTTTGTCGGAACGATGTCAACGGTTTATAGTTTAGGAGAGGTTGATGTTGAGGACAATGGTCAAAAAGATCGTTTACTTCTTCGTATGAAAAATGAGATTAATCAAAACACAGGAGAACCAGCATACAACCTTGCTACAGGAGTTTCGTTGTTGTTATTTTATGCATTCGCAATGCAATGTATGAGTACAATTGCGATCGTAAAACGCGAAACAAATTCTTGGAAATGGACATTGATTCAGACAGGGTTTATGACAGGTTTGGCATATGTAGTTGCATTTATTGCATATCATTTTTTAAAATAATAGTATGGACAATATTTGGATACAATATATTTTTATCGCTTTCCTTTTCGGATTTGCAGTTTGGTATGTTGTAAAATTAATTAGAAGCTCATTTAGCTCAAAAGGAGGCGGATGCTCAAAAGGCTGTGGTTGTTCTCCAAGCAAAGATGAATTTCAAAAAAAGGCTAACTCTTAAAAGTTAGCCTTTTTTATTTCAAAATTTCGGAGTATTTTTACAATAGTATAATCAGTAAAAAAACAAGTATTTTAATGATTATCAATTGGTTTTATTTTATTAATTCGGAATATAAATTTTACAAAAATGGAAACTTGGTTAATCATTTCATTAATAGTTTTAGCTATAATTATCTTAGGATTAATTATTTACTTTGTTTCCAAAAAAACTAAACAATCAACTGAGATTTCTACTGAAGAAATTAATTCTGTAAAAGAAATTAAAGAAATTCCTTCTGAACCAATCAAACAAGAGGTTACAAATAAAATAATTCCTCCAACTCCACCAACAGAGGTTATCATTGAGGAAAAACCAATGAATAATCTTAGCATTTCATCTAAAACCGAAAATGATTTACTTCGAAAATTAGAATTATTTGAGAAGAATAAAGGCTTTACTAAGAAAGATATTAATCTTGCTTCATTATCAAAACAATTTGAAACGAATACAAAATACCTTTCCGAAATCATTAAAACTCATCGTCAAAAACAATTTAATTCTTATTTGAATGAGTTGAGAGTAAATTACATTGTAAATCGACTTCAAAATGAGCCGAAATACATTAATACGAAAGTAAGCTATTTAGCAAGCGATTGCGGATTTGCTTCTCACAGTACTTTTACGACAACTTTTACTCAAATAATGAACGAATCTCCTTCTGCTTTTATAAAAAGAATTAAAGCGGAACAAAAAAATTCATAATCACGAATTAATAAAGTTTATACAACTGAATTTTAAATAGATATTCATTTATATTCATTTTATTTTTTACACCAATTAATACAAGAGCTATATAAAATAATTTCACAAATCTCGATTGTATTTTTTTATTCTTAATTAAGACTTTATCTTTAATCTAAGATTGTGTCTTATGCGAAAAATTGACCCCGAAATACTTGCTCAAAAAATAAAAGAAGGTGATCGTTTTGCCTTATCAAGAGCTATTACACTTGCCGAAAGCAATCGTTTAGACGATTTAAAATTAGCGCAACATATCATTAGTTTATTACCTGTTTCCATAACGTCAAAAAGAATTGCCATTACTGGAATTCCTGGTGTTGGTAAAAGTACTTTTATCGAATCTCTGGGGAAATATATTCTGAGTAAAGATGAAAAAGTAGCAATTTTAGCTATTGACCCTAGTAGTTCACTTTCTAAAGGAAGTATTTTAGGCGACAAAACACGCATGGAGGACTTATCGCGAGAAGAGAATGCTTATATACGTCCAAGCGCTTCTAATGGCTCTTTAGGCGGTGTTACATCTCGCACATATGAAGCAATTTTATTATGCGAAGCAGCAGGATTTGAAAATATTTTGATTGAAACTGTCGGTGTTGGACAATCTGAGACCTTAGTAAATGAAATTTCAGATCTCTTCCTATTTCTTCAACTTCCGGGTTCTGGAGATGATTTACAAGGAATAAAACGCGGAATTATGGAAATGGCTGATTTGATTTTCGTTAATAAATCAGATTCATTTCAAGAAAAATTAGTGAAAGATGCAAAATTAGACATTGTTCGTTCATTACAATTTTTACCAACCAAATCATCTCAATGGAAAAGAAAATCAATTATCGGTTCTGGATTAATCGGAAAAGGAATTCCTGAACTTTGGGAATTGGTCAATGATTATTTCAATTTTATTAATAAAAATAATTATTACGCTTCAAACCGAGAAAAACAACAGCTAAATCAAGCAGAACGCTACACAATTGATTTAGTCAATCAACAATTTTTAAAATTACTTAAGGAGAAACCACTAGAATTGAGCAAAAATTTATCTGCATTCGAAATGGCAAAAGATTGGTTGAATAACCATACTGAAATTGATATAAAATAAAAAAAGACAATCAAATTGATTGTCTTTTTTGCTCCTCCTCTTGGGCTCGAACCAAGGACCCTCTGATTAACAGTCAGATGCTCTAACCAACTGAGCTAAGGAGGAGTATCGTTATCGATATTGTGTTGCAAATATAGAGCAAATTTTATTACTTCCAAATCTTAAAAGTATTTTTTTTCGTTCTACAAGTCGCTTTAATAGACAACTATTTGAAAATGAATCAGAAATAATTCAAAAAAAATTATTCATAATGACGAAAAATTCCTTGTTGTGTTGCCGTCCACAATGGTGCTTCTTTATTTGCTGCTTTTAGAGCGCTTGCTGCCCACGTATTACACGTAAAAAATAAGCTGTAACTTCCTTTTGCTTCGTAAAACGAATCACTATCTCCATAAACAGCATCCGTTTTTATTAATTCGACTTTGTTATTTTTATCTAAATCAAATGATTGCTTGATGTAAACAATCAATTTTTGATATTCCTCTAAGCTTATGTTTACTTTTTTACAATCTTCTCCCAACGTCATTTTATCATAAAAAGTAGTATGCATCGCCGAATCTCCCAACCAAAATGCAGCGTTGAAAGCAGTAGAAAATTTCAAATCTTTCCATTCTGGTGTATCCAAATAGAAACCTTTATCACCCCAACCAAATGCAATATATTCGTATTCTTTTTTCGATTTTGTATCCGAAAAAGGCACAAAAGTCGACCAATCAATCGCTTCAGATTTTACTGGAACCACAATATCTGTATGTACGCCATTTGTCAAAATATACGCTGTAATTTGATCATTAGGCTTTTCTTTTTGCTTATTTACTGGAATTAATGGCAGCAAAACTACTGCAAGTAAATACACCACAATCAGTAAAACTAAAGCACCTAAAGTTTTGAGAAGAATTCGAAAGATTTTTTTCATAGTATTTTGTTGTGTAACGAATATAAAACAAAAAACCTCGCAATTGCGAGGCTTTTCTTAATTTGATTCGTTGTAAAGTGTATTATGATCTTTGTCCAAGAAATTAAATTGTAAGTATTTGTACGCATCTCTTGGTACAATCTTAATCCACTTTTTATGCTTAAAAAACCATTTCATCTGAATGCTTGGCAATCCATGTTGTAAATAAGCAGCTACGAAAGGATGCACGTGCAACGACATTTTTCGTAAATCCTTATCTTTTCTGTCAAGGATATTCAAGAGCACTTGTTCAATTTTATCAATTGTAACGATAGGTGCTTCAACTTCATTCGATTCTTGGTTAGGATTTTCTTCAGTTGTAACGAAATTCACTTCTGGGCGAACACGTTGTCTTGTAATCTGAATCAATCCAAATTTACTTGGTGGCAAAATCTTATGTTTTGCTTTATCTTTCGCCATTTCAGCTCTCAGATGCTCGAACAATTCTTTTTTATGTTCTACATCCGTCATGTCAATAAAATCGACCACAACAATTCCTCCCATATCACGTAATCGCAATTGACGTGCAATTTCTGAAGCAGCAATTTTGTTTACGGCAAAAGCTGAGTCTTCCTGATTTTTAGAATTACGAGAAATATTTCCCGAATTCACATCAATTACGTGTAACGCTTCTGTATGTTCAATCACAAGATATGCACCTTTAGATTGTGGAATAGTTACCGTTTTACCAAAAGCTTGTTTAATTTGTCTTTCGACATTAAACTTTTCAAAAATTGGAACAAATGGATCGTCGTATTCTTTTACCAAATTAATTTTATCTGGTGCAATAACTTCCAAATATTCACGCATTTCGTCTGCTAATTCGTCATCATCAACAGAAATTTTAATAAAATCATCATTAAAATTATCTCTTAAAATAGAAGAAGCTCTGTCCATTTCGCTAAGAATCTTAGCTGGCGCTTTCTTTTTTTGAAGATTTTTGAAGATTTGAGTCCATTTGTTTAACAAATAAGCCAAATCTGCTTGCAATTCTTCTGCGTTCTTCTCTTCGGCAACTGTTCTGATAATAACTCCGAAGCCTTCTGGTGTTAAACCTTCTAAAATTTTGATTAAACGATCGCGTTCTGGTTTTTGTTTGATTTTTTGCGAAATCGAAACACGTTCCGAAAATGGAACTAAAACTAAATATCGACCAGCAATTGAAATTTCAGAAGTAATTCTTGGTCCTTTCGTATGGATTGGTTCTTTTGTAATTTGAACCAAAACGGAATCACCTGGAGCAAAGATTTCTGTAATTTGTCCATCTTTGTCAATCGGCTCTTCCATACGGAAGTTCTTCAATTTTTCGGTTTTGTACG
Source organism: Empedobacter sp. UBA7248 (assembly GCF_002472945.1). Lineage (NCBI taxonomy): Bacteria > Pseudomonadati > Bacteroidota > Flavobacteriia > Flavobacteriales > Weeksellaceae > Empedobacter > Empedobacter sp. UBA7248. The sequence continues at coordinate 212,043 of NZ_DKSU01000007.1, read as the reverse complement.
TGCCATTTGCTACAATTTTATTGTACGCATTTGACGAACGTATTTGTGGACCTAAGTCATGATAATGTAAAAATGCATCTTTCGAATAACCAATGTCAACAAAGGTTGCATTTAAACTGGGAGCTAATTTTTTGATTTTACCCAAGTAAATGTCGCCAACTGCAAAGCCATCATTTGCAGTATCTTGATGAAATTCCATCAAGCGACCTTCATCTAAAACTGCGATGCGTACTTGATCAGCTAAGGCTGAAATCACTAATTCTTTACTCATCAAAAAATTATGTTTTTAAAAATGATAAAAGCACTTTCCAAAATTTCCATTGAAAAGTGCTATCTTGTAAAAAGACTAAATTATTAATAGCTTAGCTACTAATTATTTTTTCTTTTTGTGTCTGTTAAGACGACGACGTTTTTTGCGTTTGTGCGTCGCTACCTTATGTCTTTTACGTTTTTTTCCGCTTGGCATGATACAATTATTTTATTGTTATTTGATTACGTTTGCTTCGCTAGTCTTTACATCTTCGATGAAAGTCTTCGCTGGTTTAAATGTAGGAACGTTGTGTGCTGGGATAATGATAGAAGTACCTTTTGTAATGTTTCTACCTGTTTTTTCAGCTCTAGTTTTAATAGTAAAAGAACCAAATCCTCTTAAGTATACATTTTCTCCTTCTACTAATGATTTAATCACCTCCTCCATAAACGATTCTACCACTCTTTGAGTATCGCTCTTTTCAAGTCCTAATTTACCTGAAATGTTATTTACTATTTCTGCCTTTGTCATAATTCCTCTTATTATTCTTAAATTTGAAAGCGGGTGCAAATATAACGATAGTATCCCAACAAAAAAAGATTTTTTCAGTTTTTATGAACTTCAACTATCTGATTTTGTCATATTTTGACAAAAATAAACGAGATTTACCTTGGCGTCATACAAAAGACCCATTTCACATTTGGTTGTCGGAAATTATTCTCCAACAAACAAGGGTTGACCAAGGTATGAAATTTTACAATAATTTCATACAAGAATTTGAGACTATTTTCGATTTGGCAAATGCCGACGAACAAAAAGTCCTAAAACTCTGGCAAGGACTGGGTTATTATTCCCGTGCCAGAAATTTGCACTTCACGGCAAAGACGATTGCTGATGAATTAAATGGACAATTTCCGAATAATTTCAAAGATTTAAAAAAGCTAAAAGGTGTAGGAGATTACACTGCAGCTGCAATTGCATCTATTGTATATGATGAATCTGTGCCTGCTGTAGACGGAAATATGTTTCGAGTTTTTGCGCGATATTTTAATATTACAGATGATATAAGTTCGCCAAAAACAAAGAAGATTTTCTGGGATTTGGGCTTAGAAATCATTGATAAAAAACGTCCAGGTGATTTTAATCAGGCGGTGATGGATTTGGGAGCAACGATTTGTACACCAAAACAACCAAAGTGTGAAATTTGTCCGCTTAATGAATCTTGTGAAGCGCTTCGATTGAATAAAGTTAACGAATTGCCTATAAAATTAAAAAAGACAAAAGTTTCGAATCGTTTTTTACATTTTATTTTCATCGAAAATGAAGATAAAATTGCCTTGTCTAAACGAATTGGAAATGATGTTTGGAAAAATTTATTCACTTTTCCAAAAATCGAAACTGAAACTGATTTATTGGATAAAGGTTGGATTTTAGATCAAAATCTTGAAAATAATTTAATTTTTATAGAAGAAGAGAAACACATTTTGTCGCATCAAAATTTATTTATAAAATATTGGAAATTAAATGTATCTTTAATAGATATAACAAATTTGCAAGCCGAAAATGATTTTGAAATGATTGCTTTAAACGATCTCGAACATTATCCGCTTCCAAAACCAATAGAAAAATTTATAAATAAACATTATTTGGATTAACTTTGTAAGTAACAAGCCACTAAAAACCTATTACAACTATGAATGGAACAACGAATAAAGTACTTTTGATCGGAAATTTGGGTGATGATGTAAAATTGCATCATTTTGACGAACAAAATTGTATTGGACGATTTCCTATTGCAACGACAGAATCTTATATCTCGAGAACGGGAGAGCGAATTACAGAAACAGAATGGCACAATATTGTGACACGCAATAAATTAGCAGAATTGTGTGATCGTTATCTGAAAAAAGGAGATAAAGTTTTTGTTGAAGGACGCATCAAAACGCGCAAATGGGACGATAACGGACAAACGCGTTATACAACAGAAATCGTAGCAAATTCAATCGAGTTTTTGACACCAAAAATTGACAATGAACAACGTCAAGCCATGCAAAATGATCAGAACAAAGTTCAGCAAAGTCAACAAAACACAACAGTTGTCGAGCCACCTTTTATAGATGAAGGAGAAGACGATTTGCCTTTTTAGAAATTAAAAAATTAAATGAATTTTACAAAACTTAACGTTTTACGTTATACAATGAATTTTAAAACTATAATAGCATTATGTAGTAGTGCTATTTTTTTTGTGTCGTGCAATAAAAACGAGGAAGTTGCCAAACCTTTAGGGCAAGTTCGTCTCGAATATCCGCAACAAACTTATCTATCATTCAAAGAAAATGTGCCTTATACTTTTCAGTATTCAAACTTTGGGAAGGTGATTGTGGGCAAAAAACCAAACTCTTTCAATATTGTTTATCCACGAATGAAAGCGACAATTTACCTGACATATTTTCCGGTTCAGTCACCACAAGATTTAATCGTTCAAATAAAAGAAAGTGAAAGTTTTGTTCAAGAACAGACGGTTAAAGCCAGTTTTATCTCGCCACAAGAATTTTCTTTTCCAGAAAAAAAGGTTTTTGGTACTATGTATGAATTAGGAGGAGAATCAGCGATTAATATTCAATTTCATGCGACGGATAGTGTAAAGAATTTTTTGGCTGGTTCAGTTTATTTCAAAACTCAACCAAAACCTGATTCTTTAGCTCCAGCAGTTGATTATATCAAAAAAGATGTAAAAAAATTGTTAGAAACCTTAGAATGGAAAAAATAAACAGCTTTGATAAATAAATTCGATTAATTTTGTAATCGTTTAATAAAATTAGAACATAAATAAATTTAAAACAATATGTTAATACAGATAGCTACATTAATGCTTAGTTTGATGCTTTTAGTAATGTTGCACGAACTAGGACATTATGTAACAGCGCGATGGTTTGGCGTTCGTGTCGAACGTTTCTTTTGTTTTTTCGATGTGAAATTTGCCATTTGGAAAAAGAAAATTGGTGATACTGTTTACGGTATCGGTTGGTTGCCTCTTGGAGGTTACGTAAAACTTTCGGGAATGATTGACGAAAGCATGGATTTGGAACAAATGAAACAAGAGCCAAAACCATGGGAATTCCGTGTAAAACCAGCTTGGCAACGATTAATCATCATGTTAGGAGGTATTATTGTAAATATCATTTTAGCGATGATTATTTATACTATTTTATTCATTTCTCAAGGAAAAAGCTTTGTTGATGTAAACAAAATGCAATATGGAATCGAAGCGAATGCAACGCAAACTAAATTCGGCTTGCAAAAAGGTGATATTCCAGTTGGTGTAAATGGTGTTAAATATCAAGCATTAAATGAAATAGGAAAAGAAGCCTTGTTAGGTGGTGAAACTTTAGATGTAAAACGTCAAGGAAAAGAAGTTTCTTTACCAATTACAGAAGATTTCAGAACTGAAATTTTAAACGCTAAAGGCGCTTTCTTTATTCCTCAAATGCCAACTGTTGTAGATTCTGTTGTTGAGAATAGTGCAGCACAAAAAGCAGGTTTATTAAAAGATGATAAAGTAATTGCTATTGATGGTTTCACAACACCTCTATTTTCAGATTTAACAAATAAATTAAAAGAATACAAAGGAAAAACAGTTTCTTTAAGTGTTGAAAGAAAAGGCGAGCCTGTAGAGTTGATGGTCAATGTAGATAAAGATGGAAGCATTGGATTCCTAAGATCAACAGCATATTTAGATTCATTAATTTCTAAGGAAGATTATACAATTGGTGAAGGAATCGCAAAAGGGATTGTAGAGCCATTTGAGGCGATTGCAACGCAAGTTCGTGGAATTGGAACATTGTTCCAAGTAAAAGACGGTCGTAAGCAAGTTGCTGGACCAATTGGAATGGTAAAACAAATGCCAAAAGAATGGAACTGGTTATTTTTCTGGTCATTCACAGCTATGATTTCTGCTTGGTTAGCATTCATTAACCTATTACCAATCCCAGGTTTGGACGGTGGACATGCCGTTTTTGCCATCTATGAAATGGTGACAGGTAAAAAACCAAGTGAAAAAGTTTTAGAAAAAGCACAAATGGTTGGAGTTGTAATTATCTTAGGATTAATGGTATTCATCTTCGGGAACGATATTGTGAACATGATTTTTAAATAAATTTTAAAATATTTTTTGTGGGTGTAAAAAATACTTCTATATTTGCACCCACAATTAAGCAACATTCCTCCTTAGCTCAGTTGGTTAGAGCATCTGACTGTTAATCAGAGGGTCCTTGGTTCGAGCCCAAGAGGAGGAGCTTTTTTAGTGAAATGTCAAACAAAGACTTAAAAATAAAATTTTAAAATATCGGATTTTCCTCCTTAGCTCAGTTGGTTAGAGCATCTGACTGTTAATCAGAGGGTCCTTGGTTCGAGCCCAAGAGGAGGAGCAAAAAAGACAATCAATTTGATTGTCTTTTTTTATTTCACAAATATTTAACATTTCCTCGCACAACCATTCACCCAACTTTTGCATCTTACTAATAGAAAACAAATAAAATCAAATTAGTATGAAACTTAGAAAAGTATTTAGCGTTTTAGCATTATTAATGGTTATGGTAACATTCGCGCAAAAAAATATGAAAATAGATTATTCAATGTATCCAAAAGCAAAAGATGGATATGAACAAAAAATTATCACGTTGAAAACTTTACCTAACGAAGATAATTATAGTGTAGAAATTTTCGCAGGTAAAAAAACATTGGTTGATTCTTGTAATCATTTTTTCTTAGCAGGAGCCTTCGAACAAAAAACTGTTGATGGTTGGGGTTATGATTATTTCAATTTCGAATCAAATGGTAACGTTGGAGGAACTTTAATGGGATGTTTTGACAATAAATCTGTCGAAAAAATTGTACACGCACAATCTATTCAAACGCGTTACAATAGCAAATTACCAATCGTGGTTTACGTACCAAAAGGCTATACTTTAGAATATAGAATTTGGAAAGCAGATGAAAAACTTAATTTAGTTAAGTAATATTTATAGTTGTTAATTGAAAAAGCTCGAGAATTTCTCGAGCTTTTATATTTTAATGAAATACCAATTGCGTGATCGTGTAAATAACTAAACCAACAAGTCCACCGACCAATGTTCCGTTAATCCGAATAAATTGCAAGTCTTTCCCAACTTCCAATTCTAGCTTTTCGCTCAACTCTTTTCCTTCCCATTTATCAACTGTATTACTAATCAAACTTTCCACTTCTTTGACATTTCGTAAAATCATACGGTAAATAAAATGACGCACCCAACCATTAATCTTATCAATCATTTCTTGGTTATCGTTCAAATTTTCGGTCAATTTTTTTATATTTTTCTTAATGTAAACTTGCATTGCAGAATTTTCATCATCAAAACTTTCGGTCAAATTTTGTTTAATCGCCAACCACAAATCCAAAGCATAATCATTCAATCGTTCTTTTGTGATAAAATCATCTCGAAGCGATTCTAACCTAAATTTCCAATCAGGAGATTCTTTTATATTCTGAATGTTTTCTCGGATAATTCGCTCGATATTATGACGAATTGGATGCTCTTTGTCCGCTTCAACCTCATCCAAAAAACTCACCACACCTTCCACTACTCCTTTCGATATTTTTTTACCAGCAAAAAATGAAATCACAGGATGTTTTTCGTTTAATTTATCTTTAATAATCAAATCACTTTCTAAGATATATTCTTTCGCTTTTGGAATGATTGCTTCCAAAATTTCGTCGTGTTTTTCCTTTTCTAAAATATATTCTAAACTTGACGAAACTAATTCAGGTAAATCAAATTGTTTCAAAATTTCATCACCTTTCAAGGTTATAAAATCAACGACATCTTTATCATCTAAATCTTTGACAATTTTCTTGGAGAAATTAATCAATTCTTCTTGCAACATTTCTTGATTCGTAGGTTTATTCAACCAATCTGCTGCGTATTTTACAACTTCTAATTTCTCAATATATGGACGAATTGTAGAAGGTGTCAAAAAATTCTCAGTTACAAACTGTCCCAAATTATCTCCGATCGCATTTTTACTATTTTCGATCAGATTTGTATGCGGAATTTTAAGTCCAAGCGGATATTTGAACAAAGCCGTAACCGCAAACCAATCGGCAAGTGCACCAACCATTGCTGCTTCGGCAAATGCTTCCACATATCCAATCCATTTCGCAGATGAATGCTGACTTAGATAAACCATCAAAAAGTAAATAAAAGCCATCAAAATGAATAATCCTGTCGCAATAGCTTTATGTTTTTTGAGGTTTTGTATTTTCTGAAGTTCCGTCATAAAAGTGTTTTGAGAAATTTGTTGCAAAAATTTAGCCAATCAAAAAAGCGGAGAATTCTCCGCTCTAAGTTTTATGTTTTTAATTTATTTACTTTCCTGAAAAACCAATAACGCTACATTTGCACTCGACAATAATCGTTGGCTATGATTGATTGTAAATAATCTTTCGAAAGATGATAATTCACGGTGAACAACGCCTAATACATCGATATTGTTTTTTGTACAATAATTGATTAATCCTCCTTCTACATCTTTGCTCGGTTCAATTGTAATTATCGCTTCAGGATATTCTTCTTCCCATTCTTTTTTAACGCTTAACATTTGTGGAGTAATCGATTTATCATCAACATGTACAATGTTTAACAATTTATCGTAACGTTTTGTCACTTCTTCCATTTGCGCCAAAGCTTTTGTCTCTTTTTGATTAAACAATGTAGCATAAGCAAAATTTCTTTCTTCTTTAAATTTTACATTATTTGGAACAACCAACACAGGCGCAGGCGAATTATTAATGACATTTACAGTATTAGAGCCAAAAAACTTTTTGCCTAAACTATTTTGTCCATTCGTTCCCATCACCACATATTGTATATCATCTTTGTTGATAATATCCAAAATCATCAACAACAAATCGCCAACAACCAAAGAACTCTCTATTTTTACATGTTCAAGGTTATTTTCTTTTGCAATATTTTTAAGTTTATTGATATAATTTTCGAAGTTTTCTTCTGTAACTTCAAGATAATTTTTAAGATTTGATTGTACCGAAACTAACTTAATATCTGTTTTAAGAACTTTTGCAAGGTTTAACGCATACAAAAAAGCATTGTTCGCTGTTTCCGAAAAATCGGTTGGAAATAATATTTTAGCCATAATAATTAAATTCTAGAATAGATTTTGTTCTATAAATTTACAACTAAAATTTAGGTAAAGCCACAAAAAAAGTCTTGATTTCTCAAGACTTATCTATTTTTTAACCGTTTTTAATAACCAAAACGACGCAAATCATTCTCTTTGCTTCTCCAATCTTTTCGCACTTTCACGAAAAGTTTCAAGAATACTTTTTTATCAAAGAATTTTTCTAACTCTTCTCTTGCTTCTTTTCCTACTTTCGATAAAGACTCTCCTTTATGTCCAATAATAATTCCTTTCTGAGAATCGCGTTCTACAAAAATTTCAGCTTCGATAGAAATTAAATTCAAATCTTCTTTGAAACGCTCTGTTACTACCTCAACAGAATAAGGAATCTCTTTTTGATAGTTCAATAAAATCTTTTCGCGAATTACTTCGTTTACAATAAAACGCTCCGAACGGTCTGTTAATTGATCTTCTGGATAATATTGTGGCCCTTCAGGAATAATTGCTTTGATCTTATTAATCAACAAATCTACATTCACGTTTTCTTTTGCCGAAATAGGTAAAATCTCTGCTTTTGGCAATAATTCGTGCCAATATTCTACTGCTTCATTCAATCGATCTGGCGTAGCTGTATCAATTTTATTCAACAATAAAATAATTGGTGTAGATGTTTTTTGCAGACGTTCGAAAACTTGTTCATTTTTCAATCGTTTTTCTCCAATTTCTACAACATAAAGAATCACATCAGCATCCACCAACGATTCATTTACTGCATCCATCATTTTTGTTTGCAGTTCATAAGCAGGATCCAAAACACCAGGAGTATCCGAAAATACAATCTGATAATCTTCTCCTGTCAAAATACCTTTGATACGATGACGCGTAGTTTGCGCTTTGTGTGTTGCGATAACCAAACGCTCTTTCATCAACATATTCATCAAAGTAGATTTTCCAACATTTGGATTTCCTATGATGTTTACAAAACCGGATTTAAATTTCTTTTCGTCTGACATTCTGCAAATTTAGTGATTTCTATAATATTATTTCAGATTAATATGTTGAAGAAAAGATTAATATTCTAATGAAATTTTAATTTCATAAAATTGATTTTGGTCTGTATTTTGAATAATTCTAATTAAGTTCAAAAAAATATGACGAAAGTTATGGTTTATTGAAAAATATGATTAATTTCATACATGTGTTATGGAAGATTAAATTAACCAAAATTTAAAAAAATGATGAAAGCAGAACTTATCGAAAAAGAAGAAGTAAGAAACTATAAATTTTTAGACGCGCCAAAAGACGAAGTAACGGTAGAGGCAAAGAAATTGAATGGTGCAGTAAGATTAGGAAACGAATTCAAATCGAAAGCATATATTACATTTCAGACAGATCAAGGTCCTAAGAAAATTGAGACGACTGTTTGGTCTGTTACGGATAAATTTTTACAAATTAAGAATGGAGTTTTGATTCCGTTAAAATCTTTAATTGATATTCAATACTAAAAATTGTTTATTGCTTAAATTAAAAAAGGGATACGATGTCATCGTATCCCTTTTTTAATTAATTATTTTCGTTAGATTCTTTCAACAATCTAATTAATTCTGCTCTAATAGCTGCTTTATCATTACTTTTTGGGAAATCTCCGATAAAAAATGTTTGTTGCGGAACTTCATAAGATTCTAATTCACTTTTTGGAATATCAACATGTTCTGCAAATCGACTTTCTATTACCAAAGAAATTACATCTTCTGTAGCTCCTTTTTTCGGAAAAGCAATTACAATAAAATTATAATCGATATATGGTTTTAATTTCTCTTCGATCAATTCTAAATTCACCACATCTTTCCCATTCAACTTACACTCATTTCCAGAAATCCATCTAAACTTTTTCTGATCATCCGAAACAACAGCCTGTCTATATAAATTTAGTGATTCTTTTTCGTAAGGCGAATTCAAGACTAAATTACCTTTTTCATCTTCCGAAAGTTCTATTTTATCTAAAACAGTATAATCTGTTTCATCTATTTTTTTTACTGCAATCGGAAACCCATTCGCGGTAAAAACTTGATAAAAACTTGTTTTCGTTTGATCATTCAATTTACTTTTCAAATCATCTGACAAATCATCACTTTCGATAGCAATTTTTTCGATTCTTGCCAAATCTTCAAAAGAATTCTCAATCTGTTTCTTTGTCAAATAAGCATAATTTAATGCGTATCCTATTTCGTCTTGACTTTCGTCTGTTAATGGAATCTTCACTTTATCCGAATCTTCATGACAATACAAATCAAAACCTCCTTCTATGGCCTGAACCAATGAAATTTCTCCTTCATTTTCTAAAACCGATGAACTTAAAAGCGTAGAATCACCTTTTTTCAATCCTAAAAAATTATTTAACGAATGAAACGTTTCATTCACAAATCGAGGATCAAAATTCGATATATAAACATTATCTTCTCTCGAATAATGGAAATTAACTTTTTCTTCTTTTGAATCGATCTTTTTCATCAAATCAAAAATATCATTTTGCCATTGAAAGGTATTTTTATCCTGAAATTCACTTAAAATCTCTGGAATGCTTTTATTGTTAAAATCTAACTTCATAATAATTATTTTTGTGCATTTTTAATTTATTGATAATCAAATTCAATCAATAATTTTACCAAAAAACTCGATTAAAATGTTTTTTCAACTTTTGTTGACAAAAAGTTGAAAAAAGCAGTTTCAAAAATTGGTGATTTTATAAAATCTAATGGATAATTATTTATCTTAGCAAGATGAATCACAAAACAGATTTTTCGAATTTAAGATTTAAACGAAATCTAAATTCTAATCCATCACATATAGAGTCATTTGAATTAGATAGTTTACAAGTCAAAAGTGATTACAATTACGATGATGTAAAAGATCTGAAACAGATTAACTTTCTACCCGGAGTTGCACCATATTTGCGCGGTCCTTATACGACTATGTATGTTCGTCAACCTTGGACAATTCGCCAATATGCAGGTTTTTCTACTGCCGAAGAATCGAATGCTTTTTATAAAAGAAATTTAGCTGCTGGTCAGAAAGGACTTTCAGTTGCTTTTGATTTGGCTACTCACCGCGGTTATGACTCAGATCATGAACGTGTTGTAGGAGATGTAGGTAAAGCTGGCGTTGCGATAGATTCTGTAGAAGATATGAAGATTTTGTTCAATGAAATTCCATTAGATAAAATTTCGGTTTCGATGACAATGAACGGAGCTGTTCTTCCTATTTTAGCGTTCTACATTGTAGCTGCAGAAGAACAAGGTGTTTCACAGGAACAACTTTCTGGTACAATTCAGAATGATATTTTGAAAGAGTTCATGGTACGTAATACATACATTTATCCGCCAACTCCTTCGATGAAAATTATTGCAGACATTTTCGAATATACTTCTCAAAAAATACCTCGTTTCAATTCAATTTCTATTTCAGGTTATCACATGCAAGAAGCTGGAGCTACGCCTGTTTTGGAAATGGCTTATACTCTTGCAGATGGTTACGAATATGTAAAAACTGGTTTGGAAGCGGGATTGAAAGTTGATGACTTCGCTCCTCGTTTATCATTTTTCTGGGCGATTGGAATGAATTTCCCTCAAGAAATTGCAAAAATGAGAGCTGCTCGTATGTTATGGGCAAAATTGATGCAAGAATTTGAGCCTCAAAATAAAAAATCATTAATGTTGAGAACACACTGTCAGACTTCTGGTTGGAGTTTAACAGAGCAAGAACCTTATAACAATATTGGTCGTACAGCAATCGAAGCGTTGGCTGCTGCTTTAGGTGGAACACAATCTTTGCATACCAATGCATTGGACGAAGCGATTGCTTTACCAACAGATTTTTCTGCGCGTATTGCACGTAATACACAAATCATTTTACAAGAAGAAACTCAAATTTGTAGAACAGCTGATCCTTTTGGAGGAAGTTTTATGATTGAATCTTTGACAAATGAAATGGCAAATCAAGCGTGGGAATATATTCAAGAAGTTCGTGAATTAGGTGGAATGACGCAAGCCATAGAAGCTGGAATTCCAAAAATGCGTATTGAAGAAGCTGCTGCAAAAAAACAAGCCAAAATTGATTCTGGTGAAGTTGCAATTGTAGGTGTTAATGCTTATCGCTCGAAATTAGAACAACAAGAGTTCGAAATTTTAGAAGTTGACAACACAGCTGTTCGTCAAAAACAAATTGATCGATTAAATCAAATTAAGGCGGAGCGTAATAGCGAAGCTGTTCAAGATATTTTAGCGCAATTAACAAAAGCTGCTGAAACAGGTGAAGGAAATTTATTAGAATTATCTATCGAAGCAGCTCGTCGTCGTGTTACGTTAGGTGAAATTTCTGATGCATTAGAAGCGATTTTTGGTCGTCATAAAGCGATTACAAGAGGAATTCAAGGAGTTTATGCTATGGAAGCAGGTAAAATGAATAAATTTGAGGAAGCTCGTAATTTAGCTGACGAGTTTGCAGAAGAAGACGGACGCCGCCCTCGTATTATGGTGGCAAAAATGGGACAAGATGGTCACGATCGTGGCGCGAAAGTCGTTGCAACCTCTTTTGCGGATATGGGATTTGATGTGGATATTTCTCCATTGTTCCAAACGCCAGCAGAAGTTGCGAAGCAAGCTGTGGAGAATGATGTTCATATTTTAGGAATTTCTTCTTTGGCTGCTGGTCACAAAACATTGGTTCCGGAAGTTGTAAAACAATTGAAAGAATTAGGTAGAGATGATGTTTATATCGTAGTCGGAGGTGTTATTCCGCGTCAAGATTATGATTATCTTTATCAAAATGGTGCAGATGCAATCTTTGGTCCAGGGACAAACTTGGCTGAATGTGCCTGCGAAATTTTAGAGAATTTATTGAAATCTTATAAATAAATCTATTTTAGTATGAGTATTCCTGTCTATTGACAGGAATATTTTTATATTTATACCACACAAACCTTAAAGCGAAATGAATAAAACTCTTCGAAATATTATCTTAATCATCTGTACAATTTTTATTATATGGTTTATTGGATACTTTCTGATTGGAGATTTTATCAGTTTAGAATTCGCAAATCATGACTTTGCAAAACTATTTCCAAAGCTTTTAACTTTTGCTGCAGCAGTTAGTATTTATGTGCTTTTTCTACTTTCAATCAAAAAGAAAGACGGATGGAGTTTTATGAATGTGATGAAATTTATCTTTGGAATTATCTTTGGATTTCTTCCACTTTTAACCTTCGAATATTACAGTATCGGAAGTTGTACAAATTGGAAAATTGATAAAAAAATTCAAAAAACGCTTTATAAATCTAATTCTTCTGATTCAGAAAAAATTGTTTTAATCGAAACATTTTGTCCAGAATCTAACCTAAAAACAACTCAGGTAAAGCGAATTGTAGAGATTACGCCGCTTTTTATCACCACTTCTGAAATTGATCTAAATAAAATTTCGGATAAAAGTTGGAAAAAACTTTAATCAAAATTAAACTTTGCCCAAAATTTGATGTCTAACAGATGAAGTAACCAATTCATCTCATGACAAAATATATTCTATCATTTCTTTTTAGTTTGATTACGGTTTTTTCTTTTGGACAAGAAAAAGTCACAATTACAGGAAAAGTAACGGATGTACTTAATTTTCCTTTAACTGATTCTGAAGTTATTTTAGGAAATAAAGCCGATTCTACTAAAATTTCTACGACATCTACAAATGATGACGGTACGTTCAAGATTGAAATTAATCTTCAAGATAAACCAGTTTATTTAATCATTGATGATCCTTTAGAGGGTGTTTTCAAACAAAGTTTCGAATCCATCAAAAACAATATTGATCTTGGAACAATTATCATTAATCCGATGATTTATGATTTGGATGAAGTTGTGGTGACAAATGTGGAACCTATGGTTGTAAAACAAGATACAATCGAATATAATGCTGATTCCTACAAAGTAAAACCGAATGCAAATTTGGAAGCTTTGTTGAGAGAATTACCAGGTTTTGAGATGGATGACAGCGGAAATATTACGGTAAATGGAAAAGATGTTAATGAGATTTTAATTGATGGTGAACCATTTTTTGGAACAGATGGAAAAGTTGCGTTAGAAAATTTACCTGCGGATATTATCAAAAAAATTCAGGTTTCGGATTATAAAACAAAGAACGAAAAATTCTCTGGAGAACGTTCTAAATCGGATAAATCTTCTATAAATATTACCTTGAAAGAAGATAAAAAGAAAGGTTATATGCTCAAAGCTACGGCGGGTTACGGAACGGATAATCATTATGAAGGCAATTTGATGGCGAACTATTTTAAAGGCAAAAAGAAAATTAGCTTGATTGGTTCTTCGACGGATATTGCGGCTTCTGGAATGACAAACGGTGAAGGTTCTCGTGGTCGTGGCGGAATGGGGAGAAGAGGTTCTGATGGAGTAACAACAAATACATCGATTGGATTGAATTATAGCGATCAATTAAATGATAATTTGAAAATTGGAGCTGATTACCGTTTAAATCATTCGTTTTCAAAAAATGATCAATACAAACATATCGAAAATTTTGCGCCTAAAAATATTTATACTTCTGATGCGAATTCTAAAACAAAAAACGAATCTTACGGACATAATTTTGGAACAAATTTAGAATGGGCGAAAAACAACACTAAAATTTATTTTTATCCATCATTTAGTAATTCATCATCTACAAATTCATCGATTTCGGATAGTAAAACATATTCAGATTTGGGTGATTTGAGAAATCAAATGAATCAAACATCGAATGGAAAATCAAATTCGAATACATTTAATACATTATTATCACTTAATCAGAAATTCAAAAATAAATCATATTTAGATTTTAATTCAAGTATTTCGATTGGTAAAACAGATCGAAATTCGTTCATCAATTCAACAACTTTATATACGAATGATTCAATTGCAGATATTTATCGAAACATCAATGAGAAAAATATTTCCAAGAATAATCAATACAATTTTGATGTAAAATATACGTATCCAATTACAGATTCTTTGAAAATTGCTGTTGGTTCTGCTTATAATTTAACCGATTCTGAAACCAATAATAGAACATGGAATTATAATAATATAACGGGAGAATATGACAATTTGAACAATGATTTGACGCGTTTTTATTCAACTCAATTGAATGAATTTAATCCATATGCTCAATTATTATTGAACAAAAATAAAATTTCAGCAACTGTACGTTTTGGAGCAAATATCTATAATCAACAAAATTTTGGAACGTTTAAAGCAGATGATTACAGCTCAACTCAAAACAAAACTTTGCCAGATATTTCGGGAAATATTCGTTATCAAAGCGGAAACAACTCGCTTTCTTTAATGTATAATTATCAGACAAGTTTGGCTTCGACATCACAAGTTTTACCGATTTTAGATGAAACTGATCCGTTAGATGTTTTCAAAGGTAACCCAGATCTTGATCCAAATAAAGCGCATCAAATCAATTTGATGTTTAGCAATTTTGATCGTAAAACACGTCAAGGGTTTAACGCTAACTTAGGTTATACGTACAATGAATCGAATATTGTGAATTATACAGAAATGGATTATTCGATTTATAAACGAACTACAACGTATGAAAATGTAAAAGGAAATTATCGTCTGAATGGTAACTTTTCCTTTAATAAACAATATCAAAAAGGGATCAATAAATTTAGAGTAAATGTAGGAATGTCGGCGAGTTATGCTTTAACACAAGGTTTTAGAGATGCGGTGAAATATGAGCAATACAATACAACGTTATCACCTACATTGAGATTAAATTGGGATTATGGTGATTATTTAACGATTTCACCTTCTTATCGTTTGAACTTCACAAATTCTAAATATGTCAATTACTCAATTGATAATCAAAATAATATTACGCACAATTTTGGAATTAAAACGATTTCTACTTTTCCTAAAAATTTGACTTGGACAAATGATTTCAGTTACAATTACAACTCGAGAATGGCAGCAGGTTTCAAGCGTGATTTCTTTTTGTGGAATACAAGTTTGATGTATCGTTTCTTCGATGATAAGTTGGAAGCTGGTGTGAAAGTGTACGATTTATTGAATCAAAATAACAGTTATACGCGTACAATTACAGCAGAATCAACAATCGATCAACGCAATAATATTCTGACTCGTTTTGTAATGTTCTCGTTAACATTCAACTTAAATCAGTTTGGTGGTAAATCGACAAAAGGTGGAGACAGAGACCGACCAAGAGAAGGTGGTGGAATGCGAAGAATGGAAATGCAATAGTAAAATAGTGTAACAAAAAAACGGCTCAAAATTGAGCCGTTTTTTTGTTAATCATCTTTATTAACTCCTGTTTTTTTGTTGATATTTTCTTGTATTTTTTGATAATATTCTTCTTCTATTTTATCAAATTCTGATGTCGAAATTACTTTTCCTTTTGCTGGTTTTTGTAGTTTCAGCTTATCGTCAATCAAAATTGATTCTAACTTATAAGTTGTATATTGATTTTCATCTTTCAAAGAAGTTTTCTTCAATTCTAATAATAATCCTGGCAAACCATTGTATTCATCTGGTCCACATTTCGATTTGATCGAAGGAACATACCACGCTTCTATCCTAAAATTAGCATCAATAGCTACTGCTTTACGCACATCATAGCCTTTTATTTTCTTAGATTCTCGTGTAATACCCCATTTATAAGTTGCAATGGAATCTGAGATATTATACAATTTCGAATCCATTTCTCTCATAATTATTTTTGAATTCGTATCGAAATCATAAAAGCTTTCCAAATCTTTAAAACCACCTACAACTTTCATCGAATATTTTGGTCCCTGCGAATTATCTATTCTTTCTATTTCTTGTGAAAGACATTGATTTGCATCGACAGAAAGTGCAATATACTTTGGTTTAGAAAACATTTCTTCTCTTAATCTTTTCGATTCTGGATTCGAATCATCCAAATTAATAAAATTCCGTCTTTCATATTCTACTTTAAATTTTTCTTGACCAAAAACTGAAATTGAGAATAATATCAAAAATATATACTTCATTTTAATACAATTAGAAATTTAAAGATAACAAAAAAAGCTTCACCATTTCTGATGAAGCTTTTTGATTAAATATCCCTCTTGTTTTAGAAAACTCTTACCAACAATTCTTGTTCTATTTTATCGTGACAATTTTCTAATGCATTTCTCTCTGCTTTTCCAGCTTTCCAATGCGATGTACAATAAAATTCGTCTTTTTTCCATTCTAAATCATCTTTAAAAAATGATTTTATTTCCTTTACAGATTTAGATTCTCCCGCAACATAAGCAAAACGTTTTCCGTCTTTTCGTTTCGGAAATTGCTGATTTTTAGTCAAACTATACAAAGCTGTTCCACTTCCTACATTTTGATTCACAATCCATTTAAATTCTAAATTTGCTTTTGTTTCAATTTGGTGAATATCATCTTCTGTTGGCACTTCCACACAAACAATTCCATTTGTTTTTGCAGGAAGCGACTCTATAATTGCCGAGATTACAGGCAATCCTGTTAAATCTGCAGCCAAGAAAATGAAATCTGTTTTTGGAGCCAAGTCTTTCTTTTTCGACTTCATCGAAACCCCAATCATATCTCCAACTTTCGCCTCATTTGCCCAACGCGATCCTGGACCATTCAATCCATGATTTGCAATATCAATCACAATCACATTGTTTTTTGTATCAATATCGCGCAACGTGTAGGTACGAGAAACTGGTTTAAATTTTTCTGATGGCGAAATCCATTTTTGATTCTCTTCATCATACTCAGCGTAGTGAATATCACGGATACCAAGCGGTGGAAAAAGTAATTTACATGTTCCGCCCAACGTTGTATCCTTAAAAAAAGATACATCATCATTTTCCAAATGAACGCGAATAAGATGTGGTGTCACAAATTCTTTCTTTTTTAAGATGAACTTCTCCTTCGCAATTTTCACTTTATCTCCCATCAGATTATTTAGATTTATTCTAATTCTATGCGAATATAAAGTAAATTTAGATTGAATAAGAATAATAAAATGTTAAAGTAAAAAGTTATACTTTTTTTAATACGATTTTAATATGATAACTAAATAATTAACCTTAACTTTTACATATTAAAAATAACCTAAAAAACGAACAGAAAATGGAAAATACTTTATGCGAAATCTCGCTCAAACAAAGAACTCTTCCACTTGAAGGCGGATTTAATTGCAGAGATTTAGGTGGAATAATTAACACAAAAAATGAAATCATTAGAAAAGGATTGTTAATTCGATCTGATGATTTAGCAAATTTGACAGATGATGATTTGGAAATTTTAAACGATTTTCCAATTCGAACAATTATTGATTTACGCACGACTTACGAGCGTTTAAAAAATCAAGATCACATTCCAAATAGTTGTAATCACGAGGTTCATTTGGATATTTCTTCTGGACATTTCGAAAATTTAGTGAAACAATTTAAAGCTGGAATTCCAAATCCGAAAGGATTTATGTGTAAAATCTACGAGGATTTTGTTTTAGATAAGACGTGTCAAACGCAATACAAAAGCTTTTTTGATATTATTCAACACAAAAATAGAACGCCAATTTTATTTCATTGTACAGCTGGAAAAGATCGAACTGGATTTGCAACAGCAATGATTTTATCTGCTTTGAAAGTCGATTTAGATACAATTATGGATGATTATTTGGCTTCTAATATCTTTTTGGAGCAAAAATATGCACACATCTTAAAAATCGATCCAAATTATAAATATCTAATTGATGTTTTACCTGAATATTTAGAAAGTTCTTATGAAGCGATTAACAAGAATTTTGGTTCAGTCGAAAATTATTTAACTGATATTTTGAAAGTTGATTTAGATTTGATGAAAGATTTATACATAAAAAAATAAGCGATCAATTGATCGCTTTATTTTTTATCTAAAATTTCATTCGTTGAATTCGTACCGCATTCAAAATTGCTAATAAAGCAACCCCAACATCAGCAAAAACAGCTTCCCACATATTGGCGATTCCTTCTGCACCAAGGAAAAGCACGATGATTTTAACGCCCATTGCTAAAATGATATTCTGTATCACAATCTTTTTTGTTTCACGACCAATTTTTATTGCCGTCCCAATTTTAGAAGGTTGATCGGTTTGGATTACAACATCTGCAGTTTCTATCGCAGCATCACTACCTAAACCTCCCATCGCAATTCCGACATCAGAAAGTGCTAAAACAGGTGCATCATTGATTCCATCTCCAACAAAAGCCACCACTTGATTTTGATCTTTTTTCAATGCTTCAACTTTCTCTACTTTTCCTTCTGGTAACAATCCACCAAAAGCTTCATCAACACCAACTTCTTTCGCAACTTTTTGCGTAATGGTATTTTTATCTCCACTCAACATAATCGTTTTCGAAACACCTAAAGACTTCATTTTCTGAATCGCTTGTTGCGCATCTTCCTTGATTTTATCAGCAATCGTAATATATCCAGCATATTTGTCATCAACAGCAACCACCACAATGCTCTCTACAATATCATGAATTTCTTGCGGATATTGAATCGAGAAATGATCTAATAATTTAGTATTTCCAGCTAAAACTGTTTTTCCATCAACTTTTCCTTTCAAACCTTTTCCAGAAATTTCTTCCACCTCTATTGCTTTCAATTCTGATGGATGACTTGCCACAATCGCTTTCGCAATTGGATGTGTAGATTGCTTTTCTAAAGCCGAAACAAGATTTAAAAAATCATTTTCAGGAAGATTAGTTTCAATTTTTTGCACTTCGAAAACACCTTCTGTCATTGTTCCAGTTTTATCCATCACAACTGTGTTTACTTTTGCCATTAAATCTAAAAAGTTAGAACCTTTTACTAAAATTCCGTTACGTGAAGCCGCTCCAATTCCACCAAAATAACCCAACGGAACCGAAATAACCAACGCACAAGGACAAGAAACAACCAAGAAAACTAAACCTCTGTACAACCAATCATGAAAATCATAATTGCCAACAAAAAAGTATGGAATAATCACCAAAGCAGCAGCTAAAAAGAAAACAATTGGTGTATATATTTTTGCAAATTTTCGGATAAATAATTCAGTTGGTGCTTTGCGAGAAGCTGCATCTTGAACCATTTGTAAGATTTTTGCAATCGAACTATCTTCAAATTTTTTAGTCGTTTGAATCTCGATTACATTTTCAAGATTTAACATTCCTGCCAAAACAGTTTCTCCAGTTTTATAAGTTGAAGGCTTACTTTCTCCCGTCAAAGCAGCAGTATTAAAGCTTCCTTTATCTGAAATCATAATTCCATCTAACGGAACTTTTTCCCCAACTTTCACCTGAATTGTTTCTCCAATTACCACATCTTGTGGTTTTATTGTTTCGAAATTACCATTTCGTAAAACATGTGCTGTATCTGGACGAACATCTAACAAGGCTTTGATATTTCCTTTTGCCTTATTAACCGCAGCTTCCTGAAACATTTCGCCAATTGTATAAAACAACATTACCGCTACACCTTCTGGATATTCGCCAATAATGAAAGCACCTAAAGTTGCAATTCCCATCAACGAAAATTCATTGAAAAAATCTAGCTTTTTAGCTAATTTAAAGGCTTCTCCCCAAACAGGAAATGCTACTATAATATAAGAAATACCAAACCATATCAAACGAATAGTCTGATTATCAACAAACCAAGTCGGTTTTAAAACATATTGAACAAAAATCCCTGCAAAGAAAATAGCTAAACTGGCACCTAATAAAATTTTACTATTATTGTGTTCGTGGTCATGACCTTCGTGATTGTGATCATGAGTATCTTTATGTTCGTCATTTGACGTACTACAACAAGCTTTAGACATAATTCAAAAATTTATATTTCAAAATTATAAAGTTCTTGCTGCAATCTGGTTGCAAAGTTTAGGATTTACATTGATCACATATTCCTTTCAGAATAAATGAAGATTGTTCGACTTCGAAATTTTTGGGTAGATTGATTTCTGGCAAATGAATATTTCTCAAACAAAACGTCTGATTACAATTGTTACAATGAAAATGAGCATGCGTAAACTCGGGCGTACATTTGCAACTCGATTCGCAAAGCGCATATTTTAAAGAACCCGTTCCGTCCTCGATTGAATGAATTAATTTATTTTCTTCGAAAGTTTTCAATGTTCTATAAATTGTTACTCGATCTGCTTGATCCATCTCAATTTCTAGATCAGCCAAACTCAACGCAACTTCTGCATTCATCAGTTTATCCAAGACCAACAATCTCATCGCAGTCGGATTGATAGAACGATTTTGTAATGTTTTGTTTAAAATTTCTGTTTGCATTTTCTTCAATTTCGAATATAAAGTTACGAAAAAGCTTCACGAAAATTTATTAAAAAAGGTTTTCCTTTTTTATTTCATCTAATTCTTTTTGCATACGTTTCTCCCAATCTTTACCATTTCGTTTTTCAAGATATGGTTTTACGGTTTCTTTATATTTCAATTCAAGTATGTCATGTTTAAGATCTAAAATACCTATATTTTTATAATCTACTCCATATTTTTGATGAATACTATCAATCCCAGCATAAGTTTTAGGGCTATATTCTGGAATCTCAAATCCTCCTGAATAAAGGAAAACAATTTTATCTTTTTTAATGTCGTCAAGAGCTCGTTCTATGTATTCTTTTTCTTCTTTTTTTAGATCAATTAGTTGATTAATTAATGAGCTAAAAAATAATATTATTAAAAGAAAATTTAGACCAAGATTAAATTTAAGTAATTTGTCTATTCTGAATAAACTTATTAAGCTTGAAAAAATAAAAATACCAACAAGAATAAAAATAGTATTCTTATACTCAATTTGATTGAAAATTTCTGAAAATTTAAATTTCAAAGGATAATAAATACAATAAAATTCTAGTATTGGATAAAATAATATTAATCCAATAGCAATTATATTAAACGCTATTAATTTATTTTTCATTATTTAATCATAATCTCATTAACGAAAATATAGGATTTTCCTTGAAAAGGTTCTGCTAAATGACCTTTTGGAAATGCACCATAATTTGTCGCTTTTACTTTGATATAACGTGCTTTTTCTGCTTTGAACTGAACTTTCCATGAATCAGAAAACACGTTGTTATCAAATGCATCAACTTGTTTTTCTAACATTCCAACCAATTTAAAATTCTGATTATCCTTAGATGTATAGACTTCTAATTTTGTAGGTAAGACAATCCAAGAACGAGAATCTTGCAAGAAATTCATGACAACCGAAGAAACTGATTTCGCTTTTTTCATGTCAACAATTGCTTCAAAATTTTGATCATAATATCCTTGCCAATCCCCTTTTTTCCAATTACTATCACCAACAATTCCGTCCAATAAACCTTGTGGTCCACCTGCATGATATTGTGGTGTGTAAGTAGAATTAAGCTGAATTGTATAATCATTTGGTTTCTTAGTAAACGTTCCAGAAATCGTTTTACTTTTCTTTCCATCCACTTCCACAAAAGAAGAAATTGTAGTTGTTTCTTTGATCGAAATTGGCTTTTTATAGATTTCAGCTTTTTTACCATTCACCGAAACATAAATTTTTGCATTAGGTTCAGAAGATTTTACTTCTACATTCATTTTATTTTGAAATGATCTGTCTTCAGCAACCAGAACTGGAACCGTTATAATTTTTTCACTTTCAGAAATAGGTTTAATCTCTCTATCTTTCAAGAATTCAAATCCTAAAAATTGATTTTCTTTATAATTATTTTTCGTGATTACACGCTTCGTTCCATCTTCTAAATTAATCGTGATTTCATCAAAATACGGCTCAACCGTCGTCCACATTCCAGAACCTGGCGTAACGCTATAAATTCCCATCGAAGCTAAAACATACCACGCACTCATCTGTCCGCAATCTTCATTACCAATTAATCCGTCTGGTGAATTTTTATAATGTTCCTCCAAAATTTTATGAACCAATTCTTTCGTTTTTTCAGGTTTATCAATGTAATTGTACAAAAAAGCTACGTGATGACTCGGCTCATTTCCTTGCGCATATTGCCCAATAAGTCCCGTAACATCCACTTGTTCACGACCTGTAGTTTCTGATGGCGCATTAAATAATTCATCTAATTTTGCCTCAAAACCATCTTTTCCTCCATAAATATCAATCATTCCATTGATATCTTGCGGAGCGAAAAATGTGTATTGCCAACCATTTGCTTCTGTGTAATTGTTATTAACTTCACGCGGATCAAAAGGCTTTAGCCAACCTCCATTTTTCTTTGGCTGAATAAATTTTGTCTCATGATTGAATAAATTTTTCCAATATTGAGAACGCTCAATGAAGTAATTATAATCGTCTTGTTTATTTAAAATCAATGCCATTTGTGCAATACACCAATCATCGTACGCATATTCTAAAGTTTTTGAAACTGATTCGTGTTCATCATCAATCGAAATAAATCCATTTTGTTTATAAGCTTTCAATCCCAAATGATCTAACATTGCCGAATGTTTTGCAGCTTCATAAGCTTTCTCATAATCAAAGCCTTTGAAACCTTTGACCATCGCATCTGCAATCACAGACACCGAGTGATAACCAATCATACAATCGGTTTCATTGCTCGCTAATTCCCAAACTGGCAAACGTCCGCCTTGTTCGTAATGCTTGATAAATGTGTTAATAAAATCGATCGTTCTTCTATTCTCAATCAACGTATACAAAGGATGCGCAGCACGAAAAGTATCCCAAAGTGAAAAAACCGAATAATAATCGAAATTATTTGCCAGATGAATTTGATCGTCCATTCCACGATAATTTCCATTCAGATCTTGCGAAATATTTGGTTGCATCATCGTGTGATACATCGCGGTATAAAAAATTGTTAGCTTATTTTTGTCTGAAGATTTTACTTCAATCTTAGATAATTCTTTGTTCCAAGCTTTTTCAGCAGCAGCTTTCGTTTTTGTAAAATCAAATGTTGTTAACTCTTTACTATTAACATCCGTTCCATTATATCCAGTTGTAGACAAGGTAACTTTTACCAAAATCTTCTCACCTTTCTTTACTTTTTTCCCAAAAGCCAAGGCAATTTCATTTCCTTTGAATGTTTTAGATGTAATATTTCCGTCTTTTGAAGAAGTTAATTTCAACGGAACATTAAATTCTATTTTCGCAAAAATCTTTTGATTTTTCGCCCATTCTTCCGAATTTCTGTAGACATAAAGCGTTTTAGCGTCTACAATTTTCACTTCTCCGTCTACTAATTTATCACGATGATTAAGATCTAAAATGATATTTGCATCACCAGCTTTATTAAAAGTATATTCATGCAAACCAACGCGAGTTGTCGTAGTTAATCGAACATTGATATTGTATTTATCTAATAAAACTTGATAATATCCGGCTGTTGCTTTTTCATTTTTATGCGAAAATTTTGAGCCATAATCCGTTTGATTAAATCCTTTTTGATTAAGCGTTGGCATCAACATAATATCGCCATAATCAGAAACTCCTGTCCCGTTAAGATGCGTATGCGAAAAACCATAAATAAAATCATCTGAATAATGATATCCACTACAACCGTCCCAACTTCCATCAACACGCGTATCTGGCGAAAGCTGAACCATTCCATAAGGCAAAGTCGCGCCAGGAAAAGTATGCCCGTGACCGCCGGTTCCAATAAAAGGATTTACATATTGTGTATAATCATTTTTTTGAGCAAATGAAATACTTGAAATCATTATCCAAAAAACAGATAGTAAAATTGTTCTCATAAGTTTTTAGTGTTTTGAGTATCAGATAAACTGTTATACAATTATATGAATTATATTTGTTAGATTCATAATTTGAAATCGATTAACACATGAATAATAGAAGAAATTTTATAAAAAATTTAGGTGCACTAGGCTTGCTTTTAGGTACAACTAAACTTAATCTTAGTGCACAAACTAAATCTACAAAATCAACTACTTCAACAAAAATCAATAAGCCAATTGTTCTTTCTACATGGCGTTTTGGACTTGAAGCTAATGCTGAAGCTTGGAAGGTTTTAGGTAAAAATGGAACTGCTTTAAACGCAGTAGAACAAGGTGTAAAATTAGTAGAAGCAGATCCAAATGAACGAAGTGTTGGTTACGGTGGACGTCCTGATCGTGATGGAAAAGTAACGTTGGATGCCTGTATTATGGACGATCAAGCAAATATCGGTTCTGTTGCAGCTTTAGAATATATCAAACATCCGATTTCTGTTGCGCGAAAAGTGATGGAAGATACACCACATGTCATGTTGGTTGGAGATGGAGCGCTACAATTTGCTCTGGAAAAAGGTTTCAAAAAGGAGAATTTATTGACTGATGTTTCCGAACAAGAATGGAAAGAATGGTTGAAAGACACCAATTATCAAATGCCAATCAATATCGAAAATCATGATACAATTGGAATGATTGCCTTAGATGCGCATGGAAATCTTTCTGGAGCTTGTACGACAAGCGGAATGGCGTACAAAATGCACGGACGTGTTGGCGATTCGCCAATTATCGGCGCAGGTTTGTATGTTGACAACGAAATTGGTGCGGCGACAGCGACTGGACACGGCGAAGAAGTAATTCGTATTGCGGGAAGTCATTTGGTTGTAGAGTTGATGCGTCAAGGTTATTCGCCAGAAAATGCGTGTAAAGAGGCTGTTCATCGAATTATTAAGTTAACAGAATCACGCAAAAAAGATTTATCGGCGATTCAAGTTGGTTTTATTGCAATTAATAAACAAGGTGAATATGGTTCGTATTGTATTCATCCAGGCTTTAACTTTGCGGTTTATGATAAAACTGGAAATCGTTTGATTGACGGAAAATCTATTACAAAATGAAAAAATTAGAAATCGCTTGCTTTAATTTAGAATCAGCTTTGGTTGCAGCAAAATCAAATGCAGATCGAATTGAGTTATGCGCCGATGCTTCAACAGGTGGAATTACACCAGATTTTGAAGATATCAAAACATTGCGAAAAGAAACAGACAAAGATATTATGGTGATGATTCGCCCTCGTGGTGGAGATTTTTATTATTCTGATGAAGAATTTGAACAAATGAAATCTGAAATCATCATGATTAAAAATTTTAGAATTGATGGTTTTGTTTTTGGAATTTTGAATGAAGACAACGAAATTGATTTTGAACGAAATCAAGAATTAGTTGAACTTTCAAAACCTTTTCCATGTACGTTTCATCGTGCTTTTGACAGAACTTCTGATGCCGAAGATTCACTTCAAACAGTGATTGATTTAGGATTCAAAACTATTTTAACTTCTGGCTTAGATAGTAATGTAGATTATGGAAAACGTGAATTAAAAAATCTAGTTAAAAAAGCAGAAAATAAAATCACAATTATGCCTGGAGGTGGTTTGCGCTCAACAAATATTGAAGAAATTGATTCATATACAAATGCAACTTATTTTCATTCTTCTGCTATGATTGACGATTCTGGAATTGCTAATTTAGAAGAAATCAATCGATTAAAAAGTTTGATAAATTCTGAAAAATAAAAATAGTAACTTTGGACTATGCTTTGGGAAAATGTAATTGGACAACAGGAGATTAAAAACAAACTTCAACAATCTATAAAAGATGGTCGTATAAGTCATGCGCAGCTATTTTCTGGTCCAGAAGGTTCGGGAACTTTGGCTTTGGCTATTGCTTATGCACGTGAGGTTTTGTGTGGTTTGAATAACGAACAATGCAATCTAAAAGTTGATAAATTACAACATCCAGATTTACATTTTTCTTTTCCTTATTCAGCAACAGAAAGTGTAAAAAAGCCACTTGCTAAGTATTTATTAAACGATTGGAGATCTTTTGTAGACGAAAATGTCTATGGAAATCTAACTGATTGGATGTCTCATCTCGGAATTGAAAAAAAACAAGGCGTTATCCCTGTTGATGAAGCAGATGAAATTGTTAAAACACTGGCTTTAAACAGTTACGAAGGCGGTTATAAAATCATGATTATTTGGCAAGCAGAGGAAATGACAACTGCTGCAGCCAATAAATTATTGAAAATAATTGAAGAACCACCTCAAAAAACACTTTTTTTATTGGTAACAGAGCGCGAGGATTTAATTTTACAAACCATTACTTCTCGTTGTCAATTAGTCAAAATCCCACGTTTATCGCAATCGGATGTAAAGAACTATTTGGTTGAGAAGAAAAATATTAATCCAAAAAAAGCGCAACATATTGCTTTTCTATCGCAAGGAAATGTACGAGAAGCGCTGCATCAATTGAATGATGACGAGCATTTATTCGATAAATATTTTGTGACTTGGGTTCGAAAAGCATTTATGGCAGCCAAAACTCCAACCGTTTTAAAGGATTTGATTGATTGGTCTAATCAAATTGCAAGTTGGTCGAGAAGTGAACAAAAAGATTTTTTAAATTATTGTTCAGAGATTTTTCGTCAAGCTTTGTTAAAAACGTATCAATCTGATGATTTAGTTTTCTTGCAAATCAATGCAGAAGGCTTTAAATGGCAAGGTTTTGCGCCTTTTATACATGGAGCAAATATCGAGGATATTTTAAATGAAATTAATGAAGCGTCGTATCATATTGAGCGAAATGGTAATTCTAAAATTATACTTTTAGATTTATCAATCAAGTTAACGCGCTATTTACATCGCAAAACAGCATAAAAAAAACCACTTATCTGATAAGTGGTTTCTTTATATGATCTGAATGTTATTTCAAATTATTTTGCTGGAGCTTCAGTAGCTGGAGCTACTTCTTTAGCTGCACCTTCAACTTTAGTTGCTGCTGAATCAACTTTAGCTGCTGCTGAGTCAACTACTGCTGCTGCTGAATCAACTACTGCTGCTGCTGAATCAACTGTTACTGCTGCTGAATCAACGTTAGCTGGTGCTTCTTCTGCTTTTTTCTCACCACAAGATACTGCTCCTAAAGATAAAGCTGCTACTGCAACTACTGCGAAAAATTTTTTCATTGTTTTATTGTTTTAATTATTAATAATTTTCGATTAATTTTCTTTGACAAATGTATTTCGAAATGCAAACAACAGCATGTAAAATCAATGTAATATAGTTGTATTAATAAATTCTTAATAAACAAATCTTAATGCGCTGATTATTAATTAATTATAAAATATTTTACAATTTTTGAATATTATTTGTAAAAAACATTATATCAATTATTTATCTAATAAAGACAGTAAAATCTAAAAATAAGTAGATTTTGATTAATTTTTGATACTAAATCATTTAATCTTTATTCTAAAAAATTAATTATTTATACATTTGTATAAATTTAATAAAAGTATGCTAGTAGTTTCTTACATTCAAGAAAACAAAGATCGTGTAATTGAAGGACTTAAAAAACGTAACTTCAAACAATTAGATCTTGTTGATGAAGTTTTAAATGTGGATGAACTTCGTCGTAAAACACAATTTGAATTAGATAATGTATTAGCTGAATCCAACAAATTAGCAAAAGAAATTGGTAATTTGTTTAAAGATGGAAGATCGGAAGAGGCTAATGAATTAAAAAACAAAACGGTTGATTTAAAAACTCAATCAAAAGAGTTACAAGATTTATTATCGTCTTACGAAACATCCGTTAAAGATATTTTGTATCAAATCCCTAATATTCCGAACGAAATCGTAAAAGCAGGAAAAGATGCTGATGATAACGAAATCGTTTTTGAACACGGTGATGCAACTGCAAAACCAAACAATTTGCCACACTGGGAAGTTGCTAAGAAATTTGATATCATTGATTTCGAATTAGGTGTTAAAATTACTGGTGCTGGTTTCCCTATTTACAAAGGAAAAGGTGCTCGTTTGCAACGTGCTTTAACGCAATTTTTCTTAGATAAAAATTCTGATGCTGGTTATACAGAAATTGTTCCTCCTTTTGTTGTAAATGAGGCTTCTGGTTATGGAACTGGACAGTTACCAGACAAAGAAGGGCAAATGTATTATATTGGAGAAGATGATTTGTACTTGATCCCTACTGCGGAAGTTCCTGTAACAAATATTTACCGTGATACGATTGTAAAAGCAGAAGATTTACCAATTACGCTGACTGCATATTCGCCTTGTTTCCGTCGTGAAGCGGGTTCTTATGGAAAAGATGTAAGAGGTTTGAATCGTTTGCACCAATTTGAGAAAGTTGAGATTGTGCGTATTGAAAAACCAGAAAATTCTTATGCTGCTTTAGACGGAATGATTGAACACGTAAAAGGTATTTTAGAAGATTTAGAATTACCATATCGTATTTTGAGACTTTGTGGTGGTGATACAGGTTTTACATCTGCAATTACTTATGATTTCGAAGTTTTCTCTGAGGCGCAAGAAAAATGGTTAGAAGTTTCTTCTGTTTCTAATTTTGAAACTTTCCAAGCGAATCGTTTGAAATTACGTTACAAAGATGAAAACGGAACGCAATTAGCGCATAGTTTAAATGGTTCTGCTTTGGCTTTACCACGTATTTTAGCGTCAATTCTAGAGAATCACCAACAAGCTGATGGAACAGTAAAAATTCCGAAAGCATTACAACCTTATACTCGTTTTGAGATTTTAGATTAATTAATAATCTTTCAGATAAAAGAAAAGCTCGAGAAATTCTCGAGCTTTTTTATATTATTAAAATTGAAACTAAATCAGATGTTTCAATTCTTCTTTCAAACTATCTTCCCAAGTCGGAATATCAAGTTGATACACTTCGTTTATTTTTGATTTATCCAATAAACTATACGCAGGACGTTTCGCTTTTGTTGGATACGCAGAAGTAGGAACAGGATTAATTTCGATTGTCGAATTAGAAAATTCTTTAATCTTTTGTGCAAATTCAAACCAAGAACATTCTCCTTCATTCGAATAATTAAAAATTCCATACGTTAAATCATCTTTCGAAATAATCGTTAAGATTGCATCAGCTAAATCTATTGCATTTGTTGGTGAACCAATTTGATCTGCTACAACAGAGATAGAATCTTTATCATTAAACAATCTAAGCATCGTTTTAACGAAGTTATTTCCAAATCGAGAATAAACCCAAGCTGTGCGTAAAATAATCGTTTTAGGATTGTTTTCTAATGCTAAATTTTCACCATCTAATTTTGTTTGACCATAGATACCAATCGGATTTGTTTGATCTGTTTCTAAACGAGGAATAGCTTCAGTTCCATCAAACACATAATCGGTCGAAACGTGAATAAAAGGAATTCCTTTTTGATGAGTGATTTTTGCTAAAAATTCTGTAGCTTTTGCGTTCACTAAATAAGCATTCTCTTGATCATCTTCTGCATTATCAACTGCTGTATAAGCTGCACAATTAACAACAAAATCAAATGATTTATCTTCGAAATAATGATTTATTAATTCCTCATTGGTAATGTCTAATTCATTTCGAGTAACAAAAAAACATTCAATTTCCTTATAATTTTTTGATTGCTCTAAAATCGATTGACCTAACTGACCATTCGCTCCGGTAACTAAAATTCTTTTCATATATAAAAAAAGCCACTAAAATAGTGGCTTGAAGATATTAATAATTCTTAAAATTATAATCCTAATTCTTTTTTAACATCGTTTAATAAGTCGTATCCTCCAGCTTTGTAAACTAAAACACCAGCAGGTAAAACATATTTAACTCCTTTTTTTGCAGCAGCAGCATTAATTGCATCCATTACTCTTTTCTCGATTGGATCCATTAAAGCTTTCTCTTTTGCTTGCATTTCATCTTGAGCAGCTTTTGCATAAGTTTCGTATTTCTTTTGCATTTCTTGCTCTTTCTCTTGGTATTTGTTAGCTGCAATTAATTTTTGAGCTTCTTCTTGAGATTTACCAGCTAAATCTTTTTGAGCAGTTTCCATAAAAGTTTTATAGTCTGCTTGTAATTTTGCGATAGCATCTTCGTGTTTTTTACCTAATGCTTGTAAATCAGCCTCTGCTTTTTTGTAAGCTGGCATTGATTCAATTACTGCTTGCGTATCAATATGTGCAATTTCTTGAGCGAAAGATAAAACGCTTCCGAAAACCATCATTGTAAATACTGCTATCAATCTAATTTGTTTCATTTTTAGTCTAATTTGTTTTTTAAAATTTATTTTCTTGTTTTATTGCTATTATTACTTGTTTTATTATTTCCAGAAGTTGATGTTTTTGAATTATTTGTTTTCAACTCTGGTCTTAATGTCTGTAAAACCTCTCTACTTATATCAAATTTTGGATCTGTGTAAATCATGATTAAATCACTTCCTTTATCAAATACGAAACCATAACCTCTTTTATCTGCAACTTCTTTTGTCGCATTATAGATTTGATCTTGCAAAGGCTTTACCATTGATCTTCTCAGATTAACTAAATCACCATTTGGTCCATAACGTTTATCCTGCAAAATTCTTACAGCCGCTACTTCATCAGCTAGTTTTTTCTCTTGTTCTTTCACCTGTTCTGCCGTTAATAAAATCTTTTCGGCTTCGAATTCGGCTTGTAATTTAGCTAAATTTTCTTGTTTTTGCTCAATTTCTTTTTGCCAAGATTCTGTTTGAGATTTTAATTTGCTTTGAGACGATGTATATTCTGGTAAATTTTCTAAAATATACTGACTGTCTACGTAACAAAATCTTTGCGCGAAAGAGAAACTTGCTAATCCAAAAAACAACGCTATAAAGCTAATCCATTTTTTCATATTTGTGATGTGTTAATTCTAAAATTATGCCAAAACGTTCTAAGCAAATTTAATCAATTTATTAGAATTGTTGTCCAATAATAAAGTGAGTTTGCCATCCAGAGCGTTCTGTTTGTCCAAATCCTTTATCAAATCCGTATCCGAAATCAAATCCTAATAAACCAAATGCTGGCATATAAATACGAACACCTGCACCAGCAGAACGTTTTAATTCAAACGGTTTAAATTCACTTGTATTGTTCCAAACGTTACCTCCTTCTGCAAAAGTTAATGCATAAATCTTAGCTGTTTGGCTCATTGTGATTGGATAACGCAATTCTAACGAATATTTATTATAAATTGTTCCACCTCCTTCTGGCGTAATATCTCCTGTTTGTCCACCAGAGTTTGTTGCATCTTCGTAACCTCTTAATGAAATAATCTCACGTCCATCGAAACGGTTTTGTGTAAGACCTGTTCCTCCTAAGTAAAAACGTTCGAAAGGAATTGTTCCAATTTTACGGTTATATGTTCCTAAAACTCCAAATTCTCCACCAGCTTTTAAAACTAATTTACCAGTTAATTCTTTGTAGAAATATGCTTTAGCTTTGAATTTATAATACTCTAACCATTTGAATTTTTCTACATCAGACATATTTGCATAATCTTTTTCTTTGAAAACAGAATATGGAACTGTTGTTGTAAATGATAAACTAATTTCTGATCCTGATTGAGGGAAAATAGGGTCTGGTCCAGCTGAATTACGTGTTAAACCTAATGTATAGTTTAAGTTATTTGATGAACCATTTTCATATTGCATATTACCAACAGACATCGCATAATTATCGAAGTTATACAACTGATAAGAAATTGAGTTTGATAAGCGGAAATAATCATCTGGCCAAGTTAACAACTTAGTTAACCCAACTGAAGCTCCTAAGATATCCAATTTCGCTTTTTCTCCATAATTATCACGGTAATCATATTGCGAATAATAAAAAGACGTTGATAAAGCTGTAGGGCGTTTTCCTCCAATCCAAGGTTCAACAAATGATAAACTATAATTTTTATATCCGTTACCAGCTTGTGCTCTTAATGATAATTGTTGTCCATCTCCCATTGGAATTGGTTTCCAAGCTTTCTTATTGAAAAAATTCTTCAATGAGAAATTCCCGAAAGTTAATCCTAATGTACCAATGAAAGTCCCTGCACCATATCCTCCTTGTAATTCTACTTGAGAAGATGATTTTGGAGCAACTTTCCACTCTACATCAACTGTATTATTATCTTGATTTGGTTGAATGTCTGGAACAATTTGCGTTGGCTCTAAATATCCTAAAGAAGCTAACTCCATCATCGTACGTTTAATGTCCGATTTAGAGAATAAATCTCCTGGTTTAGTTCTTAATTCACGGTATAAAATATGATCATGAGCTTCTGTATTACCGTTGATCGTTACTTTGTTAAGTGTAGCTTGTGTACCTTCGAAAACTTTAATTTCAAGATCGATTGTATCATTTTTCACACTTTTTTCTACAGGAATAGCACGAGCAAACAAATACCCTCTATCCATATATAGGGTAGAAATATCATCGTCTTTTTCTGATCCAGAAATCTTTTTGTTGATACCTACTGCGTCATAACGATCTCCTGTTTTGTAACCAAAAATTCGTTGTAATTGTTCAGAGGTATAAATTGAGTTTCCAGAAAACGTTACATCTCCTAAGAAATATGGTTTCCCCTCGTTAACTTTAATTTTAACTAATAAGTTTTTATCATCAACTTTTTCGATGTTGTATGACTCAACTTTAGCATCTCTAAAACCAACAGATTTGTATTCATCAACCAAAGTTTTTAAATCTTCCTGGAATTTTTCAGGAATCATTTTAGATGACTTGAAGATATTGATAGATTTCTGTTTGGTATTTTTCATCCCTTTTTTACGTAAACGAGCAGCAGTTAAGTTTTCATTTCCTTCGAAAATGATTTTCTTAATCTTCACACGCTCTCCACGATTAACATTCAATGTAATGTTTTCTTCGTCTTCTTTACCAGCTATTGGCTGACGTTCTACATTAATTGTTGTATTAGGATAACCTTTACCAGTATAATAATCTTTGATTTTATTATTTGTCGTATTAATCAAACTTTGTGTAATCTTAACACCTGGATTTAATTTATTTTGTTTGATTAAATCTTCGCGTTGCGATTTTTTCACACCGTTAATCTTAATTTCTCCTAAACTAGGAACTGAAACCAAGGCAAGCTCTAATGTTACTTCGTTACCTTCTATTTTATCTACATACAAGTCGATGTCAGAGAAAATATTAGATCTCCATAATTTTTTTACAGCATTATTTACCTTCGTACCTGGTAATTCTATCTCTTCACCGATAGCAAACCCTGCATAACGGATAATTTGATTCTTAGAATATTTAGAGTCACCTGTTACAACGATATCTTTCAGTTTGAAAGTTCGTGCATTGGTATAATCTAAGACAAAATTATCTTGTTGTGTTGAATCAATGGTTTTCGTAGAATCTACGACTTGCGCTTGTGCCATGTAAGCTCCAAGCATACACATTGTCCAAAAAATTTTCTTCATAATCCTCTATTTCAGTTCGATTAGTTCGTTAGTTGCTCGCTTATCTTACCAAATCTACGTTCTCGATTTTGGTAATTTAAAATTGCTTTATAAAATTCTTCCTCGTTAAAATCAGGCCACAAAACCTCTGTAAAATATAATTCTGCGTAAGCAATTTGCCACAACAAGAAATTACTAATTCTGGTTTCGCCACTTGTTCTAATCATAAGATCTACCATAGGTAAATCGTGTGTATATAAGTTTTGATGAACTAATTCTTCATTAAAATCATTGTCGGATATTTCTCCGTCTTTATATTTTTGTGCAATAGACTTCATCGCTTGTAATAGTTCTTCTTTCGAACCATAACTTAATGCTAATGTCAAAACACAATCTGTGTTGTCTTTTGTTTTATCCATTGCTTGAGTCAAATCTTTGAATGCTTTTTTTGGTAATTTTGATAAATCTCCAATCACATTCAAGCGAACTCCATTTTTGTGTAATTCATTTATTTCGTCCTTAATTGCAGAACTTAATAACGTCATTAAAACATTGACTTCTAACTTTGGACGGTTCCAATTTTCAGTAGAAAATGCGTAAAGTGTAAGATGTTTTATACCTAATCTTTGACAAGTTTTTATTGAAGATCTTACAGCTCCCAAAGCACTTTTGTGACCAAAAGTTCTTTCTTTACCATTCTTCTTGGCCCATCTCCCGTTACCATCCATAATGATTGCAACATGATTAGGTATATTGTTTTTATCTATTTGGTCTACTAAACTAATTTCCATTCTTTTTAATCACAATAACATGCAGGTCGACCAAAACTATACGTTAAGGATACTCCTGTCAAAACATACCAATCTTTGTTTGATGTGTTTCCGTATATACGTTTATCATATTCAGATTGAGGCAAAGTACCTGTTTCTACAGCATCTACAAAATTTTGTGTAAATTTTCCTTTGTTGTAATCTATATAATCAACACTTGTATAACGAATACCTGTCTCAAAAGATAAAATCCAATTGTAATTGAATCTTACTTTATATCCAACTCCAAAAGGAATCGTTAAATCGGTATTATATTTTGTTTTTTCGATAATTACGTTGTTTGTTCCATCGTAATCATATTCTTTTCCTTTTGCAGAAAAAGCTCCAATTCCTACAAAAATATAAGGCGATTGCGCTTTTTCTTGATCATCATTGATATTAAAGAAATTATACTCAAACATCAATGATCCTTCTACAATATTATTTCGAAAATTTTTATTTCTTTCTAATTTGTAATATTCTTTCGAACGATGGTCACTTGCTCCAACTTTTGAATAAGAGATATTTGCTCTAAAACCCATTTGTGGATTTATATTAAAACGATACAATCCCCCTATTGAAATTGGTAAATAAATTTTACCATCTGGTTCAGTTTTAGTAGGAAATGGATTGATATAACTAGCTTTACCAATATCTCCAATCACATTTGCTCCACCAGCAAAAATTCCGAGTTCATGTCTTTGCGCAAAAATTAATTGCGAAAAACATAGTATAAAAACAAACAAAAATAATCTCCTCATAAGTTGTGTTATTTTTTCGGCTTTTGCTTTTTATCTTCTTTTAAATTCGAACAAATATAAACAAAAGTCAATTCAACGTAACTGATTTAACAAAAATTAAGAAGTTTTATTGTAAATTTTAATTCCTTTTATCTGAACCCCAAAGCATTTTTTCTCTCAAAGTTGTGAAATAAGTCGCGTCAATAGCTTCAACGATTAAGATTTTGAAGTCAGCTTTTTGTATCGTCAATTCGACGTCAGTTGTTAAAGGAAAGTTACGAGAATCTAACGAAAGGAAGTATTCATTAGCTCTACTACGTATTTTTAAGTCAATTTTTTCGTTTTCTGATACAATTAATGGACGCACATTAAGATTATGTGGCGCAACAGGTGTAATAACAAAATTTTGATTGGAAGGATGAACAATTGGTCCACCACAACTCAACGAATATCCTGTAGAGCCTGTTGGCGTAGAAATAATCAATCCATCAGACCAAAAAGAATTTAGAAATTCATTGTTCAAATAAGCATCAACCGTAATCATACTCGTTGTTTCGCGGCGAACTACAGTTACTTCGTTAATTGCAAAATTATTTTCAATTTCTACACCATCACTTCTTTTCACTGTTAATAAAGTTCGTGGAATAATGTTGTAATCATCATTGAAAAAACTATCCATTTGCTCCAACAATACACTTTTATTGATTGTTGCTAAAAAGCCTAAACGTCCAGTATTTACGCCAATAATTGGAATATTAGAATCCCTAACAATTGTAGTTGCTGATAAGATTGTTCCGTCTCCACCAAAACTGAATAAAAACTTGACCGATTTGTCTAAATCATCATGAGAAGTATAGGTTTCTACATTATCAGTATCAAAATCAGTTGTTTCTTTTAAGATTTGAAGAAAATTTTGCTCAACACAAAAAGCAATTTCGTTCTGAACTAAATAATTAATAAATGGTGGAATAATATCCGTTAAAGACGTACTTGTTTTTTGTCCAAAAAGTGCAACTTTTATCATTAGGTATTCATGTATTTTAACAATTGTGCATAACGACTTTGCAGAAGTTCTTGTTTTTCGTCGTTATAAAATTTTTGAATCACTTGATATCCATAACGCTCAAATGTTTCACCAATTGTCAACAAGTTCGATGAACTAAATTTCAGCAAAACATAAACGCTATCCTCCTTATTCCCAACAATCATCATTCCCAAAATTTTTCCGTTATTCACTTCAATAATATTAGAAATCGCCGTCATCGACAAATCTTTTTCCGCAATCGAAACTAGCATCGAAACGCCTTGCGCAGCAACAAAAGGAAAATTTGCAAACGTGTTGATAATATCCGTTTCCGTAATAAAACCAACATAGCGCGATTGTTCGTTAATAATTGGTAAGATATTCGCCTGATTCGTGTACATCATCTGAATTGCATCTAAAAGCGTACTCGATTCAGAAAGATAAAAACTCTCCAAATACGAAGTATAATCTACTTTTTCATCATCAATTGATAATTCAATCAAATCTTCTTCCGAAATATTTCCAACAAAATCCAACCCTTTAAACAAAGGTAAATGCGTCAATTTATTCTCTTGCACAACTTCTAAAAGCTGACTTGGAGAAGAATTAACTTTCCCTGGTTTTATCTCATTCGATAGATATTCGGTGATATACATGGCACAAATTTATATATTTTAATACATTAATTCTCTATTTTTAATGCTAATTCGGTTAAAATCATTGATTATTAATTGAAATTTAACCAATTTATTCTAAATTATTTAGTCAAAATATATTCCAAAATCTACTAATAATCAAAAAATAATGTGATTTACAATTTTTTAAAGCAAAACTCTTCCTCAAATTCAAAAAAGAGTGGCTTAAATTTTGTAGATTTGCAGTACCAATTTTAGCATTGAATGAAGAACCCATTATTTTATGCCAAAATCTTACTTTTTGGCGAATATGGAATTATTGAGAACTCGAAAGGATTAACAATTCCTTATAATTTTTACCAAGGTGCATTAAAATTTGAGCCTTCTGAAATCGCAGAATCATCAAATGCTCACTTGAAAAATTATGCAAAATTTTTAGAAGAAAATTTTGCTGATACTTTTGATACAAAATCTTTTTCGGAAGATGTTGCAAACGGAATGTACTTCGATTCTAACATTCCTCAAGGATATGGTGTAGGTAGTTCTGGCGCTTTGGTAGCCGCTATTTATGACAAATATGCGTTGAATAAAATTGATATCAATCAAAATCTAAACAAAGAAAAAATCAGCGAATTAAAAGCGCTTTTCGGTAATTTAGAATCTCATTTTCATGGGAAAAGTTCTGGAATTGATCCTTTGATTTGTTATATGAATATTCCTTTGTTAATTCAATCAAAAGATGATATCTCGACAATTGGTTTACCTTCTGCAAATACTGACGGAAAAGGAGCTGTTTTCTTAATCAATTCTGGTACACCAGGAGAAACGGCGCCAATGATTCATATTTTCTTCGAAAAAATGAAAA
Source organism: Empedobacter sp. UBA7248 (assembly GCF_002472945.1). Taxonomy (NCBI): domain Bacteria; kingdom Pseudomonadati; phylum Bacteroidota; class Flavobacteriia; order Flavobacteriales; family Weeksellaceae; genus Empedobacter; species Empedobacter sp. UBA7248. The sequence continues at coordinate 174,245 of NZ_DKSU01000007.1, read as the reverse complement.
AAGAAGGTTTCCGTAAAACATTGAAAGAAGAGTTTATTAAATACAACAATGCATGTATAGAAAACTTTGTTAAAGGTGAATACAATCCACTTTTTGCAAATCTTCAAAAATTGTCAGCTTGGGGTTATGAGCATTTCAGACCTATGATTCCTCAAAAATTGGTGAATGCATGGAAAACTGGAATTGATACAGATACGTATTACCTAAAACTTTGTGGTTCTGGCGGAGGCGGTTATGTTCTTGGTTTTACACAAGATTATGACAAGGCGAAAAGCTACCTAAAAGACTTTCAGACCGAAGTTATTTACAAATTCTAAAAAAATAATTTATAAAAATATAATCAATGAACGTTCAGAAAATAATCTTAAAGGTTTTTGCATTATTTTCTGTTGTTCGTGGCTATAATTTAATTGTGCTTATTTTGGCACAATATCTTGCTGCGCTTTTTATTTTTGCGCCAGAAGTTGGTCATCGTCAATTGTTGACAAATCCAAAGTTAGACGGGCTTATCCTTTGTTCGATACTTTGTGTGGCCGCAGGATATATCATCAATAATTTTTACGATTTAGAAAAAGACGAACTCAAACGTCCTTTACAAGTTTATCTTCAAAAACAAGTTTCGCAAGGTTTCAAACTAACCGTTTACATTGTTCTAAATGCTATAGCATTAATTATTGCAGCTTTAATTTCGTGGAAGGTTTTCATTTTCTTTTTGGTTTATCAATTTTTGGTTTGGTTTTATAGTCACAAAATCAATCGATTTGCATTGATCAAAAACTTTTACTTGGTTGTTATTCGTGTGATGCCATTTTTCGCCTTATTGGTTTATTTTGATCATTTCACCTTCAATTTGGCGTTGCATGCTACTTTCTTGACCATTTTATTATTGATTACTGATATTGTAAAAGATTTGAGTTCTCAAAAAGCAGATTTGATTTATAATTATGATTCAATTCCAATTAAATATGGAATCGATTTTACAAAAGTTTTGATTTCATGTTTAATTATTACAGAATTAATTATTGGAATTATTATCATTATGAAAAATGATGTTGGCGCAATGAAATACTTTTTTATTGCTGCGAATATCACTTTCACAGTGATTTTATTTATAATTTGGAGAATAAAATCGACACAAGCATATAAGATTTTACACTATTTTTTTAAGGGAATGATTGTTGCGGGTGTATTTAGTATCGTATTAATCGAAATAAATCCCTTAACTTTGCAAACTATTGCGCAAAATTTTAATCAGCGCATAAATTAATCAAATTCAGATGAATAACAGACGAAATCAATCCAACGACAGAAATTCCCAAGGCGGGAACAATCGTGGAAAAGGTGGGGTAAGAGGAAATTCTTCTTCTAAACCATCTTCAGGGAAAGGAAAACCAACTTTTGGTGGAAAACCATCGGAAGAAGGAAAGAAAAGTTTTGGACCAAAGAAACCGTTTAACAAACCAGGTGAAAAACCATTTGTTAAAAGACTGAAAAAAGCACCAGTTGATGACGGGACTATTCGTTTAAATAAATATGTAGCGAATGCAGGGATTGCATCCAGAAGAGAGGCCGACGAGTTGATCAAAACTGGGATCGTTACAGTGAATGGTCAAGTGATTACTGAAATGGGTTATAAAGTACAACCCGATGATGAAGTGCGTTTCGATGGTCGTAAAATCTCTTCAGAGAAAAATGTATATTTTGTGTTGAACAAACCAAAAGGTTTTATTTCAACATCAAATGATGAAAAAGGACGTAAAACTGTAATGGACCTAATGTCTACAGCAACTACAGCGAGAATTTTCCCAGTAGGTCGCTTGGACAGACAGACAACAGGAGTTTTATTGTTTACAAATGATGGTTATTTAACTAAGAAATTAACGCATCCAAGTCATGATATCAAAAAAATATATCATGTAACTTTAGATAAAAAATTAACAGCAAATGATTTGGCTGACATCAAAAAAGGTGTTCGTTTAATTCCTGAAGGAATTGCAGTTGTTGACGAAATTTCTTTTATTGAAGGTAGACCGAAAAATGAAGTTGGTGTAGAATTACACATTGGTTGGAACCGCGTTGTACGTCGTATTTTCGAAACAAAAGGATACGAAGTAGAAGCGTTAGACCGCGTTTCTTTTGCAGGACTTACAAAGAAAACTTTACAAAGAGGTGATTTTAGAAGATTAACAGAATTAGAAGTTAACTTCTTGAAAATGTTATAATACCTCAGCTATAAAACAAAAAAACCACTTCTTTCGAAGTGGTTTTTTTGTTTGAAATTATTTCTTTTCAGAATTTTTTCCTTTGTTTTTCACATATTTCTCTAACCATTGATCTTGTTCCCACAACATGTGTAGAATATTTTCTCTAGCCGCATATCCGTGAGATTCTTGTGGTAATAAAACCAAACGAGTTGTCGCTCCCAAACCTTTCAACGCGTTGAAATAACGCTCAGATTGCATCGGGAAAGTTCCTGTATTATTATCAGCTTCACCATGAATTAACAACAATGGTGTTTTCATTTTATCTGCATTTTGGAAAGGAGCCATTGTGTTGTAAACATCTGGAGCTTCCCAATAATTACGTTGTTCTGACTGGAATCCAAACGGCGTTAACGTACGGTTATAAGCCCCTGAACGCGCAATACCCGCCGCAAATAAATTAGAATGCGTTAATAAATTCGCTGTCATAAACGCACCATAAGAATGTCCACCAACCGCAACTCTTTCACGATCGATATAACCTAATTTATCCACCGCATCAATCGCTGCTTTTGCATTGGCTACCAATTGAGGAACGAACGTATCATTTGGCTCTTCTTTTCCTTCTCCAATAATTGGGAAAGCCGCGTCATCTAAGACCGCATATCCTCTCAATGCCCAATAAATAGGACCTCCGTAAGAAGGAGAAGTAAATTTATTTTCAGAAGTTGTTACCTGACCAGCCGTAGATGCATCTTTGAACTCGCGAGGATAAGCCCACATTAACATTGGTAACTTTTCCTTTTTCGTTTTATCATAATTTGGTGGTAAATATAACGTTCCTGATAATTCAACGCCATCAGCACGTTTGTACGTAATTAACTCTTTCGAAACTTTGTTCATTGCCTCAAAAGGATTTTTTGTAAAGGTTACTTGTTTTGGCTTTCCTCCTTTCTGAAAAATATTACGAACATATAAATTTGGATAATCTGTTTTCGATTGAATTTGTTCTAAAATGATTCCTTTCTTCGGATCAATAACACGAGCAATTGCTTCTAATTTATCTGATTTTTGCGCTCTCCATAAACGAGTAGTTTTCTGTGTTTTGATATCAAAATCATCAACAAAAGGTAAAATTCCTTCCGCAGAAACTCCTTCCCCAACTAACATCAATTTTCCTTTGTTAATCGCTAAAACATTGTAACCATAATCATTCATTTCAGTTACGAAATTTCCAGGATTATTGTAAGCATCTTGCGAATTTCTACTGAAAAAACGGATTGATTCTTGAGCTGGATTTGACGGATTGAACAAATAACTACTTTCGTTACGTGTGTTGTACCAAGCATCTCTCACAATCGCAACCTCATCATTTCCCCAAGTCACTCCTCTATAGCGATCTTTTACTTTTACCAACAACTCTTTGTTCGCTGTAAAAGGCGCCGCAACTTGATAAAGCGCATCGCGATATTCCGCAGGTTTGTTTGCATCACCACCATCTAAAGCCTCAACCCAATACAATGTATTTGGTTTATCTGCTCTCCAATTCAAACCTCTTTTCCCCGTAATTGTCGAAGAAAATCCTTTCGGAACAACTTCTTGTAACTCTTTATGATCAACTTCTTTTATTAATTTTCCGTTGATATCATACACAATATCAGTTGATGGGAAACTATTGTAGGTTACTAAATATGAAAAAGGTTTTTTGATTTCGTTCACCAAAACATATTGTCCATCTGGAGAAGTCGAAATATCCGTGTACATCGCAGCATCTTTCCATTTCGATTTTGCTCCTGTTTCGATATTAACTTTTACTAATTCAGAAATTGCTAATTGCTCGAAGTTAAACTCATCATTTTTATTTTGCAATAAATCTTGATAAGTTCTGTTTTGTGCTTCTTTTCCGTCAGCAACAGAAACTGTAGGTCCAGTCGCAATAGCATCTTTCGTATCAATCAATGCTTTTTTAGAAGCCGGAATTACATTCACAATTAATTCTGTATCTGAAATCCAATTGAAAGGACGACCTAAGTTTGCGTTTAATTTATCTTCATAAACTTTTGTTGCAGCTTGTGTTTTTACATCAATAATCCACAATTCTACACCTTTATTTGTTGTATTTGTAACGGCAAATTTTGATTGAGAAGTATTCCAAGATTGATTAGAAAAACGTCCTTTCGCAGGTAAACCAGCTATCGTTTTTTCTTTTGAAGTTTTCAGATCAAAATAAGTAATTTTCTCACTGAATGTTTCACGTGAATTGATATTTGTAACTGGATTAATTCGTAATCCTGCTAAACGTAATTCTTTTTCTGACAATTCATTAATCGTTTTATAACGACTTCTATAAGACAAAAATGCATTTTCTGCCTTGCGATCTGTACTAATTGAGGGTGGCATATCCGCGTCTGCCAATTGTAAAATTTCTTGCGGAGGCAATTGATAAGTAACATTTTCTTGCGCTTTTACCGACGCACCAAAAGTCATCGCTATAAAAAGCAACGAGTAAACAATTTTCTTCATGTGTTTTTAAGATTTTACTTTATAAAGATATTGAATCTTTGGTAAAATGATATGATAGAAGTTAGTTTTGACCAAAATGTATAAAAAAAGACGAAAAATATTCGTCTTTTCAATTTTATCTTCTTTTACCAAATTTCCCTCCTTTGGTATTTGTTGGTGGTTTACTTTTTCCTACTCTTGCTTGAGTTGTTGATTTTTTTATAGGCTTTTTGATTGATTTTCCTTTCGAATCTTTAAAATCTGGAGAAATTTCTTTTGTTTTTTTCGCTGATGATTTTTTTGATTTTGAAGCTGGTTTCTTTTCTTCATGTTTTTCAGAATCTTTCGTCAAGCGATTGATTTCCGCTAATTCTTCTGCTGTTAAATCTCGGTGTTGACCAATTCCTACGTTCAACGTTAAGTTCATAATTCGAACACGTTCTAATTTTTTTACACCATATCCAAAATATTCACACATACGACGAATCTGTCTATTCAAACCTTGGATTAATGTAATTTTGAAAACATTTGTACTTATTTTTTCGATTTTACATTTCTTCGTAACTTGATTCAAAATCGGAACACCTTTCGACATTCGTTCGCAAAATTCATCCGTAATTGGTTTATCAACGGTTACGATATATTCTTTCTCGTGATTATTTCCAGCACGTAAAATCTTATTCACAATATCGCCGTCGCTTGTCAATAAAATCAATCCTTGCGAATCTTTATCTAAACGACCAATCGGAAAAATTCGTTCTCCAAACGAAAGAAAATCGACAATATTATCTGGATCTGTAGGATCTGTTGTACACGTAACGCCCACAGGTTTATTAAGCATAATATAAACCGCATGCTCCTTTTCGCGCGGTTCTATTTCGACACCTTTTACAGTCACCACGTCATTTGGTCCTACAAATTGCCCAATTTTAGCAACTCGTCCATTAATTTGTACCAAACGATTTTCGATGTATTGATCTGCTTCGCGACGCGAACAAAAACCACTATCGCTAATATATTTGTTTAAACGCAAAAAATTAGTTTCTTCCATACTTGCAAAGATAGTTTTTTATCGATTTGAAATATATTTTGACAAAATTCTTTATCATTCTGCAAAACGATGAAACTTATTTATCTTTACAAAACCAAAGATTTTGAGAAATGAAAAAAGTATTTTTTTTGAAAACTTGCGATACGTGCAAACGTATTATGAAAGAGTTTGATTTTACAGGTTTTGATTTGCATGAAATAAAATCGACTGCGATAACAGCAGAAGAATTAGAAGAAATGAAGAATTTAGCTGGGAGTTACGAAGCTTTATTTTCGAGACGTGCACAGAATTACAAAAAATTAGGATTGAAAGATCAACAGCTTTCTGAAGATGATATCAAAAATTATATTTTATCAGATTATACTTTCCTAAAACGTCCTGTGGTTGTAGACGGAGACAAAATTTTTATTGGAAACGAAAAGAAAAACTTAGAAGCCCTTGGGCAATATTTGAAATAGAAATCACACATGAAAAAAACAATTTTATTGAGTACACTTTTGATGAGCGCGAGTTTATTGGCTCAGAAAAAGAATGTCACAATGGAAGACGCTGTACTTGGATTATCGACGAATTTACGTATCGAAAATCTAAATCAAGTACAATGGATTCCGAATCAAAATGCGTATACGCAAAATGTAAAAACATCTTATGGAGAAGCTTTAATCAAGAAAGAAGTTCCTTCTCTTAAAACGGATACAATTTTCAGAAGTTCTCAATTTGAGAATAAAAGAATTCCTTCTTTGAATTGGATTAATGATAAGCAAGCCTATTATTCGACAAAAACGGGTTACAAAACAATTACAACTGCTGGTCAACAAAATGATTGGTTGAAATTACCTGATAATGCAGAAAATGTAGAATTTGATGCAACAAATAATCAAGTTGGATATGTGGTTGATAATAATTTATTTTTTGTTGATAAAGCTGGAAAAACACATCAAATTACCAAAGACGGAAAATATGAAATTGTGAATGGAAAATCGGTTCATCAAAATGAATTCGGTATTCACAAAGGAATTTTCATTTCGCCAAAAGGGAATTTAGTTGCGTTTTATAGAATGGATCAAACAGCGGTTACAGATTATCCAATTATCGATTGGTCTGTGCAACCTGCGGTGAACAAAAACATCAAATATCCATTTGCTGGAACAAAAAATCATACCGTAACATTAGGAGTTTATAATCCAACCACTCAAAAAACGATTTTCTTAGAAACTCATCCAGAGGTTGATCATTATTTAACTTCGGTTACGTGGTCACCAGATGAAAAACATATTTATATCGCGTTACTTTCTCGTAATCAAAAACACATGGAATTGAATCAATATGATGCAACTTCAGGGAAATTGATTAAAACATTATTCAAAGAAGATGATGCAAAATATGTAGAACCTCAAAATGAATTACATTTTATTCCAGGAAAAAATAACGAGTTTGTTTGGTGGTCGCAACGTGATGGTTTTATGCATTTATATCGTTTCAATACAGACGGAAAATTATTAAACCAAATCACAAAAGGAGATTGGATTGTAACAGATCTTGTTGGGGAAAATGCGAAGAAAAAAGAATTCTTAATCATGACAACAAAAGATTCTCCGAAAGATCGTCATTTATATGCGGTGAATTGGGAGAATGGAAAATTGCGTAAAATAACAACAGATGCAGGAACGCACAATGTTTCGGTTTCAACGAACGGAGAATATGCAATTGATAATTGGAGCAATGACAACACACCGCGTAAGATTGATGTGTTGGATGCGAATGGAAAATTCAAACAAAATATCTTAACTGCTCAAAATCCTTTAGCAAATTACAACACAGCGAAAGTTGAAAATGTAACATTAAAAGCAGATGATGGAACAGATTTGTATGGAAAATTAATCTATCCAACAAACTTTGATTCTTCGAAAAAATATCCAGTTATCGTTTATTTATACAATGGTCCTCATGCGCAATTAATCACGAATCGTTTTCCTGCAACAGGAAATCTTTGGTACGATCATTTAGCAGAAAAAGGTTATGTTGTCTTTACAATGGACGGACGCGGATCGGCGAATAGAGGTCTTAAATTTGAACAAGCGATTCACGGAAATGTAGCAACTACAGAAATGAATGACCAAATGAAAGGTGTTGATTTCTTGAAAACTTTACCTTTCGTAGATGCGGAACGTATGGGAATTCACGGTTGGTCTTATGGTGGATTTATGACAACATCATTCATGTTGCGTAAACCTGACGTTTTCAAAGTTGGAGTTGCTGGTGGACCAGTTTTAGATTGGACGCAGTACGAAATTATGTACACAGAACGTTACATGGAATCGCCACAAGATAATCCTGAAGGTTTCAAAAACACGAATTTAATAAATCGTGTAAAAGACTTAAAAGGTAAATTATTAATGATTCACGGAGCGCAAGATAATGTGGTAGTTTGGCAACATTCAATTGATTTTATTCGCGAAGCAGTGAAGAATGGTGTGCAAATGGATTACTTTGTTTACCCTGGACATGAGCATAATGTTCGTGGAAAAGATCGCGTTCATTTGATGCAAAAAATTACAGATTACTTCGATTTATATCTTAAACCAGAAGGTACATCTCGAAAATAATAATCAACAAAAAACCACTTCTTGCGAGGTGGTTTTTTGATTTTTCTGATGTGATGCTGAAACGAGTTCAGCATGACAACTTAAAACAAATTTACTTCTTTGTAAATTCATATTTTTGTCCAGCTTCTTCTACAGAAAATGTCTTTTTATCTTTTGCAAAAGTCAATTCCAAACCGCCTTGTTCATTCACAAATTTACCATCACCTTGATAATCTAACGGAATAGTTTGTCCACCAAAAACTAAATTCAATTTATCGTTTTCAGCTTTCAACACAAATTCAGCATTGATTTGTTTATTCGTAAATGTACCTTCATATTCTTTTGGATTAATCTTTTCAACAGGTTTTGCATCACCCATATTATATGTATTATTCTTCAAATCAATATCTGGCAAAGCTCCATTTGGATCCAATTTAATCGTCGAAACTTCTTTTGTTGAAGGCACTTTGAAAGTCCATTCTGTATTACGTTTCCAAACTTCAATCGGCAATTTAACTTCTTGCGAAGTTCCATCTTTAAAATTCACTTGAACAGTTGTTGGCATTGGTAATTGTCCAAAGTTCTCCACTTTCAAAATCAAGCCTTTTTTATAATCGCCATCTACATATTTTGCACTATTAATTCCTTGATCAATTGTCCATTTATTCAAGAACCAACCTCTCCAAAACCACGATAATTCCTCACCCGAAACATTTTCCATTGTACGGAAAAAATCTTCTGGCGTTGGGTGTTTATATGCCCAATATTTGATGTATTGACGCAATGCTTTATCAAATTTTTCTTCACCCAAAATTGTTTCACGTAAAACTTTCATTCCCGCTCCCGGCTTATAATACAACAATGCACCGATATTTCTTTCGCGCATATTATCCGGTTGAGTCGTTACAGGTTCAAGATTATCGCTGAATAAATAACCCGCCATTCGTTGTGCAGATTGCTTTTTGTAATATTCGCCATTGTTGAAATTCTTCGTCGAAATATCATTGATAAATGTATTAAAACCTTCGTCCATCCAACCATGAACACGCTCATTAGAACCAACAATCATCGGGAACCAAATATGTCCAAATTCGTGATCTGTAACGCCCCAAAGACTTTCTCCTTTCGAAGTCATATGACAAAAAACAATACCCGGATATTCCATTCCACCCTCATTTCCTGCTACATTTGTCGCCGCTGGATAAGGGTATTCTAACCATTGTTTCGAGTAATGTTCAATAGAAGCTTTTGTATATTCTGTCGATCTTCCCCAAGCATCATTTCCATCGCTTTCTACTGGATAAGCCGAAATTGCCAATGATTTTTGACCACTTGGAAGATTAATTTTTGCTGCATCTAAGATAAATGAAGATGATGAAGCCCAAGCAAAATCACGCGTATTTTGAATTTTAAATTTCCACGTTTTTGTTCCTTTTGCAACTTTTGTCGCTTTGTTTACCTCATCAGCAGAGCGAATAATTACCGTTTTATCACTCGATTTTGCTTTGTTCCATCGGTTTACTTCTTCTTTTGAGTAGACCTCATTTTCATTCAATAATTCTCCCGAACCAACCACATAATGCGTTGACGGAACCGTAATACTGGCTGTTACATCTCCATATTCCAGATAAAATTCTCCTGGACCTAGATAAGGCAAAGTATTCCACCCCATGATGTCATCATAAACCGCCATGCGAGGAAACCATTGCGCCATCGTAAAAATCTTTCCATTTTTAGTTGGCTCAACTCCCATTCTATCTGCTCCATAATTTGGCGAAACAAACGAATATTCAATCTTGATTTTTGTTTTTCCTCCACGCGCTTTCAAATGATTAATCAAATCAATTTGCATACGCGTATCTGAAACAGTGTATTTCGCTTCTTTTCCGTCAATTTGAACAGATTTAATTTTATAACCTCCTTCAAATTCAGAAGTTGAATCGCCATAACGGCTTCCAGAAATTGGTAATAAAGCACTTCCACGAGATTCTTTTTTGAATAAATTTTGATCCAATTGTAACCACAAAAAGTCTAAATCATCAAAACTATTGTTGGTATATGTAATTTCAGATGTTCCCGAAATTTCATTTTTTTCTTCATTCAAACTAACATTCAAGTTATAATCCGCACGATTTTGCCAATAATTATGACCTGGTTTTCCACTCGCCGAACGAGTTTCTGTTGCATTATTCTGATAAAAAAATGGTTTGAAAGCTTCTTGATAATCGTATTTTGGTTTTTCTTGTTGACCAAAAACCGAAATCGAAAATAAACTTATTCCTAAAAGTAAGGGTTTGAAATAATTTTTCTTCATGTGTGAAATTTTACAGTAATTATAAAAATACCTCATATTTTTCAATACGAGGTAATTTCAACTTTATAATTATTCTAAAATTTTAGCTTGAATCTTCTTAAATTCTTCAGGTGTTGATTTTGTTGGTAGATACAAATCTTGCTTCTTCGACCACTCAACTTCCATTTTATAAAAATCTTCTGGATTTGAGATTTTACCATTTATAGAATTCTCCACAAAGACTTTCCAACGCTCCAAATAAAGCGAACCAAGTAATCCGTTCCATTCTTTGTGCGCGTAATCTCTCAGCGTCGTACGCGGCAACGTATCTGGTCCCCAAAACGTAATTTGTCCTTTTGCATTGTACATCACGTTTTGAGCATCAGGCAAATTCTTTCCAAAATCTTTAACTTCTTCTACCCAACGATTCAGCGTAAAATATTTACTATTTCCTAATAATTCGTTTTGCAATTTTACCATTTCGATGAAATTATTTCCAGCTTTTTGGATACGTTCTTTATCTTGATAATTTATCGCAGCAACCATTCGCGCATAAGCATCATCACCTTTATCTGCCCAAACTTGACGAAGAAAATCGATTTTATCGGTTTGATACGTTTCTACATTTTTGAATTCTTCATCTGCTTTCACAAATAATTTTACAGCTTCCTTATATTGTTTAATATCGTAATTTCTCTTACGTGTTCCCCAAGATGAAACTGGATTGACATTCAACGAAGGACGTGCGCAATAAATACTTTCTGAAGGTCCTTCTTGGTAAACATCTGGACTTGAATAAACCGTTTGTGCAAAACCTTTCCAAGCATTTATGATATCTTGATTTTCTTTTCCGTATCGATAAATTGTATAATTTTTCAGCCATTCGTCAAGATTTGGTTTTTCATCTTGCCAAGCCAAATCCAACATCAAATCGTAAGCAACAGGATTGTTGATAATTCCTTCTGGAATAATTCCGACACCTTTCAAATATTGTCCATATTCAGAGTTTTTGGCGCGATAAACTTCATCAATAAAACGTTGTAATTTTCCGTACAAACCATTCTTTTCTCCGAAATTACTCACATTTGACCAAATAAAACTTGTACCGTTATATCCTTTTCTTTTGTACCAATTATCTGTATTTTCTCCAAACAATTCAATAATTAAAGTATTCTCTTTTTTCAATCCTTTTAAAATATCATCCGAAGGATTGTTTTGCCAACCTTGTAAAACCCAAGTAGAATTTGGATAATTTTTTTGCATCGTTTGTTGTACGTGTTGCGCTACTTCTGGCACATTAACTCCTTTTGTTTTTCCTCCTTCGTGAAAAGGTTCTCCTCCAAAATATTTGATTTCATTTCCATACAATTTCTTCATCTCATCGTAGTAAATGTTAGCAACATTCTCGAAATGAGAAATGGTAGGAACTAAAATAGCTGGACGCGTAAATTCTGTGAACACCCAATTTCCTTGATCGATAACTGGTGCATCTTCGTATCCTTTTTTCGTTTTCAAATCGTGCGGAACCATTCCATAAAAACCTTGTAAAATAGGCTCGATTCCTAACTCTTTCATTCGTTTCAGAATCTTTTTTTGCAACTCTGCTTGTTGATCTATTAATTGATTGCTCACAGGACCGCCCCAGCTTTCAAGATTTCCCATTAGCCACCAAGCTGTAAACGCAGGACCTGGAATAAAAGCTTTGGCTTCTTCATCCGAATAACCCATTTTAATCAATGTGTTGTACCAAACTTTTTCAGTCCCAACTGGCGCTAACATAATATTGACACCATTCAGCGCCATCCAATCCAATTCTTTCTCCCATTCTTCCCATGTATAAAAGCTAAATGAATAGTTGATCGTACAATAATTTAACGCATAACGATATGGAACAAATGATTTCTTTTTGATTGGTTGATGAACTTGTGGAAGTTTGGCAAGCTGCAATTTGTTATCGCCCATATGCGAAATGCTTTGGTGTGCCACATGTTTCGCATACCAATCTAACCCACGCGAAGCCGCACTTGTAGACGATGCTGAAATATATAGTTTATCTTTTTTCGTTTCGATGACAAAGACATCTTCATCATTCTCTTTTAGAATTTCTTTGAGTACAACTTTATTCTTCAACCACGGAAATTGCCTCGTAGCTAAATCTTTTACTGCAGCATACTGCGCATACAGTTGTGTACCAAAAATAAATAAGGTAAAGCAAGTAATAAATTTCAGTTTTTTCATTCTAATGTTTTGATTAGATGAAATTAACACATTTGTACGCAATAAAAAAACTCATCCAAAAAAGATGAGTTTTCTATATTTTATTAATTTTTATGAAAATTATTTCTTGTTTGCATAAAGAACTGGATTCAAATCCTCGTCATTATACATTTTCATTTGTTTATACACTTTCATGTATTTTTTACCCGCTTCAAAATCAGCTAATAATTCTTCAATCGCAGTTGATAAATCTTGATGTTGTTGATTCAAAACATCTAATTTCACTTGACAAGCTGCTTTATGTTCTGGTGTTGCGTCTTCACGTTCCACCTCTTGTTTCATGTGATAAACCTTAAGCGATAAAATAGAAAAACGGTCTACAGCCCACGCAGGAGATTCTGTATTGTATGTTGCATCTTCTTTTACGTCAACGTTCGCATATTGTTGTAAAAACCAGCTATCCACATATTCTACCATATCTGTACGTTCTTGGTTTGATTTATCAATCCAACGTTTTAAACTAAGTGCTTCAACAGGATCAATTTGTGGATCACGAATAATATCTTCTAAATGCCACTGAACTGTATCAATCCAATTTTTTTTGTACAATAAATGAGCGATTAAATCTTCTTCGCTATATGGATTTTCTATTTGACGATTTACATCATCATATTTGTGATAATCATTGATACTTTGATTAAAAATAGACCAAGCTTTATCTGTGAATTTCATGTTTTGTTTTAGTTTATAAAATAAAAGCATTGTAATTGTATACGCAACTACAATGCTTTATTATTTAATTAAAAATATATTTTAATTTTCTTTTTTGTCAGAAGTACTTTCTGTAGCTTCTGATTTGTTATCATCTTTTGTTGCTTTCTTGAATTCGTTTAATCCAGAACCTAATCCTTTCATTAATTCAGGAATTTTCTTTCCTCCGAATAATAATAACACAACAAGTACGATTACGATCCATTCTTTACCTCCTAATCCCATACTGAATTGATTTTAATGCAAATATATAATTTATTTATTACATTCCCGCTACCCAAGAAGCAGGATTTTGTTTTGTTGTTCCACTCCAAATTTGGAAATTCATGACTGTTTCACCATCTCCACTTGTATAAATAATTCCTAAAGATTGACCACGTTTTACATCATCACCTTTCGAAACACTTACACTTGACAAGTTTGTATAAACTGAATAATATGAACCATGTCTTACCAATACAGATTTACCATTTCCAGATACACTCATCACAGCTTGAACAGTTCCTTCGTAAACGGCACGTGCATGTGCACCACGATAAGTTGAAATATCAACACCACTATTTTGTGTTGTAATATTAGATAAAACGGGGTGAGAATTAGAACCAAATCTGCTTACAACCGTTCCTTTATCAACAGGCCAAGGTAAACGACCTCTGTTTGATGAGAACTCTCCCGAAATACCTTCAGAATCTGGACGTTCTGCAAAAGTCTCAGCTGGTTTTACCGCATCTACTTTTACAACACGTTCTTTTTCTGGCACTTTTACAACAACTTTTTGTTCTGCTTCTATCTTCGCTTTACGCTCAGCTTCAGCTTTTGCTGCTGCAATTTTACGTGCATCCTCTTCTTTTTGAGCTTTAAGACGCGCATCTTCTTCCGCTTTACGTTGCGCAATAATGCGTTGACGTTCAGCTTCTGCTTCACGTTCTAATTGCTCAAATTTAGAAATTTCTGTTTTCGCTGTAGAAACGAAACTTCCGGTTGGATGATGAGTTAAATAAGATTGATACGCTTGTTTTGTATGCGCCGAACGTGCAATATTCCATGCTTTAGCATCATTCTCAATTCTTAAAATAGCTGTACGAGCTGATTTCGCGTAATCTCCTTTTGGATTATCACGTAAATATTCGTTATAAGATGCAATAGAGTTTCCTCTTTTTGCTTCGTTCCAATCTTTTAAATCTTTTTCTGCACGAATCTTAGCTTGACGAATTTCTTCTTCAATAATTGCTTTAATCTGCGCATCAATTTGGCGTTGTTGTGCCTCTTTTGCATTGATTTCTGCAGCAATAACACCTTCATTTTTACGGAATTCTTCGACAGCTTTCTCTTTTGTTAATCTTTCTTTTTCAAGATTTTGACTAAACAATGTTTGCTGAGAAAGTACTTTTTCTTTTTCGTCTTTCGCTTTTTCTTTTTTCGCTTTTTTCGTTTGAATATCAGTTTGTTTACCAATAATTTCATTCGCTTGTCCTAATTGGAAAGCCGAATATTTTTCTAAATATTTGATACGACGATAAGCCTCTCCCAAACTTTTAGAAGAAAGCACAAAAAGTAATTTATTTTCAACAGATTTGTTCTTATATGCACGAACCAAAACCTGTTTGTAGTCTTTTTTTAGCTCAACCAACTCGCGCGAAAGTTTATTAATCTCTAATTGAGTTAAATAAATTTCGTCCTCGATAAAGCGTTTTTCTTTCGATAAGTTGTTAACTAATTTTGTTTGAACCTGAATTTTTTTCGTCAAATTCTGCACAAAATCAACATTTAACTTCGAATTTTGCTTATTAACCTCGAGTTGTTTGTTTAAGTTTATAATCTCTTTTTTAAGCTGAGCATTCTGTTTTTGTAAGTTCGCTTTATTGTACGGAACCTGCGCAAACACTGATAATGACAACGTTAAAAGTACAGTTGATAAAACAAACTTCATTATTTTATTTCTTTTTTCTTATACCCATCTGGAATTGAGAACGGTGTGTTCGTTTCCTGAAACGTAAAACTATTATATTCCAAGTCTATTTGACGCGTTTTTTTCTCTTTTATAATAATTTTAACATTTTTCGGAAATTCCTCTGCTCCAGCTTTTACCCAATTGTCATAAGCCAAATCAACTTCCATTTTTCGTTTTGGATCTTTCAGATGTGCTTCTTTCAATCGGAAACCATTGTCAAAAACATATGTTTGTATGTATTCGCCTTCTTTTGGAGAAGTAGAAATTGCTTGATTTTTATTATATGTAATCGTATATTGATTATTTGTAAAAGTAGCTGTATAATCTGTTGGATTAAGATCAACGAAAACTTTTCCTAGCATCAAATTTTGTAATTTTTGATAATCGATAAAATCAACTTTCAATAATTTATTTGCAATAGAAAAATCTCCTTCATAATATGTTCCACCGATTTTTTCGAAAGCAGAAAAACCATCAGGCGTAATCAATGCGCGCGCACCTGTAAATCCAAATTTTGTTGCATTAACCCATATCTTTTGTCCATTTTTCACAGCAATTGTAGCATTTACATCTCCAGAAATCTCTTCTAAATCTGCCGTTACTTTTGCCTTAATCGTTAAATCTTTGAATGATGATTTTTTTGATAAGGTTTGCTGAATAATTTTTGAAGAAGCCGAAACAACTTCTGTATTATCTTTATCTACTTTTGCTACTTTCTGAGTGTTACAAGCTGTTGCAAGAACTCCTAAACAAAAGATATACGTTAATTTTTTGATCATAATTTTTTATGCTTCGTGAGATTTAAAATCCAATTCTGAGTAATCTCCTAAACTGATACTACGCGAAACACCAAAATATTTGGCATTGTTTCCGATCATTGTATCTGTAAGATTTGCATTACTGATGATTGAATTTTCTTGAATCAAACTGTTATCAATATTCGAGTTTTCAACAACCGTTCCATTTCCTAATGAAACAAAAGGTCCAATTTTCGAATTTTTAATCACGACATTTTCTCCAATAAAACATGGCTCGATGATTAATGAATTGTCAATTTTTGCAGAAGACGAAATAGTTTTGAAATCTTCTTTATCTAAATTCAACACACGTGTATTAGTATCAACTGTAACGGCTTTGTTACCACAATCCATCCATTCGTCCACTTTTCCAAGCGTAAATTTATCACCCGCAGCACGCATATTTTCTAATGCATCCGTCAATTGATATTCACCACCTTTTTGAATATCATTTTCCAATAAATATTCGATTTCTTTATATAACTTTTGTCCATCACGGAAAAAGTAAATCCCGATAATTGCTAAATCCGAAACAAATTCTTTTGGTTTTTCAACGAAATCAGTGATAACGCTGTTATCATCCAATTTCACTACACCAAAAGCCGAAGGATTATCAACTTGCTTTACCCAAACAACACCATCTGATTCCATATCTAATTTGAAATCAGCACGGAATAATGTGTCTGCATACGCAACAACAGTTGGTCCATCCAAAGCTTCTTTTGCCATCCAAATAGAATGTGCTGTTCCAAGCGGCTCCAATTGATGACAAATTGTTCCTTTTGCTCCTAATTTTTCTGCAATTGCAATTAAATCAGCTTCAACCTCAGCTCCAAAATCACCAATTACAAAAGCTATTTCGTCAATTTTTTCTGAACAAACTTTTGCAATATCCTCTACCAAACGATGTACGATTGGTTTTCCTGCGATAGGAATTAATGGTTTTGGTGTTGTTAATGTATGAGGGCGTAAACGTGAACCACGTCCTGCCATTGGGATAATAATTTTCATTTTATTTCTAAAAATATTTTTTGTTAGATTGATATTTTATGATTGGATTAATTCTTTTTTAGATTCTTCGACAAGCTCAGAATGACAAAAAAATATTTATTGTTTTCCTGTACTTCCGAAACCTCCAGCTCCTCGTTCAGTTTCATTTAAAGCATTAGATTCTTCCCATTCAACCGTTTCGTGTTTTGCAATCACTAATTGTGCAATACGTTCACCATCGTTGATTGTAACTGCTTCGTTTGAAACATTCGCTAAAATAACACCGATTTCTCCACGATAATCGGCGTCGATTGTTCCAGGAGAATTCAAACAAGTTAAACCATATTTTAACGCCATTCCACTACGAGGACGAACTTGCGCTTCGTAACCTGCTGGTAACTCGATACTCAAACCTGTTGGAATTAATCTTCTTTCCAAAGGTTTTAATTCGATTGGTGCATCTATGTTAGCCGTTAAATCCATTCCAGCAGATAAAGCTGTTTTATATTCTGGTAAAGCGTGTTTCGAGATGTTGATAACTTTTACTTTCATCTTTATTTTCTTAGTTTTTTAAGTGTGTTTTTTTCCGCAAACGCAATAAACGCAATGTACACGATTAGAATCAGATTACCAATAATCAAATTAGAATCGAGCATATAGTAGTTTGTACATGCTAGAGCAATTGCAATTCCCATGTAAAGTAGAATTTTATTCACCTTATATGGAATTGGATAAACTTTCTGCCCCCAAATGTACGAAATCACCATCATTACACCATACGCTAATAAAGTTGTCCAAGCAGAAACCATAAAACCATATTTTGGCAATAAAAAAACATTTAAAATAATAGTGATTGCACCACCAACCAATGAAATTATAGTTCCGATACTTGTTCTATCTGTAACTTTGTACCAAGTTGAAAGGTTGTAATAAATTCCGAAAAATAAATTCGCAATTAAAATAATTGGAACAATATCTAAAGCATTCCAATACGTTGAATTTGGAACAAATATTTTCTTAATCCAATCTATATTTGCTAAAATTCCAAGAATCACAATATTACAAATGATACTGAAAAAGAACAGAATATTCGCATACGTCTGTTTTGCATCTCCTTTTTTGGCAACTTTAAAGAAAAATGGTTCTATACCCATTCGATAAGCTGTTACGAAAAGCGTCATCAATGTTGCTAATTTGTAACAAGCGCCATAAGAACCCGCTGCTGCTGGATCTATTAATTGTCGTTGAACTAATTTATCGAAATTTTCATTCAAAATATAACCCAAACCAGCAATCATAATCGGATAACCGTACAAAAACATTTGCTTGAAAAGAGGTTGATCAAATTTGAATTGAACATGGCGTACAACGCCTATTAATAATACAAAACCTAAAATACTCGCTAATAAATTTGCAATAAACGGATACGAAATCGCATTATCAAAACCAAGGCTTAGCATAAAATCTTTCGAAACATAATACAACAAACCAATTGTCAAAACTGCTTGAAAAACATTCTGAATTACGCGAATTGCTGTATATAATATTGGTCGATTTTTAAAACGAAGAACCGCAAAAGGAATCACACAAATTGCATCAAAAAACGCAATCCACGCAAACCACAACAAGTATTCGGGATGATCGCTATAATTTGCAAAATCAGCCAAAGGTTGTAAAAAAAGAAAAACCAAAACGAGCATCGCAGTGGAACTCATCACCATAAACCAAAAAGCTGTATTCAACACTTTTTGATACATTCCTTCTTCGGTTGCGTAGCGGAAAAAGGCTGTTTCGAAACCAAATGTTAAAATGACATTCAGGAAAGAAACCGCAGAATATAATTGAGAAAACATTGCAAAATCTGAATTATCAACTTGCTTGATAATAAAAAAATTCAATGCTAAAATAATTACCCTCGGCAATATAGAGCCAATACCGTAGATAATGGTCTCACTAAAAAGCTTTTTATACAAAGTCGTTAAAATTTTTACAAAATTGAGTTTCTTTTCGTAAAATTCAAAATACCTAAGCTACAAATTAATTAACTTTGTCTGTTCAATACATATATTATGATAGAGTTATCTAATCGTAAAGTTGGATTAATAGGGAATGGAAGCTGGGCAACTGCGATTGCAAAAATGCTGAATAAAAACCTCGAAACTTTCAACTGGTGGGTAAAAGATGAATACGTAAAAGGATATTTGGAGCGAAATAGACACAATCCAAATTATTTAACTGATGTCGAATTTAAGTCAGAAAAGCTTAAAATTTCAACGGATATCAACGAAGTTGTCATGAATTCGGATATCATCTTTTTGGTTGTACCATCTATTTACGTTGCCGATTGTTTGAGTAAATTAACTGTTCCATTGACAGATAAATTTGTCGTGACATCAATTAAAGGAATTATTCCAGATTATTATCAATTGGTTGGGCAATATTTGTTCGATAAATTCGATGTAAAAGAAGAGCAATTAGGAATTGTAAGCGGTCCTTGTCACGCTGAGGAAGTTGCTTTGGAGCGACTTTCATATTTGACAATTGCGGCACAAGACGAATCTAAAGCACAAATCGTTGCCGATTGTTTAGCATGTGATTTTATCAAAACGAAACTTTCAAACGATATTTACGGAACTGAATTTGGCGCAGTATTGAAAAATATTTATGCGATTGCAGCAGGTATTGCACATGGTTTGGGTTATGGAGATAATTTCCAAGCAGTTTTGATGAGTAACGCAATTCGAGAAATGAATCATATCTTGAAAACAGCAAGTCCAATGAAGCGTAAAATTAACGATTCGGCTTATTTAGGCGATTTGTTGGTGACAGGATATTCATTCTTTTCACGAAATCGTATGTTCGGAAATATGATAGGAAAAGGTTATACTGTAAAATCTGCTATTTTGGAGATGAATATGGTTGCCGAAGGTTACTATGCGACAAAAGGTGTGGCGATCATGAATGAGCAATATCAAATAAAAGCGCCAATTATCAACGCTGTTCATAAGATTTTATACGAAGATAAAAATCCAAAGAAAACTTTCGAAAAGTTGTCTAAAAAATTAGATTAAAATGATTAAACAAGATTTTATTTCAAAATATATTCAAGAATTAAACAAAACATTGGCTCGAATTATTTCGTTAGAAATTGGAAATGCTGATGAAGGTTTTTTGATTATTTTCAATCAAATGTTACAATCGTATTACAAAATTGATGACAATAATTTGTCAACTTTATTGGAAGCAAACGAAGAACGCGATCAGTTTTTGTTGGCAGATGAATTGAAAAAGAAAAATATTTTGACGTTTATGAAAGCGATTCGTATTTATCTAAATCGAGAAGATTTTGCAAAAGCAAAAGCATCTTACGAAGTCTTGAAACGCATTGAAAGCATCAATTCTGGAATTTTTCAATTTCCGACAGAAGAAGATAATTTGATTGCGCAAGAACGAAAATTTGTGGAAGAAAAAATGAGTAATTTGTAATAAAATCAAACTTTATAAAATTTCAAAAAAGCTGTTAGTTTTCTAACAGCTTTTTTTTGTATCTTAACACAACCTAAATCAATCTACTATGGATAATATTATCTCATTACTATCATCATTACTTTGTTGTATTTTGCCTTTTTTGTTAATTTTTGGAATTGCTTTTTGGGCAAGTAAATCACGCGAAAAGAAACAAAATGCTTTGTTAGCACAAGTTCCTACAAATGCTGAGTTCAAAGCAGTTTTACGTTATAACTTTGGAAATCAACAATCAAAAATTTTGAAAATGAAAGCATTTCAAGGAAGTGGTGTTTTATATGTTTTGGACGACAAAATACATTATATCACTACAAATAATCCAAATGATAATTTTATTTTCGACCTCGAAACTTCACAAATAAATTGGATTGGTGTTAATCTTACAAATGGTTTATTGGAATGGTTTCAATTGAAAAATGGAGAAAAAGATTATTATTTCAATGTCGAAACTGGAATGTTTATTTTTAATACAAATTCCAAAAAAATGAAAACAACACAAGTTTTTAATTACTTAAAAGAAGCGCAGAAAAAATATCAGTAATGCTAAAACCACTTCACAACGAAGTGGTTTTTCTATTTAATCAAAAATCATCAACTCAAAACTTAATGATTTATTTTCCAATTTGTCCGTATCTTTGCGCAAACACAACAAAACAATGCAAATTTTAGACGGTATTAAACTGGCAAAAGAGATCAAACAAGAGATCAAGGAGCTGGTGCAGAATTACAAGAACCAAGGAGTTCGTGTACCACATTTGGGTGCAATTTTAGTAGGAAGTAATGGTGCTTCTCAAACGTATGTTGACAATAAAATCAAGGATTGTCATTTTGTAGGTTTTGAGTCATCAGAATTACGTTTGCCTGATACAATTTCTCAAGAAGATTTGATTGCAGAAATTGAAAAATGGAACAATGATGATACATTGGACGGGTTTATCGTACAATTACCATTACCAAAACACATTGATCAAGAAGCGGTTATCAATGCAATTGATCCTAAGAAAGATGTAGATGGTTTTCATCCGATGAATTTTGGTAAAATGGCATTAGAAATGGAAACATTTTTACCTGCTACACCTTACGGAATTATGGAAATGTTAGAGCGTTACAACATTGATACAACTGGTAAACATACAGTTGTGATTGGTCGTTCTCGCATCGTTGGTCGCCCAATGAGTATTTTGATGAGTAAAAACGGAAATCCTGGAAACAGTACAGTTACATTAACTCATTCGAAAACTCAAAATTTAGAACAATTTACAAAAGAAGCTGATATTGTGATCACTGCTTTAGGTGTTCCAGGTTTCTTAAAAGCAGATATGGTAAAAGATGGAGCGGTTATCGTTGACGTAGGAATTACACGCGTTGATGACGAAACTAATCCACGAGGATTTAGATTAGCTGGTGATGTAGATTTTGATAATGTAAAAGAAAAAGCATCGTGGATAACGCCAGTTCCAGGAGGAGTTGGACCTATGACACGCGCTATGTTATTAAAAAATACATTGTTGGCATACAACAACAAAAAATAAAATTATGATACACATTGCATCAACAACTGCAGAAGAACAACAATTGATACAAGAAGGGAAATTATTGCCTGTAATGGAGCATTTTTACACAATTCAAGGTGAAGGAATGTATACAGGTGTGGCTTCTTATTTTATTCGATTAGGAGGTTGCGATGTTGGTTGCCATTGGTGTGATGTAAAAGACAGTTGGGATGCTGAAAAGCATCCCTTAACTAATGTTGATGAATTGGTAGACTTGGCAACTTCTCAGGCCAAAACAATCATCATTACAGGAGGAGAACCTTTGATGTGGGATTTGACTTATTTGACAAAAAAACTACACGAAAAAGGTGCAAGAATCCATATCGAAACTTCGGGTGCTTATCCATTGAGTGGAGAAATTGATTGGGTTTGTCTTTCTCCGAAGAAATTAATGTTGCCGTTAGACGAAGTTTGCGAAGCTGCAAATGAATTGAAATGTATTGTGTTCAATAATCACGATTTTCAATTTGCTGAAGAACAAGCCGCTCGTGTTGGAAAAGATTGTATGCTTTTCTTACAAACAGAATGGAGCAAACGCGACAAAAATCTTCCATTGATTGTGGAATATGTAAAAGAAAATCCGAAATGGCGTTATTCTTTACAAACACACAAATATTTGGATATTCCTTAGATATTTATCTGTTTAAAATCAGTTCTATTTAGACTGAGTAAACTTTTTTAAGTTACTGAATTTCATTATTTTTATATCAAACAAAAAATTGAAATAATGAAAAAAATAGCTTTGATGAGTTTCGCGGCAATTTTGATGATGAGCTGCGGAGGTTCTAAGAAAGATGAATCAACTCAACCAGAAATAGATTATAGTACAGCTCCATCAGAAGATGCTGAAACTTCTACAGCTACGCCTGCTACAAACAATCATATTGTTTTGAAAGCGAGTGATGATATGCGCTACGATAAAACTGAATTTACAGTAAAAGCTGGCGAAGAAGTAACTTTAATCTTGATGAATGCAGGTGAAATGTCAAAAGAAGCAATGGGACATAATTTTATTTTATTAAAACCAGGTTCTGATGCTTCTGCTTTTGCAAATACAGCGGCTTCTGCTAAAGCGACAGATTATATTCCGACCGAATTACAATCAGAAATTATTGCGCATACAAAATTGTTGGGTGGTAAAGAAAATGATCAAATCAAATTTACTTTAGAAGAAGGTACATACGATTTCTTATGTTCTTTCCCTGGTCATTTTGCAACAATGAATGGAAAAATTAAAGCAGTTAAATAATAATAAAAAATGCGAGAAGTTTTCTCGCATTTTTTTATGAATAGATTGAATGATTATTTCCAATAATTCCATACTTTCCCATCAAAAATGGCAACAGTTTTACTTGCTGTATCGTAGCAAATCATTCCAGGATATGGACTTTTTACATTAATTTCAGGCTTTTCTACTTTAGGTAAAATCATCGCATCTTCATCCGATTCTAAAACTAAAATTCCTGTTGCAGCAGATGTTTCTGCTCCAATAATTACACCTTCACCTATTTCGTTAGAAGAGTTTGTTAATAAAGCTGTTTTCTCTCCAACATCACTTAACTCAACCCAAATACCATTCTCATACATTTTCACTTTAGAATCTGTTAAGTCAAAAGCAAAGGTTCCACCATTATTCGTTGCATCCAAACCTGTAGGTACAGTAGTAACAGCTGGTAAAATAATTCCGTTTGTTGTTGACTCTTCGAAATCTAAAATTGTGTTATCTCCATCCACAGCATTTTTTCCAATTGATACTTGACCAAAAGAAATTGATGCAAAACTGCATAAAATAGCAGCGTATATTATATTTTTCATTTTTAATAATCTTTATTCGTTACAACTTTTTTCGATACAATTCCAAATAGTTCCGTTGTATAATTTGACACACTTCTCTGTTGTATCATACACAATCATTCCTTCTTTTGCATCTACAATTTTAGCCACATCAGCAGTTCTTGTGATTACAAAACCTTTTGTTGAAGATTCTAATGCTAAAAATCCATTTGGAATTGCAGTTGGCCAATTCTCTAATTTTGTTGACATTGCAGAAACTCCAACATTGGTAAAAGAAGTTGCTGTTGTTGTATTTGGTGTTTTCGTACAAGGTGTTCCGGGGTTCGGTGTTGTACCTCCTCCTGTTGCAGTAATTGTGACAGTTGCTTTATTAGAATTATTTCCACTTGTATCTGTAAAATAATATTGAATTGGTGTCGGAGCATCTGTAAAACCAGCCTCTGGTGTAAATGTTAGTTTCTTTGTTGATGAATCTACCGTCCAAGTTCCTTCACCTATAACGACTAAAGAATTTGTACCCATTGCTAAAGGATTAAAAGGATCAATTAATAAAATTGTATTTACATCACTTTTCGTAATAATTGCACCAGCAAGATCAGTATCGTTTTCTAAAACATCAAATGATGTTGTTGTTCCTGCAGTCATTGTATAATTATCAGAAATGGCTGTAGGATTTCCTTTATATGTTATAATAACTTTAGCTCTATTGGTTTCCGCTGTCGCAGAACCTGGTTGATAATCATAATCACCTGGAACTACTTCTGGATAAGTTTTATCTAAAATAGAATATGTAATTGGTGTAGGATTTCCTTTGAAAGTTCCAATTGGTGTAAAAGTTAAGATACTAGAAGAATAGCTCCATTTACCTTCTCCTGCAACTGTATATTCTGTTAGCCCCTTAATCCCGAAAAGTCTAAAATCAACAGATGCGGCTGTAGCTTTTGTTCCATCATACAACAAGTCATTATCAAGAACAGAAATACTCACTGTAGAGCCTACCACATTATTCAGTTTAGAATCATCAATTGCTTTTGGTTCTGATGTTGGTTCATCATTTAAGTCTACAATTGTTCCTCCTGGATTAGTTGTTCCTAAATCTTCTAACTGAATATTATCAACTGCAAAATCATTTCCACTAGCTGTAGCATTTCCATTTACAAAAGAAATATAATATTTTAAATTTGTTGAACTTCCTGTACTAGGCACATAATAAATAATAGAAACTTCTTCCCAATTAGATGAGGCATTTCCAAAATTTTTAGTATTTTGACCTAATAAGGTATTACCAGAAGTACTTATAATTTGATTTATAATACTTACTTGTGAATTAGCTACATAAATAGAGTAACTTAATTTATAATAATGTCCTTTTTCTAAAGATTGATCCAATTGTCTTTTATAGAAAGTAGACAAAACCCCTCCTGCATTCACAACAATAGCTGCCCCTGTATTATCACTATCTTTTCCTAATGCTATTAAATTACCCCAAGACCAATCCTGATAACCTCCAAAATCATCTTTAATATTAATTGGATTGATAACTGCATAATATCCATTTTCTATTACACGTGCCATTAGATTTTCATCTGATTGATAAGGAGCTCCTGTTGTTAGTGGATTATCAACAGTATTGGGATCAGCAAATATAAAATACCCTACACCCGAAGGTGTATATGGTGAACGTACTCTCGTTGTATGATTCCCAAAATCTTCTTTGAAGATAACAGTTTGTGCGCTCAAACTCCATGTTATCATCACTACAATTGCGCTTATTATTTTTCTTAAATTGTTCATTAACTACATTATTAAAACTAATACAGTAGATTTAGTTGATGGTTTATTTTAAGTGAACAAAAAAGGAGGCGGACGAGTTAAAATGTTATCGATTACATTTATTCGAATATGAATAAAAGAATTATTAATCGTAAGTAATTTATTAGCAATATCAGACAGATTTATTTTAAAAATCGAATTTGTCCTTGCTACTTTTTGATGATATTTATAAAAATTTTCTTTTAAAACTATTTTCCCTGAGTTCTCAGGAAGATTACAACCAGATAAAAATTTTATTTTAGATGAGAAAATAGCTGTTTTTGGTTTGTAGACTTGTTCTTTTTGTTGCTTATTCTCTTTTTTTACGACTAAAACCTTTTTGGTTTTTTTAGGTTTAGTAATCGTCTTTTTTTCGACAGTGGTTTTGTTTATGGTTTTATCTACTGTTATTTTTTCTAATAAATTCGTTTCCGTATTTTTTGATATAAAAATAAGTATTTGACCACTTTCGACTATTGTATCTTTTTGGTAACCAAAAAGAATAGAAGAAAAAAGCAAAAGAAATAAACTTCCTAAATTTCTATATCTGAGAAAATAATTCATTAAATTATAAAAATAACTAAAGACGGTAGGAAGAGAAGTGTGTAAAGCCAAAAGGCATACGAAAGTAAAGTATTTATAAATATTAATTCTGCTAAAAACTCTTACTTACACTATTTTTAATCATTAAAAATAAGAAATGGTAAACATAGATTAAACATTTATTTTATATGTCAAATATAGTTTTGGCACAAATATTGAAATATATTAACCGTATAAGATTTAGTAGAGTAAATTTTGTCCTCATGTGTTAATTTTAAGCCTGTTTCTCAACAGGCTTTTTTATTTTACAACAATATATTATTCAAATATTTAACACTTATTTCAAATATTTTTATCCTATAATTTCATAACTTGATAGTCACAATCAAAAAATACTTTATTATGGGAAAGAATGTAGCACATCAAATTGTAGAATTACTAGAAAAAGCGAATATAAAACGTGTTTATGCAGTAACTGGTGATAGTCTCAATTTTTTTAATATCGCAGTTAAACAAAGTGACAAAATTGATTGGGTTCATGTAAGACATGAAGAAGCTGGAGCAATAGCTGCTACTGCCGAATCAGAATTGAATGGTATTGGATGTTGCGCTGGAAGCTCTGGTCCTGGTCATGTACATTTGATCAACGGAGTTTATGAAGCGCATAAATCAAGAACCCCTTTAGTTGTAATTGCCTCTACTCTGCCTACAATAGAATTTGGTACAGATTATTTTCAGGAAACGAATACTATTAAACTTTTTGATGATTGTAGTTGTTATAATCAAATTATTACTCGAGCAGAACAAGTTCCTAGAATGGTACAAACAGCCATACAACATGCTATTTCAAAAAAAGATGTTGCAATTATTGGACTTCCGGGAGATATTGCAGAAATGGAAGCCGTTGAAAGTAATTATACCTCGAATTTCTATTTCAATCAACCTATTATTACTCCAAATAAAACTGAATTAAGAGAAGCTGCTTCTATTATAAATGATGCTAATAATATTACCTTATTCTGTGGAATTGGCGCATCTCAAGCAAATGAAGAAGTTATAAAACTTTCTCGTCATTTGCATGCTCCAGTTGGATATTCATTCAAAGGAAAAATGAGTATTCAACCCAATAATCCAAATGAAATAGGAATGACAGGATTACTTGGTCAACCATCTGCTTATCATGCTATGCACAAAGCTGATTTAATTATTTTGATTGGTACCGATTTTCCTTATAAAGATTTTATTCCAACAGATAAAAAAATCATTCAAATTGATTCAGATGGCTCTAAACTTGGACGAAGAGCTAAAATTGATTTAGGATTAGTCGGAAATGCAAAAGAAACAATTAACGAATTAATTGAGTTATTAGAACCTAAGCAAGACAAAGATTTTTTGGATAGTCAATTAGAAATGTACAAGAAAGTTCTTGAAAGCAAAATGACATTTGTTCATGAAAAAGGAAAAGAAAATGCCATTCAACCCGAATATGCAGCTTATTTGTTAGATGAGTTAGCTACAAAAGATGCCATTTTTACAGTTGATACAGGAATGTGTTGTGTTTGGGGAGCACGTTATATAACGGGTACGGGGGAGCGCAAAATGTTAGGATCTTTCAATCATGGTTCTATGGCAAATGCAATGCCTCAAGCGATTGGTGCACAAATGGCATATCCTGACAGACAAATTATTGCTATGTGTGGTGATGGTGGAATTTCGATGTTATTAGGAGATTTAGCAACCATCAAACAATATAATCTACCTGTTAAACTTATTATTTTTAATAATAGAACATTAGGAATGGTTAAATTGGAAATGGAAGTTGCTGGTTTACCTGACAATGAAACAGATATGGAAAATCCAGACTTTACTTTGATTGGAAAAGCAATGGGAATAGAAAGCGAATCGGTTAAAAATCCTGATGATTTACCTGATGCAATCGGAAGAGCTTTTGCGCATAATGGACCGTATTTATTAAATGTATTTACAAATCCAAACGCTTTAGCAATGCCTCCAAAAGTAGATCTTGATCAAATGATTGGAATGACAAAATCTATGGCAAAACTAATGTTAGGTGGAAAAATGGATGAGGTAATGGAAACGATTAAATCCAATTATAAACATTTAAAAGATTTATAATGAATCAATCATCATCTATCTCACAATCAAGTAAAAAACTTTTCATCATTGCATGGGTTTTAGGCTTAATCTTCTATTTCATTGATTACGCAACTCGTTCTGCGCCTTCATTAATGATCACAGATTTGGCTCAGAATTACAACATTTCTAAAGAAAATTTAGTTTCTCTCATTGGAACATATTATTACACCTATTCTATTTTTGCTTTAATTGCTGGAATATGTTTAGACAAATTTGGCGCAAGATATTCGATGTTTGCAGGATGTTTTATACTCGGAATAGGATGTATTTTATTTATCGCTTCCTCCCAATTCGCTGGAACAACAGGCAGATTATTACAAGGAGCGGGTAGCGCATTTGCTTTTCCTGGTTGTGTCTATTTAGCAACCAAAGGATTCTCATCAAAATCTTTAGCAACAGCAATAGGCTTCTCTCAATGTAT
Source organism: Empedobacter sp. UBA7248 (assembly GCF_002472945.1). Classification (NCBI taxonomy): domain Bacteria; kingdom Pseudomonadati; phylum Bacteroidota; class Flavobacteriia; order Flavobacteriales; family Weeksellaceae; genus Empedobacter; species Empedobacter sp. UBA7248. The sequence goes on along the minus strand of NZ_DKSU01000007.1, from coordinate 145,082 downwards.
AGGAATGCTTGGTGGAGCGGCAGGACAATTTGTGGTTGCGCCATTATTAGAAAATGGTTTTGGATATAAAACATTTTGGATAATTGCTGGAGTTTTATGTATAATTCCAGCTGTAGCAATGCTGTTCATAACTCCAAAATCGTCTGAAGAAGAGATCGAAAAAAGTAAACAAACCTCTTTTATTGAACCTTTCAAAATTATTTTCAGCAATCCAAATTCGTGGTTAACTGGTATTATTTCTGGATTATTATTTATACCGACAACAATTTTTGCCATGACTTGGGCTGTTCCTTTTTTCAAATTAGACTTAGGTTTTGATGCTCACACTGCTGCTATGACTGCTGCTATGGCGTCACTAGGCTGGGTAGTTGGATGTCCATTGATGGGCTATATAACGGATAAAATAGGAAAAAGAAAACCTGTTATTCTTTTTGGTTGTATCGGAATGATCTTGATGTTTTTACAACTCATTTATCTTCCAGATTTAATTCCAATAAAAGTTACATTTTTCATTTTTGGGCTTTTCTCTGGAGTCGCAATGATCCCATATTCGGTTATCAAAGAAGCTAATCCAGATTATGTAAAAGGTTCTGCTACTGGAGTTCAAAACTTTTTGACGTTTGGTGTAACTTCTCTAGTTAATCCTGTTTTTGCTAAATTATATGGAAACGAAATTGTAAATGTTACAGATAAAACTGGACATTATCATCAAGCAATTTGGTTTTGGATCATCGGAATATTTATTGCCATTATTCTAACCTTATTTTTAAAAGAAACTGGTCACAAAAATTCATAAAAAAATCCGCTCATTGAGCGGATTTTTTAGTAATTATATTGATTAATTATTTTCTCCAATATTTATAAGCATTGATTAATCCATTTGTAGAAGCATCATGAGAAGTAACTTGATCATCATTTTCTAACTCTGGTAAAATCACATTTGCTAATTGTTTTCCTAACTCTACTCCCCATTGATCAAAAGAGAAAATATTCCAAATAACTCCTTGCACAAAAATTTTGTGTTCGTACATCGCAATTAAATTTCCTAAAACTTTTGGAGTCAACACTTCATATAAAATTGAGTTTGTAGGACGATTTCCTTCAAAAATTTTGAAAGCAGTTAAGAAATCAATTTCTTCCTTCGATTTCCCTGCTTTTTCTAATTCAGCAATAACCGTTTCTTCATCTTTTCCAAATGCTAAAGCTTCTGTTTGAGCAAAAAAGTTTGATAATAATTTTGCATGATGGTCGCCTAAAACATTCAACGAATTAGCTCCTGCAATAAAATCGGCTGGAATTAATTTTGTTCCTTGATGGATTAATTGATAAAAAGCATGCTGACCATTTGTTCCTGGTTCTCCCCAAATAATTGGTCCCGTTTCATAATCCACTTTTTTCCCATCTCGACCAACATATTTACCATTCGATTCCATATCACCTTGCTGAAAATATGCTGCAAATCGCGATAAATATTGTTCATAAGGTAACAAAGCAACCGAATCTGCACCAAAGAAGTTGTTGTACCAAATTCCTAAAAGCGCCAAAACTACTGGTATATTTTGATCTAAAGTTTCTGTTTTGAAATGCACATCCATTTCATGTGCTCCCTCTAACAATTCTTCGAAATTTTCGAAACCTACTGCCAAAGCAATGCTCAAACCAATCGCACTCCACAATGAATAACGACCACCAACCCAATCCCAAAATTGAAACATGTTTGCCGTATCAATTCCGAAATTAGCAACACCTTCTGCATTTGTCGATAATGCCACAAAATGTTTCGCAACATCAGCTTCATTTGCGTTAGAATTCAAAAACCATTCTTTCGCAGAAAAAGCATTTGTCATCGTTTCTTGCGTTGTAAATGTTTTTGAAGCAACAATAAATAAGGTTGTTTCAGGATTTATTTCTTTAAAAGTTTCTGCTAAATGCGTTCCATCAATATTCGAAACAAAATGAATATTTAAACGAGTTTTATAATATTTCAACGCTTCTGTCACCATCACAGGTCCAAGATCCGAACCACCAATTCCGATGTTGACAACATCTGTAATTTCTTTCCCTGAAAAACCTTTCCATTCACCCGAAATTACTTTTTCCGAAAAAGATTTCATCTGATCTAACACCTCATTAATTTGAGGCATTACATCTTTTCCATCAACCAAAACCTCTTCATTAGAGCGATTGCGCAAAGCTGTATGCAGAACAGCTCTTTTTTCTGTCACGTTGATTACATCTCCTTCAAACATTTGCTGAATTGCAGTATCAACATCCATTTCTTTCGCTAAATCAACCAAAAGTTGAATCGTTTCTGCATTAATTCTATTTTTCGAATAATCGACTAATAATGAGGGATATTGAATCGAAAATTCTTCAAAACGATTTGCATTTTGAGCAAATAGTTCTTTGATTGATGTATGCTGAATCGTTTGAAAATGTTTCTCTAACGCATTCCAAGCCTTTGTAGTTGTTGGATTGATTGTATTTAAAGCCATAATATTTTTAGTATTCTTTCCTTAACAAATTTAATCATTTCAAATTCATCTCAAAATCAATATTATCACGATAACGTTGTAGTAATTTCTTTTATTACAAATATTACGCCTAAAAAAATTATTAAATTTTAATATTATATCTAACTAATTCATAATTGGATATAATATTTTTACGGTTTTCCTTTTTTTTATAAGCAACCTTTTATACATATTTGCATCTATATAGAAACAAATAAACTATAAAATGTCTAAACCGAAAAGAATTCACAAAACTTACAAAAAGTCTTTATTCAGTAAAATGAAAGTAAAACCAGTAAACTTATTACTATTTATGGCAATTGCTTGTTTTATTTTTGTTTTAGTTTTTCTAAATTAATTGAAACGTATTACTCTCTACTTTTTTACTTTAATAATTTCTTAACTTCGTATCAAACTACGAAGAAATGACAAAATCTGAAGCTAGAAAATATTACCGAACGTTGAGAAAATCATTCACTAAAGAAGAAGTGAATGACTTGAGTGATCAAATTTTTGAACACATCAAACACTTAGATTTTTCTACAGATCAGACTTTTCATATTTTCTTACCTATCGAAAAAAATAACGAAATCAATACTTATCCAATCATAAATTGGCTATTTCAACAGCAAAAAGAGGTGGTTTTGCCTTTGGTTGTTGGCGATGATATGATTAATTGTAAAGTAGAAAAAGGTTTCGAAACGGTTTTAAATTCACTTCAAATTCCAGAACCGACTCAGTATTCAGAAATTGATTCTAAAGCGATTGATGTTATTTTTATTCCAATGTTTGTTGCCGATAAAAAAGGAAATCGTGTAGGTTACGGCGGGGGATATTATGATAAATTTTTGGCAAGATGTAGACCTGATTCAAAAAAAATAGGTCTAACTTATTTTAGACCTATTGAATATATTGAAGACGCCTATTTCGGCGATTTTCCTCTTGATTTTTGTATTACTCCAGATGGGATTAAATCTTTCTGAATCGAGTCTTTTTTATCATTTAATGTTCTAAAATAGAATTTAAACTCTCGTTGAAATTTGATCGGCTCTTGTTTTAACACAAATACACCAACATGATTATTGGTTTCGATTAACTTTTTATCCGAATTGAAATAATTAATTGTATACGCAATTCGCTTGATAGAGTCTGGTGTAATCGAATCTTTTGGTAAAATTGCAAATTTAGAAACGGAAGTAAATGTTACTTTTTTCGAACGAAGCTCTCTCAATAACGAAAATATTTCGGTCGTATCTTTTTTAGGAAAATAAGACAACAATTGATCTCTCAACAAGCTATCAACAACCGTATCATTGGTATTAGATGCCAACGCCGAAAGCTCAAAAAACTCACGCAATTTCTGCTTTGCAATAAAATTTACAGCTTCTACCGAATCCATTTTACTACTTACTGTCGATGCCTCGTTTTTGTAACCTTTTATCGCTTCTGGGTTGTAATCTCCTTTATATTTATCGTCTTTGCACGAAAATATCATCCAAACACTCATCAGCAATATCATGCTAAACTGAACTATTTTACTTATCGTTCTCATCTTGCTGGATTTTAAATTTTAATTTCACAATTTTTCCATTTTTCCTTTCCGATTCGATCAAAGAAAAATTCTTTAATGACGTCGTAGGCATTGTAACTAAATTGATATATTGTTGTTTCGAAAGAATCTCTACACCAAAAAAATCATTGTCATACACTTGATAAATCAACGCATCATCTGCAATCATTTGATTTAGCTTAGAAATTCGTTGTTTCAAATCTTTTGCTGAATTCGAATAATAATACAGCATAATCTTATAATCATCTGGCTCTAACAAAAGCTTTTCTGGCTGATTATATTGATGTAAATTAACCTTAAACGTATCTTGTTTATAGTAAGGCGAACTCACAAACATCTTGATTGTATCTTTTTGCGATTCAAATTTGATACAACCAGTTTTGGTCGATAAATAAAGTGGTGTAAAACCATCTCTAATAATTGTAACCTCAACAGAATTGGTAATTGCAGCTTGTCTATCCGAGTCTACAAAACAAAATTCGTATTCGCGCTGACCAAAAATTGAATAATAAATAGTTGCGCCAATTCCGCTCAACAAAACAACTGCAGCTGCTATTATCGAGATCAATTTTAGCTTAGGTTTTGTTTTAACAACTTCCTCTTTTGCAGGAGTTCTTTCTTTTTCTGTTGATGGTTTAACTTCTACTGGAATCTCTACTTCAGATTCTTTTGGAGTTATATGCTCTGATGAAAAATTTTCGGTTTCTGTTGCTTCAATCGTCGATTCTTCAGCTTTATTTGGACCAAAATGTTCTATTTTTTGAACATTAAGAAAGTGTGCCCAATTTTTATATCCACAATATTGCGCCAAAAGATTGAGCATATCAATACGCGGAAGCTTCTTAAAATCTGACTTAAAATACGTATAAAACCACTTTTCGCTAACGGTAGATCTGGTTTTATTGAATAAATCGTCTTGGAAAGATGTAATTTCTTGCCCCTTCCAATCGGAGATATTTTCGGATTGAGCAGAATTTTCTTCTAAAAATCGATTTGAAATCGTTTTTTTCAGAATTTCGAAAATTTCTATATCTGTAAATTTGCTCAAAAAATAAAATTTATAAAGTTGGTTTTCAGTATTTTGTAAAATAATTTCGATTTTACAAATTGTCTTTTAATACAACTACAAATAAAATAATTTTTTTGATATGTTGAGTTGTATTTCTTTATTAATGCGTTGTTAAATGATTTATTTTGTTGTAAAACATTTGTTGAACATTCGATGATTGGATTACAATCATCTTACAACTATTTTGCTTCGAAAAACTTTGATGTCAGCTTAACTTTGGTTCAATAAAATGATTGAAAAATCAACAAAAACAAAAAATCAATTAAACATTTAAAAAATTAAAGTTATGAAAAAATTAGCATTAAACGTAATCGTATTAGGAGTAATCGGAACTGCATTTGGTTTAACATCTTGTAATTTATTTGGATCGAAAGAAACAAAAACTGAAACAGAAGTAAAAAATGACACAATTACAACAATCGAAGATTCAGTAAAAATTGATTCTGTAGGAAAAGATTCTGTTGTGATCAAAGATTCGGCAGTTGTAAAAGAAACTCCTGTAAAAGTTGAAACAACTACGACTACAACAACAGAGAAAAAATAATTTGTAGAATAGATTAAACAAAAAAATCAAATGAAAAAATTAGCGTTATTCGCTTTTGCAGCGATTTCTTTCACGGCAATTTCTTGTAAACAAGAAGCAAAAAGTATTGGAGAGCCAACAACAGTTGCTGAGGATTCTGTAAGTGTTGAAAAAGCAGAAATTCCTGCGGCAGATTCTGTAGAAGGAGTTACGGTAGATTCTTCGAAAACTGTAAATCCAGCAGAAACAACAAAAGATTCTGTTGCGAAATAGAACTTGAAAACTCAATAAAAAAATCCGCTTAATCAGCGGATTTTTTTATTTCTATATCTAAATTAAGATTCTTTCAATGATTTAATATCAATCACAAAACGATATTTGACATCCGATTTCATCATTCGATCGTATGCTGTATTAATGTTTTGAATATCGATCATTTCTACATCAGACACAATATTGTGTTCTCCACAAAAATCTAACATCTCTTGTGTTTCCTTGATTCCTCCAATTAAAGATCCTGCCAAATTACGACGTTTCATAATCAATAAACCTCCGTGAACAGCATCTAAAGGCTCGATAGCGCCCACCATACACATTGTTTTATCTAATTTTAATAATTGTAAATATGGATTAACATCGTGTTTAACAGGAATTGTATTCAATAAAAAATCGAATGAATTTGCATGAGCTTTCATTTGAGCAACATCTTTCGAAATCAAAACCTCATCAGCTCCAAGTTTCTTTGCGTCTTCACCTTTCGACTCAGAAGTTGTAATCATTACCACATGTGCACCCATTGCTTTTGCAAATTTAACGCCCATATGTCCCAAACCTCCAAGACCGATTACACCAACTTTATCGTCCGCTTTTACATTCCAATGACGCAAAGGAGACCAAGTTGTAATTCCCGCACACAACAATGGCGCAGCAGCTTTTACATCGATATTTTCAGGTACGTGAAGCACAAAATCTTCTTCTACCACAATATTTTCTGAATAACCACCGTAAGTGATTCCACCATGTTTCGAATTTTTAGAATTATATGTTCCTGTAAAACCATTTTCACAATACTGCTCCAAACCTTCGTCGCAAGAATGACAATGTTGACAAGACTCGACCATACAACCTACTCCAACCAAATCTCCAACTTTGAATTTCGTCACTTCAGAACCTACTTCTTTTACTCGACCAATGATTTCGTGTCCAGGAACAACTGGATAATTTGGTTTTCCCCAATCTCCTTTCGCAGTGTGAATATCGCTGTGACAAACCCCACAATACTCGATATCGATAAAAATATCTTTCGCATGTAAATGTCTACGTTCTATCGTGTGTGGCGCTAATGGATCAGTTTCATTGAACGCTGCATATGTTTTTGTACTCATTTTATATTTATTAAAGGTTATTTAATATTTCTCTTTGTTTATCTATAGAATAATCTGCCTTACAATCTAAATTAAACTCTGAATTATATTTCGTCACATAACTATTTAAATCAGAACATTTCGATAGTATTTCAAATTCTTTATTTTTTGTATCAAAAATAATTCCTTTATAATCATTTGTATTAAAAGTTATAATTCCTTCTTTCACAAGATTGATATAATTTTCTGAATAACCTTCTGGAACATCCTTCGTATCTAAAACAGTCGAAGCAATTGCTCCAGCAATTCCAAACATCATTAAATAGCCATTATTTTGTTGTGATTTTGGCAGTTCCATGTACAAATGATGATCTGATCCTGCTTTTACTCTAACATAAGCAAAGTTTGGAATCTCTTTCGCTAACAAGATTTTTTTATCTTTTGCAATCTTTTTTATCTCTTTTACATTAAAATAAACATCTCCATTTCGTACAATTGCAAAATAATCTCGTTGTTGAAATTCAGGAAACTTTCCTTTTGTATCATAAAAATTAACCAAATCTGCCGATTGTTCAAACAAATCCGCATAAAGATTTGGTTTCATTTCAAATGCTTTACTTTCTACATTCTTGGAAACAAAATCGTCTTTAGTCACATAAACTCCATCAGGATAACTAAAAGATTCTTTGCTAAACACGCCTTTTATTTCGGGAATATTTTTAGACAAATTTTCAAAATTATAAACTAAATCGAAATCTTTTACTCTAACTACCGCGAAAGTATTTTTTGATAAATCTGTTTTGAATTGTAATCCTTTTCCATCATTAATGTATTTTACATCGCTTATTTCAAAAGAATTATTTGTGCTTTTAGAAGTTATTTTCGCTTTCGATATATATTGTCCAAAAGCAAAAGTAGAACATAAGGCAAGTAGAGTAAATAATTTTTTCATTCGATTATATTTTGGATAAAATTAAAAAATCCACCTGAATAATCAGATGGATTTTGAGTTTATTGATTGAATTGAATTAATCTTTTATTTCAATTTTTTGATTCCCATGTTCCACAAAGTGAACGCATATTTATCAGCTGTTTCATTGATCACAACTTCTGTCGAACGACCTGCTCCGTGACCAGCTTTTGTTTCAATTCTGATTAAAACTGGATTATCACACGCTTGTTTCGCTTGTAAATTAGCCGCAAACTTGTACGAATGCGCAGGAACTACACGATCATCATGATCTCCTGTTGTGACTAATGTAGCAGGATAACACGTTCCTTCTTTTACATTGTGAACTGGTGAATATCCTTTCAAATACTCGAACATTTCTTTACTATCATCAGCTGTTCCATAATCATAGCCCCAACCTGCACCAGCAGTAAACGTATGATAACGTAACATATCTAAAACACCAACCGCAGGCAATGCTACTTTTGCTATTTTTGGATTAATTGTTTCTGTTGCTCCAACTAATAAACCTCCGTTAGATCCTCCTGATAATGCAGTAAAATCTGGTGAAGTGTAATTGTTTTTCTGTAAATATTCTGCAGCAGCAATGAAATCATTAAAAACATTCAATTTATTGAATTGACGCCCTCCATCGTGCCATTTTTTACCATATTCTCCACCTCCACGTAGGTTTGGAACAGCGTAAACTCCACCATTTTCAATCCAAGCAGCAGTTGCTGGGCTAAATCCTGGCGTTAAACTAATATTGAATCCTCCGTATCCGTAAACGATTGTAGGATTTTTACCATTTTTCTTCAATCCTTTTTTATACGTAATAATCATCGGAACTTTTGTTCCATCTTTTGACGTATAAAAAACTTGTTCAGAAATGTAATCATCTGAATTAAATTTCACATTTGGTTTAATGTAAACATCCGAAGAACCCGTTTCTACATTGTATTTGTAGCTTGTAGATGGTGTGATATAATTTGAGAATCCGAAATAAATTTCTTTCTCTGATTTTTTCCCTCCAAATCCTGATGCAGAACCAACTCCAGGCAATGTAATTTGACGAACTTTTGATCCATCATATTTGTATTGCTCCACAACCGAAATTGCATCTTTTAAGTATTTAGCAAATAAATAACCTCCTCCTGTAGAAACAGATAATACATTTTCAGTTTCTGGAATAACCGTTTTCCAAGCAGCTTCGCTCAAATCAGAAATAGTTGCTTTAACTACTTTATTGTTTGGAGCTTTGTTATTTGTAAAAATGTAGAAAGTCTCTCCATCATTATCAATCACAGAAGTATTTGTATCAAAGTTATTCACAATCGTTTTGATTGGACTGTTTACTTGAGACAAATCTTGATAATACAACTCATTTCCTGTTGTTGTATTGGCTGCAGATATAATTAAGAAACGCTCATCATCTGTCAAATAAGCACCAACATAGCGACGAGGTGTTTCTGCTCCTCCAAAAATCAATTGATCTTTTTTCTGAGCTGTTCCTAATTTGTGGTAATATAATTTGTGTTGATCTGTTTTTTCTGATAATTCAGATCCTTTTGGTTTATCATAAGAAGAATAATAGAAACCATCGTTTCCTTTCCAAGCTGTTCCAGAGAATTTAACATCAATCAATGTTTCTCCAACTTGTGTTTTATCTTTTGCGTTAAGAACAATTACTTTTCTCCAATCTGATCCACCTTCTGAAATAGAATATGCAACTAAGCTTCCGTCTTTAGAAAAACTAACATCTGCTAAAGAAACAGAACCATCTTTTGAGAATTTATTTGGATCTAAAAAAACTTCTTCTGTTCCGTTTTCACCTAATTTACGGTACAAAACTGAGTGTTGTTGTAAACCATCATTTTTGTAGTAATACGTATAATCTCCTTCTTTAAAAGGCGTCGAAATTTTCTCGTAATTCCAGATATCCGTCAACGATTTTTTCAATTGTGTACGTAACGGAATTTCATTCAAATAAGCATAAGTTGCTTTATTTTGTTCGATCACCCATTTCTTAGTATCCTCAGACAAATCGTCTTCCAACCAACGATATGGATCTTGTACATTCTCTCCAAAATACGTATCAACATGATCAATTTTTTTTGTATCTGGATACTTTTTCTTATAACTCTGTGCATTCACTCCTACCATAAGGGCAACATTAAATAAAATAAAAGCAGTTTTTTTCATTTCTTCTTAGTATAGCTGTTTTGGTAAAGATAATAAAATCAAAAAGATAAATTGGTATTGAAAAAAATGATTTATTTTTGCGCAAAATCCTCTCAGATTTTAATTGAAATGAATATTTAAAACTTCGCGGCAACTTAACGTTAAATTCATTTTGATTTAAAAATTTATCAAGTATTTTTAATTTTTTAAAACCAAAAAAATGACTGTAGAAAAGTCTTTAACAGCCAAAATTGGGTCTATTTTTTCATTAATAAAACAATCTTTTTCAAGCGAAAACTTAGATTTAACCGCGTTACCAATCAAAAAATCAGTATTTCTATTAGCAATTCCGATGATGTTCGAAATGGTGATGGAATCTGTCTTTGCATTGGTCGATTTATATTTTGTAGGACATTTAAAAGAAAGCGCTTTCGCCATACAAACCGTTGGTCTTACAGAATCTTTATTAACAATTGTTTATTCAATTTCAATCGGAATAAGTATGGCTGCAACTGCCATTATTGCACGAAGAATTGGTGAAAAGAAACCCGAAAAAGCTTCGGAAAGTGCTTCGCAAGCAATTTTATTATCGATTATCATTACAATTCTGTTGAGTATTTTCGGGTTTATATTCGCCAAAGATTTATTGATTTGGATGGGCTCAACCGAACAAGCCGCAGAATATGGGAAGAATTTCACTAAAATAATGATGGCAAGTTGTTTATCAATTGTATTATTATTCTTGATTAATGGAATTTTTCGTGGAGCTGGAAATGCAGCAATTGCGATGAAAAGTTTATGGTTAGCCAACGGAATCAATATTATTCTATGTCCAATTCTTGTTCGCGGATGGTTCTTTTTTCCTGAAATGGGGTTAGAAGGAGCAGCCTTAGCTACTGCGATTGGTAGAAGTGGTGGTGTGGTTTATCAATTGTATTGTTTAACGAAAAAAGATTCATTAATTCAAATTAAATGGAGCTATTTCCTTCCAAAATCTAAACTCATTATCAATATTGTAAAAATTGCAGTTCCTGCTATTGTACAATACATTATTGCAAGTTGTAGTTGGATTATTCTCGCTCGAATTGTTGCTCAATCTGGTGGAGAAATTGCATCGTCTGGTTATCAAACTGCTTTACGATTGATGATGTTTTTTATGTTACCTGCTTGGGGATTGAGTAATGCTGCGGCAACTTTAGTTGGTCAAAACTTAGGAAATAAAGATCCCGAAAAAGCAGAAAAATCAGTCCTTATGACCATGAAATTTAACATCATTTACATGTTGATTGTAAGTGTTATTTTCTATGGATTAAGCAATTATTTAGTCTCAATTTTTACAACAGAAGAACATATCAAAATCGTTGCAAAAGAGGGAATGTACATTCTTGCAACTGGTTTTTTATTATACGGAATTGGAATGGTAATGATGAATGCTTTTAACGGCGCTGGAGATACGATGACGCCAACGATTATCAATTTTGTTGGATTTTGGTTATTCCAAATTCCATTAGCGTATGTATTAACGTATCATTTCAACCTAAAAGAAGAAGGCGTTTTTATAGCAATTCCTGTTTCGGAAACGTTTATTGCAATTTTAGCATTTATTCTCTTTAAACGAGGGAAATGGAAGCAGAAAATAGTATAAAAAAATCGCTCAAATGAGCGATTTTTTTATATTTTATCCTTTAAAAGTATAATATCTTGCACCTTTCAAATCTGGAATTTCAGTTTCAATGCGATCTAAGGCAAATCCTTTCAAATCATTAATAGATGTTTTCAGATTTTTATTGTGTAGATCTTGGTATTGTTCAAAAGAAATAGCTTCTCTTTGATTCAAATAATTGAACAAATCCATTTTATTCATCACATTTTTCCAACCTTTACCAATTTGTCCTTGAAAAACTTTCGATTTAGATCCAGAACCATAGGCAATAAATCCAACAGTTTGTCCATTCAACTCTTCATCATTATCAGCACTCACTTGTAAAGCCGATAAAAATGCCGTGAAAACAGAAGCTGTGTACATATTTCCGATCTCCGAAGAAGCACGTTGAGTTGGTTCTACTTTTTCTTTGATTAAAGCTTTATATTCATCCGATTTTGAAACAACTTTCAAATTATCATTCGAATTATCTTGACCATTTTCTAATGCAAAAACATCCGAAAACATTCTTTTTCCTTGAAAGGCATAAGGCAAGTGAAAAGCAATATATCGCCAATTTTCGTACAATTTACCTTCAACAGCAGCTTTTTCTTTAAAATCAAAATAAGCTTCTCTTACTCTATTCTTATAACATTCGTTAGAATATTGACCTTCGAAAACTGGTTCATCAGAAAAGATTTCGATTTCAGATTTTGTTGTTCCTAAAGCATTTAAAATCGTTGCATCAGAAGTTGATTGACGAGGCTTGAAGAAATCAAAAACAGATTCCATTCCAATTCCCCAATTGTTATCAAACGCAATCAAATCTGGTTGATTCGAAATTAACATCGCTACTGCACCAGCACCTTGTGTATATTCTCCCGTCGATTCTAATCCATATTTTGCATAATCTGCCGCAATTACAATCGCCTTTTTAGTTGGATTTACACGAACATAATCAATAGAATTGTGCATTGCATCTACTCCACCCACGCACGCAAACGTCATATCCACAACATCTGTGTGTTTGAAAGGACGTTCTCCAAATTGATTTGCCAAAACAGATTCCACCAACTGAACCGCATAAGTTGCCGTTGGTTTTGCTCCATCCAAAGCACTTTCTGTTCCTAAATAAATTCGTCCGATTTTATTTGGATTAATATTAAAATCAGTAATCAATTTCAACAAAGCATTCGCAGCAATCGTTGCTGTATCTTCGTGAACATCCAAAACAGCCATTTTCTTTAAACCCAAACCAATTTCAAGTTTATCAGGATCAATATTGCGCTGAATTGCTAAATCTTTTATTGGCAAATATATATGCGGAACGTAGATAGAAGCCGCCTCAATTCCATACTTCATTTTCGTTATTTTTTAAGCGAACTTCAAAGTTAAGCGTATTTTAATTTTTAACTGGCATGAAATAAATCCTGAATTTTAAGAAATCAATAATCATTATAAAAAAACAAAAAAATAGAGGTTTAATTAGAATATTTCTTAATTTTAAGTCTATAATTTTAAATATTTTTTTTCAAAATGGCTCGTACTTTTTACAAATCAATCAAAAATTCTGTCAAATATTGGTGGATTTTATTAATCATAGGATTATTATTCGTTGGACTTGGAATTTATACATTCGCTTTTCCAACTGCATCGTATGTTGCACTTTCAGTATTTTTTGCTGTATCTTTTTTATTTTCTGGAATTTCGGAAATCATTTTTTCGATTTCGAACAAAGATGAAATTGATAGTTGGGGCTGGACATTAACTTACGGAATTATCACTGCAATTGTCGGATTTATGTTAGTTGTTAATCCTATTTTAAGCTTAGAAGTTTTTGCTTATTATGTTGGATTTTTAGTATTATTCCGTTCAATTTCTGGAATTAGTTATGCTTTCGACCTAAAAAATTATGGTGTAAGAGATTGGGGTGTTTCGTTATTTTTAGCAATTGTAGGATTAGTTATTTCGCTTATTTTATTATCAAAACCACAATTAGCAGGTTTAACAGCTGTTGCATGGCTAGGATTAGCGGTTATTTCTACCGGATTATTTGCGATTTTTATTTCATTACAGTTGAAGAAAATTAAAGATATCCCGAATAATATTTCAGACGATTTGAGAAATCGATATGAAGAAATTAGAAAAGAAATCGAAGATTTTAAAAATCAATAAAAAACAAAAACCTCCACTTTAATTGAAGTGGAGGTTTTTATTTTATTTTCCTAAGATTCCTTCTAAAAATCCAGTTTTAAAAGATTCAATCATAACATCTGGTTGATCTATAAAATTTAGGAAACCATATGCAAAAACTGCACCTATAGCAATTTTTCCAATTGATAACAAAGATGGCTTTTTCATATTACCTTGATTTAAAATTAAATATAATAAATATTTACAATATCGGTGCTAATAATCTACAAATCGATGCAAACGCGCGGTTATACCAAGGTTTATTTTCCCATTTTTCAATAGTTAATAATTCTGAATCCTCTTTATCTCTATCAAATTGAACACTCATTTGTTGTAATAACGTTACATTTTCAATCACCGAAGTAATCTCGAAATTAATCATGAAACTACGATAATCTAAATTCACTGTTCCAATAAAAGCCAATTTGTCATCGACCGTAATTGTTTTGGCGTGAATAAATCCTTTTTCATACAAATACACTTTTATACCACGTTTCATCAAAGGCTTTAGAAACGATAATGACGCTTGTTGTACTACAATAGAATCGCCTTTTTTAGGAATAATCAACTCCACTTCTACTCCGCTCGAGACGGCAATCATCATCGCTGTCTTAAATTCGTCACTTGGTATAAAATATGGCGTGCACAATTGCACTTTCTTTTTCGCCAAAGTAATTGCCAAAACCATCGCTTCCATAGCCGAATGTAAATCACTTCCTGGTGAAGAGAGTCCAAAACTAACTGTTGATAAATCGTTATTTTCTTGAGATGAATAAAAATATTTTGGATCAGAAATATTATACTTTTTGCCTTCCGTCATCATCCAATTTAAGTAAAAATGCAATTGCAAACTATTGATAGAATCTCCTTCAATCATCACAGAAGTATCACGCCAATAAACCTTATTATTTGGGCTTATTACACCATTTTGATTAATGTATTTATCACTAATGTTAATTCCGCCTACAAATGCTTTTTTGCCATCAACAATCAAAATTTTGCGGTGATTACGGTAATTAGAATTCGCCAAAGACGAAAATCGAACAGGCAAAAATGTTTGAAATTCCACACCTGTTCCATCGAATCTTGATTGATGTTTATTCAGTTTTGGCGAACCAAAATCATCCGCAGTTACGCGAACTTCTACTCCATTTTTAGCTTTTTCAATCAGAATATCAATGATTTCATTTCCGATATGATCTTCATCAAAAATATAATATTCGAGATGAATATGATCTTTCGCTTCTCGTAAAGCTTCCAAAAAAAGAGGAAATTTTTCTTCTCCATTTGTCAACAACTTTACTTTATTATTTGTTGCAGGATAAGCAACTCTTGCATTATTTAAATAACGATAAACCTGCGACAACGAACCAATTCTTGCATTTACTTTCTCTAAATCATCTTGAACAAATTGATCCATTTCAGCCCATTTTTCATTGATGATTTTTTGATGATTCTTATCTATTCGTTTAAAAAATTCATCTTTTTTAAATTTCTGTCCAAAGAAAAAATATAAGATTATTCCAATAAACGGTAGAAAAACAATCACTAGTATCCATGCTATTGTTTTGGTTGGGTTTCGATTTTCGATCAAAATAGTAGCAATCACCATTATATAAAGGATTGTAAGCGGAACCCAATACCATTCTTTGATAAAATTCCATATGTGCAAAAGTGTGATTGACCATTCCATTTGTTACCGATTCGTAATTTTTTATAAAAATAAATGAATAAAAATCAACTGCTTAAAAAATTAACAGAAAATATTTAAAAATAATTTTGGAAATGATAAATAAACCTTCTTATATTTGCAATCCAAAATGACGGTGCCTTAGCTCAGTTGGTAGAGCAAAGGACTGAAAATCCTTGTGTCCCTGGTTCGATTCCTGGAGGCACCACCACATTTATAAAACCTCAAGCATGTGTTTGAGGTTTTTTTTTTGAATGAACATAACAATTTATTCATCGAGTATTTTAGAGTTGTATCTAAATATTCCGTAAATTGCATAAAACATGGAAATAGGAAATAGACCTTGGGGTTCTTACTATGTATTAGAAGACACCGATATATATAAATTAAAAAGAATAGAAGTGAATGTTGGAGGACGTTTGTCTTACCAATACCACAATCATCGTGCGGAAGTTTGGACAATTGTTCAAGGAACTGCAATGGTGACACTTGATGATAAAGAATATGAATACAAGGCGGGAGAAGTCGTTATTATTCCATTAAAAGCAAAACATCGTATTCAGAACATAGGTAATGAGACATTAATTTTTATCGAAGTTCAACATGGTACGTATTTTGGGGAGGAAGACATCATTCGCATTGAAGATGATTACAACCGATCATCTGAAGATTAACAAAAACTAACTATAAAATACTAAACTAATTGACTATGAAAATCGGAATTACATTTAGTGCTTTTGATTTGCTCCATGCTGGGCATATCAAAATGCTGGAAGACGCAAAACAACATTGCGATTATTTGATTGTAGGTTTACAAACAGATCCAACATTAGATCGACCTGAAAAAAATAAACCAACACAAACTGTTGTAGAACGCTACATTCAGTTAAAAGGCTGCAAATTTGTTGACGAAATTGTACCTTATGCAACTGAAGAAGATTTGGAAGATGTTTTGAGATCTTTCAAAATTGATGTTCGTATTTTGGGCATTGAATACCAAGACAAAAACTTCACAGGACGTAAATATTGTGAAGAAAAAGGAATCGAATTGTATTACAATTCAAGAGATCACCGTTTCTCAAGTTCTGGCCTTAGAAAAGTGGTTGCTGAAAAAGAACTTCTTAAAGTTGTAAAATAAAAATTGAGTAAGGTTAGAGTTTATCTAACCTTTTTTATTTACAATACTTTCTCAATCAAAAAATTAATGTAAAAAATAATTCTAAAAATTATACCTTTGCAAAATGTCAAATATAGTTGCAATTGTAGGAAGACCAAACGTTGGTAAATCTACGTTCTTCAACAGAATGATCCAAAAAAGACAAGCTATCGTTGATGACACTTCTGGTGTTACACGTGATCGTCATTATGGAAAATCTGATTGGAATGGAAAAGAGTTTACCGTAATCGATACCGGAGGGTATGTCGTTGGTTCAGATGATACCTTTGAAGAAGAGATCCGCAAGCAAGTTGAATTAGCTATTGATGAAGCAAATGTAATTTTGTTCATGGTAGACAATCAAATTGGTTTAACGGATATGGATAAGGAAGTTGGCAACCTTTTAAGACGCACTAAGAAGCCTACATTCTTAGTTGTGAATAAGGTCGATACCAACAAAAATTTAGACGATTCTTATGAGTTTTATAACTTAGGATTCGAAAAAATGTACACAATCGCTGCAATGAGCGGAAGTGGAACAGGTGAATTATTGGATGATGTGGTAGATTGTTTTACAGAAGAAGAACACATTGATCCATTCGAAGGTTTACCTAAAATTACGATCGTAGGTCGTCCAAATGCTGGAAAATCTACATTAATCAATGCATTATTAGGTGAAGAACGTAATATTGTAACAGATATCGCAGGAACAACACGTGATTCTATCGAAACGTTGTACAATAAATTTGGACACGAATTTGTTTTGGTAGACACTGCTGGAATGCGTAAAAAAGGGAAAGTTAGCGAAGATTTAGAATTTTATTCTGTGATGCGTTCGGTTCGTGCAATCGAAGAATGTGACGTTTGTGTCTTGGTAATTGATGCAGAACGTGGAATTGAAGCACAGGATTTGAACATTCTTTATTTAGCAGAACGTAACCGAAAAGGTGTTGTCATCTTAATCAACAAATGGGATTTATTGGAAAAAGAAACCAATACAATGAAAGAATACAAAGATGCTATTCTAAAACGTATTGCGCCTTTTACAGACGTTCCTGTGTTGTTTATCTCGGCTCTTACAAAACAACGTGTCTTGAAAGCTGTTGATACATTTATCGAAGTTTACGAGAATCGTAGTCGTCGTATCAAAACAAGTAAGTTAAACGAAACTTTGTTACCGATTATCGAGATTACACCTCCACCTGCAGTAAAAGGAAAATACATCAAAATCAAATATGTAACGCAGTTACCTACAAAAACGCCTCAATTTGCGTTTTTCTGTAACTTGCCGCAATATATTAGAGATCCTTACAAACGATTTATTGAAAATCAATTGAGAAAGGAATTTAATTTTGAAGGAGTTCCAGTTGAAGTTTACTTCAGAAAGAAATAATAAAAATCCAAAAAGTCCATTTACAATTTGTAGATGGACTTTTTTATTGATAACAATAGAATTTAACATTCATAAAAAAAGCTCAACGATTGACGCTGAGCATTTTTGTGACCGAGACAGGATTCAAACCTGTAACCTCTTGAGCCGTAATCAAGTGCGCTATTCAGTTGCGCCACTCGGCCGTTTGAAATAATTGAAAGTATTTTCCCTTATTTCGAATGCAAATATACAGCACTTTTATCGTAAAAACCTAAGCTTTTCGAGAAAAATTTTTAACAATAATTTAATTTACAACGTATCAATCGCTTACAAAAATATTTTTTTATGATTTTGGCAGAATTCTTAACTTGCTTCCGATAAATTCAATCCAAAATGATTAAAAAATTAATTCTAAGTTCATTCATTCTTCTTGCCGTTAGTAGTTGTAAACAGTCGAAAGAAGCTGTTAAAACCGAACAAGAAAATACAACTTTTCAGTTTGCGAAAAATATTTCTATCGAAGAAAACAACGAAACAATCACGATAAAATCTTCTGGAAATACGATTTCATTTGATAAAAAAGACTTGCCAATCAAAACTGTGATGGTAGAAACTTCGTCTGCTGTGACGTTTTTAGATCAATTAGGAAGTCTTGATTTAATCAAAGGAGTTTGTGATGCTGATTTTATTTACAATCCTAAAATTGCTGAAGGAATCGCGAATAAATCAATCTTAAAAGTTGGAAATTCGAACGAATTATTCACAGAAATCATCTTAAAAAATAAACCTCAATTGATTATTGCAAATTCAAATCCTGTTTTGGCAAAATATCATCAACAATTGGAACAAAATGGGATAAAAGTATTGTATTTGGATGAATACAAAGAGCAAAATCCAATGGGACAAGTTGAGTATTTGAAGGTTTTCGGAAAATTATTCGGAAAAGATACAGAAGCTGAAAAACGCGTAGAAACGGTTAAAAATAATTACGATTCAATCAAAAATATCATTCAAACCAAAGCACAAGGTAATGTTTCTACAATTGTTAATACAATGTATGGCGATATTTGGTACGTTCCGACAAATGATTTGTTGCAAGCAAAATTGATTGACGACGCGAAAGGAAATTATATTTTCAAGAATAAAACAGGTGAAAATAGTTTGAGCTTAACATTTGAAGAAGTTTATACAGCTGGAAAATCTGCAAATTATTGGATCAATGTAACAAACGTGAATTCTTTGGCAGAAATGAAAGCTTCTTATCCAAATTATGCGTGGTTTGATGCGTTTAAGAAAGGAAATGTATACGCTTACAACAAACGTATGAATGCAAAAGGTTCGAATGATTATTTTGAACAAGGAATTCTTCGCCCAGATATTATTTTGAATGATTTAGGAAAAATTTTCTATCCAAATTTATTTCCAACTTATGATTTATACTTTTATCAACAATTGAAATAAATGACTGAAATTATTCAAAAATTCGAATATTTTGTTCTAAAACCAATGAATTTATCCATTTCAACTCTTCAAAAAGATGCAGAATGTGACGAATATATAGGTTATAATTTCGAAGTGAAAGAATTATCATTCAAATTTAGAAAAGCGAAAATTACGCCTAAAAAAGTTGGTCAATTTGTAACGTTATGGAAACGAAATACAGCTAAACAAACCGAACCTTTCGACGAAAATGATGTATTTGATTATTACATTATTGCTACAGAAGAAGACTCAAAACTAGGTTTTTATATTTTTCCGAAATCAATTTTAATTGAAAAGAATATTTTGACCTCAATTAAAAAAGAAGGAAAAAGAGGTTTTAGAGTTTATCCGAATTGGGTAAAACCTGAAAATAAACAAGCGGAGAAAACTCAAAATTGGCAACAAGATTATTTCGTAGAAGTCAATAATCAACAAATTGACAAAACCAAGTTAGAAAAGATATTCAACAAAAAACGGAATTCAAATTGAGTTCCGTTTTTTTGTTATTTTTTCAAAAATTCGAATCCAAATAAAAATAAGCTTCACTAATAAAATCACTAATATTTGACGCAATTAAACTATGTGGATGAATTTTATTTACAGCCAAATCTCCAGACAATCCATGTAAATAAACACCTAAAATTGAAGCTTCTGATGAATTATAACCTTGTCCAATTAACGACGCAATAATTCCACTCAACGTATCTCCAGATCCAGCAGTTGCCATTCCCCAATTACCTGTCGAATTGAAATAAGTTTTACCATCGGATGTAATAACTGCAGTATAAAAACCTTTTATAATAAAGGTCAATTGATGAAAAAGAGCAAGTTTTTTAACTTTTTCTAATTTCTCAAAATCATTTTCCCATTCTCCAATTAAACGTTGTAACTCTTTTGGATGCGGTGTTAAAACTGAATTTTGAGGAATCAACGTAAAACAATCTTTCTGTTTAGCTAAACAATTTAATGCATCAGCATCAATCACCAAAGGTTGTTGTTGATTCTTAATCCAATTGATAAAATTTACTTCTGTAGTTGGGTGTTGTCCCATTCCCATTCCAACAGCAACTCCTTGATAAATTTTTATCTCAGGAAAATGTTCAATTTGTTTTTCTGAATCATCAACCAAACTCATTGATTCTATCAAATTTGTTTGCAAAATATTTAATCCACATTGAGGAGTATAAGTCGTTACCAAACCACTACCCGTCTTCAAGGCTGCTTTTGTGCTTAAAACAATTGAACCTATTTTTCCTAAACTTCCCCCAATTATCAACGTATGACCAAATGTACCTTTGTGCGAAAACTTACTTGGTTTCTTTAAAAGTTTCTGAACATCATTTTTCTGTATAAAATAATAATCTGTCTCAAATTCATTACTCACATTTTGTTCTAATCCAATATCTAACGAAATAAATTCATCGGTGTAAATTTTATTTTCAGGAAATAATAAACCTAATTTAGGAACCTGAAAAGTATATGTTTTATTTGATTTACAACACGGAAAATATTTTTGCATAGGAAAATCAGCAATAAAACCAGAAGGCAAATCTATCGAGATAATTTGCGTCGGATTTGACTTTTCTATTTGATTGAAGATTGAATTCCAATCATCATGCAAAGGTTGATTAATTCCAATTCCGAAAATAGCATCGATAATAACTGAATTTTCAGGAAGTTGTAATTCTTCATTCAAATTAAAAAAATGTAAATCATTAGAACTCAAAAGTTGTTGATTCTTTAAATTATCTTCGCTATAATTCTCTGATTTCAAAATATAAATCAACGTTTTATAGCCTAATTTTTTCAATTCTCTTGCAACTCCTAATCCATCTCCTCCATTATTTCCTTTTCCACAAAAAATAATTATTGGTGATTCTTTAGATGGAATATCATTCACTATATTTTCAGTCAATTTCAATACAGCTCGCTCCATCAAATCCCAAGAGGATATATTTTGATGTTTGATCGTTAATTGATCCCATTCTTTTATCTGTTTTGAATTGAGTATTTTCATGAATAACATTTGTTTACATAAAGGTAGTAAATAAAAAAAGGAACTCAAATTGAGTTCCTTTTAGTCTTTATATTTAATTAATCTTAAAACAATTCTGATTGGAATTGCTCTAAGAAACGTTTATCATTTTCTGTGTACAAACGGATATCCCCAATTTGATACAACAACAACGCAATACGCTCAATTCCCATACCGAATGCATAACCCGAATATTTTTCAGGATCGATATCTACATTGCGCAAAACGTTAGGATCTACCATTCCACATCCCATAATTTCTAACCAACCTGTACCCTTTGTCATACGATAATCGGTTTCAGTTTCTAATCCCCAATACACGTCAACCTCAGCAGAAGGCTCTGTAAATGGGAAATATGAAGGACGTAAACGAATTTCAGATTTTCCAAATAACTCAGTTGTAAAATAACTTAAAGTTTGTTTCAAATCTGCAAACGAAACACCTTCGTCGATATACAAACCTTCGATTTGGTGGAACATCATATGCGAACGAGACGAAATAGCTTCGTTACGGTAAACACGACCTGGCGCTAAGAAACGCATTGGAGGTTGATTTTTCTCCATATGACGAATCTGCGTAGACGATGTATGCGTACGCAACACAATATCAGGATCAGTTTCGATGAAAAATGTATCTTGCATGTCTCTCGCAGGGTGATGCGCTGGCAAATTTAACGCGGTAAAATTGTGCCAATCATCTTCGATTTCTGGACCTTCAGAAACGCTAAATCCAATACGATTAAAAATCTCGATAATACGATTTTTTGTAATGTTAATTGGATGACGAGATCCCAATGTAAAAGGCTCTCCAGGACGCGTTAAATCTAAAGAAGAATCAGTTTTTCCTTCGTTTGAGATTTCATTTTTAAGAACAGTTGATTTTTCTGTTGCCAATGTTTTTAATTCATTCACAACTTGACCAAATTCCTTTTTTTGTTCATTCGGAACAGATTTGAACTGTGTAAACAAGTCCGTTAAAATTCCTTTTTTTCCTAAAAATTTAATTCTGAATTCTTCAATTTCAGCAGCATTTGTTGAATGGAAGTTTTTTACTTCTTCAATATATTGTTTGATTTGGTCAATCATAATTTCTGATCAATTTGATTACAAATTTAACCGATAATCAACTTATAACAAATTATTCGAGTACTTTTATCTTTATTCCACTAAAACTCTGTAAAAATGGCTCAACCAATTTTAGAAATTAATCTTGAAAAAATCAGTTATGATTTAGATAAAGTTATTTTGAAAGCGATCGATCTCAAAATAGATTCGAATGGTTTGTATGGCGTTTTTGGGAGAAATGGACAAGGAAAAAGTACTTTTCTAAAAACCTTGTGCGGTTTGAAATCCTATGAAGGAACAATTAGATTAAACAATGAAATTCTACAACCTTCTGATGTTGCATTTTTAGCAACCGAACCAATGATTTATGAATATTTGACTGCGGATGAATTTTATAAATTTTATCAAAAAGTATCAGGTAGAAAGAATTCAAGTTCTACTCGAATCTTTGATATTAACGAAAAAGTTTTACTTAAAACGATGTCAACAGGAACGCTGAAAAAGGCATATGTCAATACTATTTTACAATTTGATGATTATAAAATTTATATTTTCGATGAACCTTTTAATGGTTTAGATATCGAAAGTAATTATGTTTTACTCCATAAAATTAGAGAATTAGCAAAGGAAAATATTGTGTTTGTTTCTTCGCATATTATCGAAATTGTTTCGCCTTATTTGACTAAAACTTTTTATGTAAATGAGCAACAAATTACGGAAGTTGAGAATGAAAATATTATGAACTTGTTTATGCAATCAATCGATCATGGATAAAATTCAATATACGCTAAAAATCATTTATATCAACCGTTTTCGCCAATTAACCTATAACGATTCGTCTAAATTTTGGATACCTTTTATCCTTTATTTTGTCATTATTTTCAAAATATTGAATGGTAGTTTTCCGAGTTTCCCTGCTTTCGATTATAAAGAATATCTTGTTCTATTTTTTAGTTTTATGGCAAGTCAGCAAGTAAATATCAGAAAAGATTTTGGACTTTTAAAAGGTTTATTCAATCCCCGAAAAACCTATCTCATTTATCTTATAGATCTCATTCTTGTTAATGTTTTCAACATTATTGTGGCTATTCATTTTGGTTGGATGATTAGTTTAGCGGTTATTTTTGCTTTCATTCTATTTTTCACTTTTTATAATGGAAAAATTGGTAAACCAATGGTGAAAAATAGACTTCGAATTTTAGATGTTTTGACGATTGTTCAGCTTAGACGATTCAAAATTAATTATCTCATTTTTATTGGCGCCTATTACATTTCGTATCAAGGATTGATTGAAAATAACCTGAATTTGTTCCTCGTTTCTATTGTAGGAATTCTTTTTCTCCTTCTCGGAAATATTCAAAAAACAGAAAAATTAGCTTACTTTATAAGTTCAAAATTATCCAACAAACAATATATACTAAAGAATGAAATTGATTTTAGCCTAAACAGTTTGCTCTTTATTTTACCTTGTTTGATAATGGCTTTATTTCTAAATCCAACCTATTTTGGTTACGGAATAAGTTGTTTAGGAGCAATTATTATTACTTTTCCAATCAAATATATTTTTATCAATCATCAATTTCCAATTGGTTTACTTTCGATGCTTATTGTCTGTTTTTTTCTAACGATTATTTTAAATGAAAAAGTAGATTGGTTGCTTTATCTGAGTATTTTTCCGATGAGTTTTATTCTACATCTCATTGCTTTCCGTAAATTCACGAAGGAAAGGATTACTGGGGATTCTGGGTTTTATTTGTAGATAATTACATTATTTTTTAACGAGAGAGATTTAACTTTGTTTATCGTCTAAGTCTTCGATACAACGTTTTGCAAACGCCACTCTGACTGACGATAAGATGAAGATAAATGCTTTAATAAACAAAAAATCCTCCTAAGAAAACTTAAGAGGATTTGATTGATATTATATTTTGAAAATTATTTTCCAAATACTTCTTTTACTTTAGCTGTAATTCGTTCGTGTTCTACATCAGTTAAATTAGAACCAGAAGGAAGACATAATCCATTTTCGAATAATTCTTCTGCTACCGTTCCTCCATAATAAGGTGCATCTGCAAAGACAGGTTGCATGTGCATAGGTTTCCATAACGGACGAGATTCGATATCATCTTCCAAGAAAGCTAAACGTAAATCTTCGCGCGTTTTCCCTGCTACTTTTGGATCAATTAAAATCGCTGATAACCAATGATTAGAAAAATAATCAGAACTTGGTTCTACAAAAACAGTTACGCCATCAATATCCGCAAACAACTCTTGGTAGAATTTATTCATTGCACGACGAGCTGCTACTCTATCCGCTAAAACTTCCATTTGTCCACGACCAATACCTGCTGTAATATTACTCATACGGTAATTGTACCCAATATGCGAATGTTGATAATGTGGTGCATTATCACGAGCCTGAGTTGCTAAAAATACCGCTTTATCTTTATCTTCTTGTGTATGAGAAACCAAAGCTCCACCACCAGAAGTTGTAATAATTTTATTCCCGTTAAACGATAATGCTCCGAAACGACCTAACGTTCCACAAGCTTTACCTTTGAAAGTAGAACCTAAGGCTTCTGCAGCATCTTCTATCACAGGAATGTTATATTTTTCTGCAATAGCATGTATTTCGTCAACCTTGTAAGGCATTCCATACAAATGAACCGCTAAAATTGCCTTTGGTGTTTTTCCTTTTGCAATACGATCTTTAATCGCTTCTTCTAATGCAATTGGACAAAGATTCCATGTATCTTTTTCTGAATCGATGAATACAGGTGTTGCGCCACAATAAACAATAGGGTTTGTAGAACCACAAAAAGTCAATGTTTGTGTAATAACTTCGTCATTCTGTTTTACTCCAAGCATAATAAGTGCTAAATGTAAAACTGATGTACAACTATTTAATGCAACAATTGGATTTGATGTATTCAACGCTTTTTGAATATCAGACTCAAATCCATCAATATTATCACCAATGGATGTGATCCAATTTTTATCAAAAGCATCTTGAATGTATTTCATTTCATTTCCTGAAAGATGCGGAGATGAAAGCCAGATTTTAGTTTGCATTTGGTTAGTTGTTTTAATAGAGCAAATTTAACATAAAACTATAATTTTAATATCATTAGTTAATCATAAAAACTTCGTAAAATAAAAAATCTTATTAATACTCTCTCAAACATTTTCTTAACGTGAGAGTTTTAATGCCTTTTTTATAATTCATTATTCATCGTCTAAGTCTTCGATACAGCATTTTTCAAACGCCATTTAGACTGACGATAATGTGCTGCTGGATCGTCGGATTTTTAATTTCCTTTTAAACATTCAAATTTATTGTCATTCTGGACTCGTTTCAGAACCTCATCCTTAATCTCATCCTCAAACACATCGTATTTAATACATTTTCAATTCTAAAATCGTAAATCCCACATCGTAAATCAAAAATCTTTTACATACATTCTACTGCCACTATGTTGCCTTTATCCTGCCTTTATGTTGGGAGTATCTAGCAAGTTTCAATAAAATCTAAAAAATCCCCCCGTTTTGTATATGTTATTCACATTTGATGAGCGTTAACAATTACCTCACCCTATGGGTGTACAAATCACCCTCCGAAATTATGGTTTAAGCTGTTATAAGCTCAATACCTGCTTTATCAGCTTTATATTTTATTTTATTAATGAGTTCATAATAACTCCAGTTTCTTAGGACAAATCTTTCTTCTTTGGCAATTTCTATTTTTTCTTCTTGATCTAGAATAACTATCGTTCCTGCTTTTTTTTCAACGCAAAAATCAATTAACATTCTACTGTAAACATGTAGCCGATGATGAACATATTTACTCTCTGTATTTTTTAATTTTTTTGCTATTTTTAATTTTCTTGCTTTTCCTTTCCCTCCTTTGCAATAAGGCACTCCTTCTAGTATTCTTTTACGAGAAGCTTGTATCGCTAATCTTCTGTACAAAAATTCTTCTTTGCTACCAATGGTAAGTTGAGATCTACCTATTTTTACAACCAACGGATATTCCAACGACAAAGAAACTTCTGCAATAATATCGGGTTGTAATTGATTTTTTTCTTTTTCAATTTCTACAGTGAATACCCAAAATATTTTATTTTTTTCTAATTTAATATGCGATCTACAAATTCTAATTTCTTTATTTACTATTTGCTCCAATAGCTTATAATTATCAATATAATCTCTTCCAAGATACGTTTTAAAAGGTATTTTATAAAGTTTAAAATAAATGTATTTTTTATCTGTATCATACGAGAATTTACTTATCCTCGCTATATTAAAAGGAATTGCTATATCTCGTTTAAAAATTTTTAATGAAAGTTCACCTTTCCAATACCTGACACAATCCTTCTTGAAGGATAGGTATA
This sequence comes from Empedobacter sp. UBA7248, assembly GCF_002472945.1. Lineage (NCBI taxonomy): Bacteria > Pseudomonadati > Bacteroidota > Flavobacteriia > Flavobacteriales > Weeksellaceae > Empedobacter > Empedobacter sp. UBA7248. The sequence goes on along the minus strand of NZ_DKSU01000007.1, from coordinate 117,888 downwards.
ACGTATTCATCAAACTAGACAATATATACATTGGAACTTCGTCCTTAAAACGTTTTGAGAGTACACGATAAATGGTAGTCGACCGTGAACATTTGAGTATACCATCTTCATCTTTGTTTTCGTCTACTAATTTATATTTGATTCCGTCAGAGAAATAAAAAAAATCTTTCACCATTTCTTGCACATACAAATGAGAAACAATCAAATTAGCCGCTATAAAACATCTATTTTGCCATTTATAAAGCGTACTCACAACTTCTTTTCGTTCTTCTTTAGTCGGTAAATCAGCAATTAGCTGTATTTTACGTGTTAAAAAAACTGTAGAATTTTCCATATTTAGTTACTTAGGGGTTTAAACTTGTTTTGTTGTGTCAATTTATAAGCGACTACAAACTCATTGTGCACTTCTTTCTGAGAAAGTTCTAATGTCTTGGCAATAGTTGTAAACGATTGTTTCTTCTCGAATCGAAGCTTTAAAATCAACGATTGTTTTTCGGTCATTTGATTTTGTTCCTTTTCCTTAGAAACTATTTTCTTTTTAGACACTAATACATCATGACTATTTATAAGGTTCTTAAGATCCTCTATTGCACTTTTAATCTCCTTACTCGTTTCTGAAACTCTTTTTCCCATTGCATTGGCAATCGCTTTGTATCTGAATCCATATTTCAAGCAGAGTTCAATCAAATGTTTTCTTTCAGCACTTAATAAGGGTAATATTTTTCTAATTTCTTCATAATGTTGGTCATGTATTACTTTATCCCTTATGTTTTCTGCAACCTCTAAAGGATCGTATCCAGTCAAATAACTATCATAATTCTCGTAACTATCTAATGAATGCACCGACCTAAAAAATTTATTTTTAGACCTTCTATAATGCGAATAAAAACTTTGTTTCAAAACAAGTCGCGTGAAATAAAAGATATGTTCAGGTCTTTCTATGTTATCTCGATATTCCCATAATCTAAGGAAAGCATCTTGTACCAAACATTCTACAACAAATTCATCATCAATTATTTGTTTACCAATCCAAAAAAGTAGTCTTTTATGTCGTGAATAGATTTGCTCCAAAGCTTTGGGATCGCCTTTTTTCAATAATTCATATTCTTTTTGTAGCATAATAAAGGTGGTTTATTTATGTTTAACGTGATGCGTATTACGTTCTACGTTTTTACATGTTTTTTTAATTCAACATTAGTTTTAAAAACAGATTTTGTCACTCTGAACTTGTTTCAGAATCCTATCTAATGTGTCATCTCGAGGTATCGAGAAATATTTTGTCACTTTTTTTATTCATTGAACATCTATTTTAATTATTGGTATTCACATGCCCTTCGGGGAACAGTCAAAAAAACTAACGAAAAAAGACTTGTCTTTGATTTTCGACGTTCAAAATAAGTTTCAGCCATTGAATGTTTTAAATCATTTGCTACGCAAATAGTAAAACATTTTAACCATGGCTTCAACTTTTTGACACTCGCCTCCAAATCATATGACATTTTTATAATCCTTTTTCAATATTCGAATTCGTTGTTATTCTTAGTTCGTCACAGAACCTCATCCTCAAACACATAAGACATCTTACAATTTTAACATCTCGATTCTTATATCTAACATCTAATCTGTACTTTTTACTTAATACATACTACATCTTAACAATCCCTTCCGATACACGAACCTCGAACTAACCATACGGAATGCATATACAATGGATACAGAATGGATATAGCGCGGATACACAACCGATACAGAAAAGTGTCATTTTCGATATACAACGATACAGGATTTTAACTCTTTTTAACATTTAATTTATCTAACCACAATAGAAACATAGGTTTTTATTAAGTTTTACGTGTTTTTTCTAATTAAAATTCTAATTCGATTTTGACAACGAATTTTGTCATTATGAAACCAGGCATAAACCCACAAATTCCCCTTAGACAGTTTTAAAAATTACATTAATAAATGAAATAAAAATTAACACTACTTTTATGAAGATCATTCACTCTCTTATAAGTTGTCTTCGGGGAATTAAATGTGAGTCTTTATTGTTAATAATTTTGTTCACTATTTCTCCTTCCTACTAGTAGTATATCCATCACTAAGATTCAAATTTTTTTTACCATGTCAGTCATGGTTTTTATTTGCGCATATAAAGGTATAGCACAAAACAATCTCAGTAGCTCAGCATACAATTGCCTACTGAATTTGAAGTAAAATTTTCTCATAATTTTACATAGTTTTTAAATTCAACATTAGTTTTAAAAGCCATCCTTTCCAGTACATCGCGCCAACTTTGTTTTGGGGAAAGGGGTTTTTATTAAGTTTTACGTTCTGTGTTATTTTTTAACCACAATAGAAACATAGGTTTTTATTTTTTTATTTTAGAGATTGTATAGTTCAGTAAGCTGAAACATAGCGATCTCCTTACTATGTTTAAAAGATTTATCTTCTCTATTGATCTTTATTTTCTCCGTCCAGTTCTATGTACCTATGTGGTGAATATTCTTTTCTATCATTCTAAGCTTATCGAAGAATCTTTCTATCACTTTTCAATTCTAACTGAATCGAATAACCGTCTGTGCATTTCTTTATCCAAAACACAATCTAGAGAGAGTATATTTTTCTTGATTTGTAGAGGAATAAAACCAAGTATATTGCATGAAGTCCAATGCTATTTTGTGGAGAAATGACCATACAAAAAGGCGTAGAACTCATCTTAAAGCTTTTGAGGTACTGGTATACCGTGCAACAATAAGTGAGCCCACGCCTAGGTCGTGAGCAAATTTACTTATTTTCTCGTTGCTACAAAAATTACCAGTTTTCAAAAGCGAGATCAAAGTATAATTACTTTATTTTTTAACTATCTGATAACAAATATAGTAATATATTTTTAATTGCGCACTATCGACCGCATTATTTTTACATACTACTCTTAATTTGCTATAATGGATAGCGTAAACAGACATATATGTAAATACATATATTATAATTGGATAATAAATTCTGATTCACAAAGAAAGTTTGCTGATGAGCATAATATAGAAGAAAGTATTGTTAGAAAGATTAAAAAAGCATCTCAAGATAAAGATTATATTGAGTATAATATCCCTATCACTACTCTTGAAAAAATATGTACATCTAGGGAAATCAAGTTATACGAGTTTTTCAAGATGCTTAACATATAAAAAGGCTCCAACTTGGAGCCTTTTTATATGTTATATTATTATATTATTTCTTAACGGCATCTCCCTGTCCTTTTCCAGAAACAGTTCCGATAATGTATTTAAAATAATTAGAAATAGACATTGTTTGATACATTTCGGCATCTAATTTCGCTAATTTTTCAGGTGTTGACATGTCGACATTATTAATTTGTCCTAAACCTGTAATTCCTGGTAGATAATTATAAACACCTCTTTTCTCACGTTCCTCGATCAATTCTGTTTGATTAAATAGACATGGTCTAGCTCCAACTAAACTCATATCCCCTATCAACACATTAATTAATTGTGGTAATTCGTCTAATTTAGATTTACGCAAAAATGCTCCAAACTTCGTTACTTGTGCTTGAGATGCTAAATGTGATGCTACCGATTTTGTATTCACATCCATTGTACGAAACTTAAGCAAATTGAATGCTTTCTTTCCTTTTCCTACACGTTCTTGTACAAAAATTGGCGAACCAGTATCAAAAAGTCCAATGATAAAAAGAATGACTCCTATTGGCCATAAAAATAATATGCCGAAAAAAGAGAATAATATGTCGAATAATCGTGTCATAGTTTAGTTTTGCTTAAAGCTTTTTATTGTTTTAATAATTCCTTCTTCTGCCGACAAAGGTAATTGTTTAATACCTAAAGCCAATTTAATTTTTTGGTTGGAAACAACATAATTTTCCGTTAACTTCTTAATTCGTTCAGAATTTAATGGAAATCGAATTATATCACCAACCTTTGCAACAGCTTGTATTATACCTTTTGGAATAGGTAAAAATTTCGCTTTACGTTCCAAAGCTTTATTTATTGCAATAATTAATTGGTTCGTCGATAAGAATTGATCGTCTGAAAAATTATAAACACCTGATTTTACAGTCTTATTGATTAACATTTCTTGTACTAAATAAGATAAATTGTCAATACTCAAGAATGAACGACTATTATCAAATTTTGATAACGGCCAAGGAATACCCTTTTCAACAACTTTATATAATAAATTTAAGTTCCCTTTATTTCCAGGTCCATGTATCATACAAGGACGTACAATAAATAAACGTTTTCCTTCTGGTAAATTTTGAGCCAATAAATATTGTTCAGCTTCAAACTTTGATTTACCATATGGTGTTAAAGGATTCGGAACTATCTCTTCATCAATAGTATTATCTGCAGTATCAGCACCAGCTTTAACAGAACTAAAATAAAAGAAATCTTTCACTTCTGATTTCAAAAACTCATAAAAAAGTTGAATAGTTAAATCACGATTAATCTTAAAATATTCAGATTCATCAGAGACATTTTCTAAATCGTGAGCTTTACCTGCAAGATGAATAATGGCATCAGCATTTTTATCTAATTTAGATAACCAATTTCCTCGTAAAGAAAGTGATTCAATAGAATGATGGTTATTTTTTAAATATGATGAGAGATTTTGACCTACAAAACCTGAAGCTCCAGTAATAGTTATTTTCATTTTTTAACTAAAATTCTTTCCAAATTATCTATACATGATTTTAATGTGAATCGTTCAGAAAAATATTTTTTTCCATTTCTTCCTTTCTCTTCCAATATAGCTTTATCAAAATTAGCTGCCTTTTTAATAACATCAGCTAATTTAGTTTCGTCTGATGATGGCACAGTAAAACCACAATCAGCTTCATTTATTGTCTCAGCTCCTTCTCCATTTAACATAGCTAATATAGGTTTACCAGATGACATATATGCCTGAACTTTTGCAGGAACTGTTAAGTTAAAAATAGGATCATCTTTAAGACTAACCAACAACAAATCTGCTTCTGCAAAGAAAGTAGCCATTGCTTCAACTGGAAACCGTCCAACTGTATGCACTGTTTCTTGCAATTGATGTTCCTTAACAAATTCTTGCACAAAAGGCATCTTTCTTCCATCGCCAACAATTATGAATTTTATTTCTTTATAATTTTTCAATAATAAAGCTGCTTTCATAATTGTGTCCATATCTTGTGCTTCACCTACATTTCCAGCAAATAAAATTTTAAAGCCTTCTGGTAAGTCAGGAATTGGGTAATTTGTTTCACCTTCTGAAATACTTTCTTCTGCCCAGTTTGGAAAATACTCAATTTTATGACCAAACTCTCCTTTCTCTAATATTGACTTTCTAAAACCTTTTGAAGTAATTAAGAGTTTTTCAGATTCTTGATAAAAGCCTTGTACAACACGTTTATAATAATTTAGAATGCTTTTATTCTTAACGCCTCCTGCTATCTCCAAACTTTCAGGCCATAAATCCATTACCCAAAAGTAAATAGGTATTTTTTGAATTTTCTTAACTGTAAGTGCTGGGTAAAATTGAGTGATTGGAGAAGGTTCATGGACAATAATTGCATCATATTTTTTCTGACGAGCCAATTTACGAGCCTTTAAAGAAGCAAAAAATGCAAAAGAATAATAATTCAAAAAAAGACGAATTCCTCCTCCTTTTCCACGAGGAAGTAATAATGATCGAACTATTTCAACCCCTTCTATGTTTTGATTCCTCTTTTTTTTATAACCGTAACCATCATAAATTTCTCCTTCAGGGTAGTTTGGAATACCTGTCAGAACTGTTACTTGATGCCCACGCTTTTGTAATTCAAAAGCTAAATCGGTACTTTTAAATGTTTCTGGATAAAAATATTGGGTAACAATAAGAATATTCATTCCAACTAAATTTCCTCAGACCAAACAGTTCTTTTAATATAATCTGCGTACGAAATAATAATTCTTACGACTTTCTCTGAAACATTTGGCATTGAGTAATCTGCAACAGGGCGGAAATTTCTTTCATCGCCTACTTTTTGTTGTAAAACCTGTGTTAAACCTTGCATAATTCTTTCTGGTGAAAGTCCAACCATCATTACTGATGCTTCTTCCATCGCTTCAGGACGTTCGTGTGCTTGACGAATATTCAATGCTCTAAAGTTTAGTATTGAAGATTCCTCAGAAATTGTTCCTGAATCCGATAAACAAGCGTATGCATGCATTTGCAACGCATTATAATCATGGAAACCTAATGGTTTTAAAAACTGAATTTCAGGACGCATTTCAATTTGCATCTTGTCAATCATGTTTTGCGTACGTGGATGCGTAGAAACAATAATTGGATATTTATATTTTTCAGCGATTGCATTTAAAGAAGTCATTAAACCACGGAAATTTTTCTCAGAATTGATATTTTCTTCACGATGAGAAGACACAACGAAGAATTTACCTTTTTCAAGATTTAATTTTTCTAAAACATTCGACACTTTAATTTCTGGTAAATAATGAGTCAAAACTTCAAACATTGGAGAACCTGTTTTGATGATTCTATCCGCAGGAAGACCTTCCCTCAATAAATACTCACGAGCAATATCCGAATAAGTTAAGTTAATATCCGAAGTATGGTCTACAATTTTACGATTCGTTTCCTCTGGTACACGTTGATCAAAACATCTATTTCCAGCTTCCATGTGGAAAATCGGAATATGTCTTTTCTTTGCAGGAATCGCACATAGGCAAGAATTGGTATCTCCTAAAACCAAAAATGCATCAGGTTCTAATTCCTCTAACAATGGATCAATTTTAATTAAGATATTTCCAACAGTTTCTGTTGCTGTTTTTCCAGCCGCTTCTAAGAAATAATCTGGCTTACGAAGTCCTAAATCTTCAAAAAAAATCTGGTTTAATTCGTAATCATAATTTTGTCCAGTATGGACTATTGTATGCTCTATAGCTTCGGAAGCATCCAAAGCTGACAATACTCTTGATAATCTTATGATTTCAGGTCGTGTTCCCACAACCGTCATTACTTTTAGTTTTTTCATTGTTATGTTTAGTTGTTAAACCGTTTCAAAATATGTATCCGCATCCTCTGGATTAAATGGTTCATCTATCCAGAAAATTGTATATAAATCTTCGTCTCCGATATTTTTGATATTATGGGTATACCAAATTGGCATATCCACATAAGCTGGTTCTGTTCCGTCTAAATAGAAATCCATAACTTCATCCGTATCAATCTTACGCAATTGAATCAAAGCTTTTCCTTTAATCACAGCAAAACGTTCAATTTTACGTGTATGATAATGATTTCCTCTTGTAATATCAGGAACCGTTGTTGAGAAAGAACATTGACCGCCAATTCCCAAACGAATCACCTCAACAAAAGCTCCTCTTGGATCTGTATGCTGCGTAAACTTAACTGGAAAATGTGTTTTATAATCGATGTACGAACGATAGGTATTGAACAAATTATGTTCGAATTTATCCATTAAAACTGGGATTTCGCTACCGTCGAAATATTTAGTTTTATAATCATATAATAAAACTAAAACTTCAGAAACTTTCTTAGTTGCAGTTGGCTCTACAAATAATTCTGACTGACTTTTCTCTGAACGAATTTCGTTAATAATAGTCATCACCAATTCTTGAACATAGATCAGCTTCACTTCTCCGTCATTGGCAATTGTTGGCATTTCTCCATGCGTTAATTGATGACAAAAAGTTGCGATAAACGAATTGTAGAACGGTTTCCCGAATGCTCCAAAAACGTTTGGAATAATAAGACCTGTTACTTTTCCGCCAGCTTCATTTGCCCAATTTACAATCGCTTCACGTCCTTCTTTTTTTGATTTCCCATATAGATTATCACGCTCTTCTTGCGTCGAAGAAGAAATTAAAACATGAGCTTTAGAGTTCGTTCTTTTTAATGAGTCAACCAAATTTTTAGCTAAACCGACATTTGTTTCATAAATAAACTGCTCCGATTCATGACGATTCATTGCAGCAAGATGAACAATAACATCACATTTTGAAGTAAATTCATCCAGTTTGGTTTCATCTTCAAAGAATTCTTTTTGAAAATCTACTCTTTCAAATTCTTCTGGGAATAAACTTAAAGTATTGTATAAATGCTTTCCAACGAAACCATTTTGTCCTGTAATTCCTATTTTTTTCATTATTCGTTTTTAAAATAATCTAATGCAAACCTATATTCATCTTGGATTTCGCCTAAGGCATAATCTCCAAGAACCAACAATTTACTTCCATCCTTTTTTGCTTGAATTGCGGTAATATGTCCAGAAGGGATATGCAGGTAAGTTAAAGATTCGTCTTTTAAATGGTATTTCGAAATCCTTAAATCTTTCGAAGGTTGATCAAAATTATCAATTTCAATCACAGAAACTTCAAATTCACCTTTCATTGCAGCAAACCAACGTTGCTCGACTTTATGCCCTTGCCAACCTCGAATAAAATCTAAAGAATGATTTTCTATGGTATAAATACGTTTGATTTCAGAAGTATCAAATTCATTATTAAATGTGATGATTCCTCTTTCGTCTTCATACTTTTTACCATCAAAAATCAAATTGTTCATATTTAGATTCTTAGATTAATAAGGATATTGCATTACATCTTCACCAAAAATTTCTTTACGAATTAATGGCAATTTTGAAATTAATTTTTTAAGACCTTCAACACCTTGTTGCTCTGTATTATGAGAATGATAATCTTCGATTTTAGAAACATCTTCTTCACCTTCTGAAAAGTATTTCGCATAATTCAGATCGCGATTATCTGCAGGAACACGATAAAAATCGCCCATATCTTCTGCTTTCATCATTTCTTCACGTGTACAAAGTGTTTCGTATAATTTTTCACCGTGACGCGTCCCAATAATTTTTACTGGAACTTCTTTACCTGTCATTTCAATTAAAGCTTGCGCCAAATCTCCAATACTTCCTGCGGGAGCTTTGTTGACAAATAAATCTCCAGGATTTCCGTTTTCAAAAGCGAACAATACCAAATCTACAGCATCTTCCAATGACATGAAAAAACGAGACATATTAGGATCTGTAATAGTAATTGCCTCTCCTCTCTGAATTTGATTCAAAAATAATGGAATCACCGAACCACGAGATGCCATAACGTTACCATAACGTGTTAGACAAACTACAGTTTCTGTTAGATTTCTTGCTTCGGCTACAGCCACCTTTTCCATCATTGCTTTGGAAATTCCCATAGCGTTAATTGGATAAGCCGCCTTATCTGTTGAAAGGCAAATTACCTTTTGTACCTTGTTCGCTGCAGCTGCACGAATAACATTCTGCGTACCTTCAACATTGGTTTTTACTGCTTGCATTGGAAAAAACTCACAAGATGGCACTTGCTTCAACGCTGCTGCATGAAAAATATAATCTACTCCACGTGTTGCAGGCTCTACAGAACTATAATCGCGAACATCACCGATGTAATATTTAATTTTCTCATTTTTATAAAGATTACGCATATCATCTTGCTTTTTCTCATCACGAGAAAAAACACGAATTTCTTTAAAATGATCTGTTGCTAAAAAACGGTTAAGAACAGCTGTCCCGAAAGAACCTGTTCCTCCTGTAATTAATAGGGTTTTATTTTTTATTGCTTTCATTTATTTAATCTTTTTAGGATTTCAAAAATATTTCTTAAAAAGATATATCTTGAATAAATTCTTTTAAGAAATGTACGGTTATTTTTTGTTACATTATTTTCATGTAGCCTTCTAAATAATGTTTTACTTTCAATAAAATAATTTCCATTAACAAAATTAGCTATTAAACCTATCCAAATATCATGAGATTCTAAACAACTTGGGAATGGTAGTATTATACTTTTTAATTCTTTTCTAAAAGCCATAGTACTACCATAATACAAAGATTTTCCTAAAAATATATCTAAAATATTTTTATAATATTTTGAAGAATTACTCGTAACTATTTTAAAAGTATCAAATTCTAATTTGTTTCCAATATTATCAATATAATCCATATTACTTGTAATGACACTTACATTATCTTTACTTTCAAATACTTGTAAGAATGTTTTTCTTTTATTTGCATTCCAAATATCATCTTGATCAGATAAAAAAATATACTCATTTTTTGTCATAGTTATTAATTTTTCAAATGTTTTAACGTGTCCTACATTTGTATTATTTTCATGAATCCTTATGAATCGAGAATCTATTTTTTTAATTACTTCCAATGTATTATCTGTTGAGCAATCGTCCAATATTAAAAGTTCGTCTCCTTCGATCAATTGATCAATAATTGAACGTAATTGCTCTTCAATATACTTCTCACCATTATAAGTAGCTAAACATACACTAATATTCATCCATCAATTTTTTATATATTTTGTAAGTTTCATTTGTTGAAATATTAATATTAAAATTATTAGCAGATATAGTCTTAATGATAAGTTTATCTACAACTCCTTTCTGTTTAATTTTTTCAATTACAGCTAAAAAATCTTCTTTTTCTGTATTTTCTATTGTATATCCAATATTATTTATAGAAATAAATTCAGATGAGTCTCCTATTGAATTAGTCATTATCATTGTCAGTCCAGAGTTAAGATATTCTTTAAACTTAATTGGAGCTGAAACTAAATTAATGATATCATCATCTCTAAATAAAATTCCATAATCACATTGGCTTAAGTAATATAGCATTTCAGTTTTTGAAAGACTTTTAACAAAAAAATTATTTCTATTTAACCTTCTATTATTTATTAAATTTTCAAATTCATTTACATCTTTAGAAAATATAGCAAACCTAGAATTGGGAATTAATTTTTCTACTAAAGCAAAAAAATCAAAAACTTTATCAACTAGCTGCCATTTTTCAAAAGAACCAGAATAAACAAATATTTTAACATTTTCCGAATTAAAATATTGTTTTTTAATATTGTAAGAATCTATATTATCTTTTGTATTATTTGCTTGAGGAAATGTACTAATAATATTTACTTTGGTTTTACTTATACTATATTTAGTAATAAAATACTTTTCAAAAGGCTTAGAAACTACAATAATAGCATCACTCAACTTACAAAAAAGTTTTTCACTAAATTTAAAAACTCTATAAAAAGTGTCCTTTTTTTTATATTTCAATTCATCTGCATATAAACCTCTTGGATCAAAAATTATTTTTGTCCCTTTTATTAATTTAGTAACAATTGCACCAAACATACTAGGATAACTTCTTACATGTATTATATCCATTTTTTTTGCAAAAAGAGGATAAAATATTGAAAAAATTAAATTTAAAACATGTCCACGATTTTTAATTAATTTTAACTTAAAATTCTTATTAAAGTAAATTTCTTTTGCCTCTTGATCAAAAGTAATAACAGTTACATTAACATTATTATCTTTCTTGCAAATTTCATCAAGTAAAGAAATTACTTGAGAGTCTATTATTGGGCTATTATAGTAACTTTCATTAGTTAAATATAGTATTTTCATATTTCTTTATTATTAAAGGTCCATAAATCAACATAAAATAATATTGTTAAGAAAAATATTGAATTATGTCTATATAAAGTATCTATATTAAAAGAAGCTAATAAAAACGTAATAAATATTAATTTGAATAATACCGTTTTTGATTTTTTATACATTTTTATAAATATTAATATTAAAATTATCATTGGAAAAAAACCAAATCTTAATAAAATATTTATCAGACTTGTATCTGTATACTTTGCACCTTCATTTAAAAAATTAATAAAAATTGGTTTCGTAAATGGTAGACCTATTAACCAATATCCTTCATCAATTCGACTTAAAATACCTTCGTATATAACATCTCTATTATTCTCAAATAATCTATCATTCGATTTTATTGATGTATCAAATAAATAAAGAATTCTACTATTTATTTGATTACTAAAAGATTCATCACTTATATATACAAAATAAATAATAAACCAAAATAAAATCGTGATTAATAGAACTCTAAATAACATTTTAACATTTCCATCTTTATACCCTTCATATATAAGATATAATAATAATAAAAGTATTAAACCTAAAAATGTTCTATTAAATGCTAATAAAAGTGATGCAATTATAATTATTAAATAAAACTTTTTTTTAGCAAACCAATTGTTCTTATATTTTAATAATAAAAAAAATGCTATCAAACCAAAAGATACATTAGCATTATGTATACGCCCACTTAATATAAATTCTCTACCACTATCTAATTGATTTAAAAATGGAATATTATAAAAATATAGTATTACTGATAATAATATCGATATAACTATTGTAAACAATAAAGTATTCCATACTTTTTTTATATCAATCCTTAATCCGAAAAATAATATACTCAAAGAAAGTAATAACGGAATTCCTAAATAAAAACTCTTAAATCCATTATTTATAGTTTCATTATAAATAATGGGTTTCATTATTATTTCTCCAAAAAAAATAAGTAAAAAAAATATAATGATTTTTTTATCTAAATAGAACGGATTTATTTCTTGCTTATTACCAAGTAAATTTAGTACAATTAGAAAAAGAAATAAACATGACTTTAAGGTGATCCCAATACTTTTAATTAAGAAATAATCATTGTTAGGTAAAACAAGTGAAAGAAATAATATGAAACAAAATATATTATCTAATACTGAATTTTTTTTTAATCTATTCTCTTTCATTTACTATTAAATTTTTAAAATCAATTAAAAAACATTTTTTGAAATACTCCCAAAAACTTACATTTATCATTTTTGACACTAAAAATCTCCAAAATGGATAAAAACCAATTATTGAACTTAATACCAATGCATAAGAAATTGCATATATTCCAAAAAAAGATCCAACGAAGATAAATAATGGTATTAACAACATCATTAATAAATTCCAGTAAAATTCTAAATATGTTTTCCCCGTAGCTATTGTCAAACTACCTATTGGATTACCTACTGATCTTATAATCATATAAACACAAAGGATTCTAACTATCATATTAGCTTCAACATAATTATCTCCATATAATATTCCAATAATTATTGGAGCAAAAAGAAATAATAATGAATATGCAATAATATTTAATGTACCTATAATATTAATAAACTTTAAATAATTATCTCTAAGCTTTTCCGGAGAACTCTGAAAAGTAGCTAATAAGGGAGTAGCTACTTTTATTATTATTGGATTTAATACTTGATATGGCCTAGCTACTAATTGTTTTGATAAACTATATACACCTAAAATTTCAGGACCCATAATTTTTCCAATAATAAGTATATCAAAATCACGACTAAAATAGTTTGCAACTTGCCCTCCCATTTGGTATAATCCTATTTTTAAAAAAGGTTTTACTTTTAAATAACTAAAGTAAAATGTTATCCGATGTCCTAATTTATAACTAATAAAAAAGAAAAGAAGATTACTTAATGTAACAGATGTTAGTGTATTTGCTATTAATGCATATACTCCATATCCACGTATAGCTAAATAAGAAGAAATTATTAATGCTATTAATGCAGATAGTATTTCAACTATACTTATATTTTTAAATCTTAATTCTTTATCCTGAATCACTTTAAATTGTCTACCAACACCATTTATCAGAATACTTAAACCCGCAATCTGAATTAAACTTGATAACTCAGGGAGTTTATAAAACATTGATATTAATGGTGATATAATAAATATAATACAATACAAAAAAATGCTAACGAAAATGTTAAACCAATACAAACTAGAATACTCTTCCTGACTAATATTTTGCTTATGAAGAATTGATGCCGAAATCCCCATATCATTAAATAGATCAAAAAAGCTTAATGAAAATAGTATAATTGCAATTAATCCGAACTCTGATTTATCTACATATCTTGTAAGAATAGTAATACTGAGAAGAGAACAACATACTATAAATAGACTACTTAATGTAGTCCATTTCAATCCTATTTTAAATAAATAACTCAATTTTATTGTAACAATTTTTTTATTAAAGAATTATATTGAAAATGTATATTACAATTACTAAAGTTTTTCTCTATAATTTCTCTATTTTTATTTTGTAATTCAGCATCTAAAATCGAGTTCTTAAAAACAATAAAATCCTTATCAAAGTCATAAACACTTATTCCTAATCTAACAAGATAAGAATAAACAGGATTTTTACTTGAAAAATAAATACGAATTCCTAAAAATAACAATGCAATAATATTTCCCATAGCTTGTTGTCTAAAATGATAAAAAATAGCTGTACTACAATTTGATAATAATAACAAATATTCTTCTCGACTTAAAAAATTAACAAGAGGTGTAAATCTATCTCCTAGAAAATTATTACCCAACTTAATTATTAAATCTCTATATTGTATATTATCACCATAATTAAGAGGACAAATAACTTTTCCTTCAAACTCCGTTTGTTTAAGAATATCTATTACTTCTAAATGATTATTTTCATAAGAATTTGAATTTCCTATTAATATGTCTTTAGCCTCATTTTTTATTGATAAGTCAACTAACCCAGCTAAATATTGATCAATAGAAAAATATATAGTTTCAAAAAATTCAATATTATTTGAATTATACTTTGAAAAAATTTCATAATCCTCTTTTATATAAGAACAAAAAAAATTGATTTTTTTATATGCTTCTTTATTTAGAGAATAATAATCTATTGTGTTACTAAAAATCTTATAATATATCTTTCTAAGAAAAAATATATTTTTAATAATGTGCTTAACATTGTAAGTTTTATCAAAATGCTTTATCAGGCTTAATGTTTTTTTTCCATATAAGTTTTTTATAATCTTAGGTGAGTCATAAATATCATACCCCCAAGCAAACCAAGCAACTTTTATACTAGAATCTAGTTCTAATAAAACTTTAGAAAAAACATGATGTAAACTATGAACAATCACAGCATTAATTTCTGAATCTATATTAGATATAACAAACTCTTTTTCATTTAAAATTATAATATTATTATTAAATATTTTTAAATATTTTAGATTGTTCTTATCTCCTAATATGTAAAAAATATTGTAATCTGTTACTTTTTGGAAATTTTCAATAATATTTTCCGTTACTTTTTCATCTAAAATAAAATGAGCTATTTTAGTCATTATTTTTAATTACATCAATAATGTTTTTTATCTGAAGATCACTTAATTCATAAAACATAGGTAATCTAACAAGGCAGTCTGAATAATAATCTGAATTTTTCAATTCTCTACCATCATGCTTATCTTTATAAAATGGACTTTCGTGAAGACTCAAATAATGAAAAACAGCATGAATATTATTATCTTTTAATTTCTTAATAATTTCTTCTCTATGTTCAATTGAATCAAAAATCATGTAAAACATATGTCCATTATTTGTTGCAAAATCTGGAATTATAGGTAACCTTACATTCTTAGATTTAGTCCAATCTTTAAGACCATCAAAATATAAGTTCCATAAATGGATTCTTTTATCTTGAATCATTCTTAAACCTTCAATCTGAGCCCATAAAAATGCTGAAATAATTTCAGAAGGTAAAAATGAAGATCCCATATCTACCCATCCATATTTATCTACTTCTCCTCTAAAAAAGGCAGATCTATTAGTACCTTTTTCCCAAATAATTTCAGCTCTTTCAATAAATCTTTTGTCATTAATCGCTAATAAACCACCTTCTCCTGAAATTATATTTTTGGTCTCATGAAAAGAAAATGCTGATAAATGACCTATACTTCCTAACGCTTTCTTTTCACCATTACTAAAAGTAAAATAACTATCAATTGCTTGTGCAGCATCCTCTACAACAAAAATATTGTATTTATTAGCAATATTCATTATCTTTTCCATATCACAAGCAACTCCTGCATAATGTACAGGTACTATAGCTTTAGTATTCTCAGTAATAAGACCTTCGATTAAATCTTCGTCGATTCCTGGATGGTCTTTTCTACTGTCAGCAAATACAATTTTTGCTCCTCTTAGCACAAATGCATTAGATGTTGATACAAATGTATAAGACGGCATGATAACTTCATCTCCTGGCTTTATATTGACTAAAATAGCAGCCATTTCTAAAGCATCTGTACATGATGTGGTCAATAGTGTTTTTTTAAATCCATAAGTATTTTCAAAAAATTCTTGACACAACTTAGTAAATTTTCCATTTCCTGATAATTTACCTGTATGTACAGCATCGTACATATAATGCGTCTCTTTCCCTGTTAAATAGGGTTTATTAAATGGTATCATAATTCCAAACGTGATATATATATGTTATTGATTCTTCTTTAAAACCGGCTTTTAAATAAAGTTTATTTGCTGGTTCATTATCTAACTGAGTAACAACTTGAATTTTTTTGAAGTTTTTTTGCTTTGCTACTTCAATACTCTTTTTTATTAATTCTAATGCAATCCCTTTACCTCTATAATTACTATCCACTGCAACCAAGCTTATATCAGCTAATTCGTCAGATTTTTTTGCGAGAGTGGTAAATCCCACAATCTTATCTTCAATTTTTTTGACTATTATTTCAAAAGCTAAATCTTTACTAATAGATTTATCTATCCATTCTCTATAAAGCTTTTCATACTCATTATTTTTAAAGTTTTCATCTAATTTAAACCTAGAATATTCTCCGCTTTGTAATGTTAACAATAGTAATTCTTCATACTTATCAATATCTGAATTATAAAATTGCACGTCTAACATCTCGTTTTCAGTTTTTTCAATATTTTCAATCAGATAAACTATTTTTTTATCTATTAATTTAAAATCCAAACTATCATTTTGGCTAAAAACATATACCAAATCAAATGATTTCAATTGATCATTTGGAAATTCTTCAATATTTGAAATATTAATTTTACCTATTTCTTTATTAAAAAATTTGCTGTCCCAATTAATTAATTCAATTTTTGAATTCATCATAATAATATTGTTTTTTTTATAATTTAATTATTTTTTTTATTTACTTGAATATTATATATTAAAAATAATAAGTTATTAGACAATACTAATCAAAAACCTAGTTTTTTAAAATGATATTTATGACCCACAACATTAATTATTAACCCCACAAAAATCTAATACAATTTGATTTTCGTTAAATTGTAATTCTTTAAATTCATTATGTGCAACCAATAGCACAACGATATCTGCCTTGTTAATAGCTTCTTTATAATCTGTTAATTTAAACACTTTATGTTCATGTACATTTGGTTCAACAATATACATATCTGCATCTCCAGAATCTTGTAATACTCGTTCTGCTATATGAATAGCTGGCGATTCACGTAAATCATCAATATTTGGTTTAAAAGCTAATCCCATTATAGCAATCGATGGTTGACGTCCGTTCTTTAATTCAAATTCTAAACGCGCATTTTTTACCTTCTCAGCACACCAAAAAGATTTATAATTGTTCGTTTCACGAGCTTGAGCTATAATTCGAGATTCCATTGGGAAATCAGCTGTAATAAAGTAAGGATCTACAGCAATACAGTGTCCTCCAACACCGCAACCTGGTTGTAAAATATTAACTCGAGGATGTTTATTCGCTAAATGAATTAATTCCCAAACGTTAATACCTGCTTTATCACAAATTAAAGAAAGTTCGTTAGCAAAAGCAATTTGTACATCACGAGAAGAATTTTCTGTTAGTTTACACATTTCTGCAGTTCTTGCATTTGTAGGATGTAACTCACCTTTTACAAATTGACCATAAAATTGTAAAGCTTTTTGAGTCGATTCTTCATTAACTCCTCCAATAACACGGTCGTTATGGACTAATTCGTACATTACGTTTCCTGGTAAAACACGTTCTGGACAATATGCTAAATAGATTTTACCTTCTAATTCTGGGCGTTTAGCAAAAATTAAATCCATCATTTTTTCAGTTGTTCCAACTGGTGATGTAGATTCAATAATATATAAATCCTCTTCTTTCAATAATGGAATAATACCTTCTGTAGCAGCTTGTACATAAGAAATATCTGGTTCATGGTTTCCTTTAAAAGGAGTTGGCACTACAACTAGATAGGTATCAGCTTTAATCGGCTTCACATCTGCTTTTAAATACCCAGCTTTTACAGCTTCTGCAACCGCTTGATCTAAATCTGGTTCCACAATATGTATTTTCCCTGCATTGATTGTATCTACTACATGTTGCGAAATATCAACTCCATGTACAGAAATTTGATTATTCGCAATTAAAGCTGATGTTGGTAACCCAATGTACCCTAAACCTATTGTAACTACTTTTGGTTCCATATATTAGTTTAAATTTTTAATAAAGTTAGCAATTCTTTCGCAAGCTTTTCCATCTCCATAAGGATTATGTAATTCACTCATCGAATTATATCTGTTTTGATTATTTAATAAATCATTTGCTTCTGTAATAATTTTAGTTTTGTCTGTACCAACCAAAATCACAGTTCCAGCTTCTACAGCCTCTGGTCTTTCTGTTGTATCTCGCATTACTAAAACTGGTTTTCCTAATGAAGGAGCTTCTTCTTGTACGCCTCCAGAATCTGTAATAATCATGAAAGATTGAGACATTAACCATACAAAAGCAGGATATGCCAATGGGTCTATTAATTTTATATTATCAATATTAGACAAAATATCATGCACTGGTTTTTGCACATTCGGATTTAAATGTACAGGATAGATTATTTGAACATCTGCATTTTTTTGAGCAATTTCCTTTAATGCTTCGCAAATATTAATAAAACCTTGTCCATGATTTTCTCTACGATGTCCTGTTACTAAAATTAATTTCTTCGATGAATCAACTATTGTTT
Source organism: Empedobacter sp. UBA7248 (assembly GCF_002472945.1). Lineage (NCBI taxonomy): Bacteria > Pseudomonadati > Bacteroidota > Flavobacteriia > Flavobacteriales > Weeksellaceae > Empedobacter > Empedobacter sp. UBA7248. Next base: position 99,072 of record NZ_DKSU01000007.1, on the reverse strand, counting down.
TCAAATATTCAATTTCATCATTATTAATCGTTTTAACTTTTTCAGAACTATTTAATAATGCATCAATCACCGTATTACCTGTTATGACAATATTCTCAGATTTAATATTTTCTTTAACCAAGTTATCATAAGATTGCTGCGTTGGTGCGAAATGATAATCCGCTAATCTACCTGTTAATTGTCTATTCATTTCTTCAGGAAATGGAGACCATTTATTATGTGTTCTTAATCCTGCTTCGACATGGCAAACTTTTGCTCCTGCATAAAATGCTGCTAATCCCGCAATCGTAGAAGTTGAAGTATCTCCATGAACATACACATAATCAGGTTTAAAATCTTCTAAAACTGGTTTTAACTCTGTAATTATATCAGCTGTCAACGAGTATAAATTTTGATTTGGTTTCATTAAATTCAAATCATAGTCTGGCTTAATCTCAAAAAAGTCCAAAACTTGATCTAACATTTCTCTATGTTGAGCTGTTACACAAACTTTGGCTTCAAACTCTTCATGCTTTATAAATTCCTTTACTAAAGGAGCCATTTTAATAGCTTCAGGTCTAGTGCCAAAAATTATTAAGTGTTTTGTTTTATTCATAATATTATTTACAAACCTTCTTTAAATACTCCCCATAACCACTTTTGCGTAATGGTTCAGCAATCTTATTTAACTGTTCTTTGTTGATGTATCCCATACGATAAGCAACTTCTTCAATTGCTCCAATTTTCATTCCTTGACGTTCTTCAATCACTTGAACAAATTGTCCAGCTTGCATCAACGAATTGATTGTTCCTGTATCTAACCAAGCTGTACCACGGTTGAAAACACCAACTTTCAATTTACCTCTTTTAAGATATTCAGCATTGATATCAGTAATTTCTAACTCTCCACGAGGAGATGGTTTGATATTTTTTGCAATTTCTACCACATCATTGTCATAAAAGTATAATCCAGGAACAGCGTAATTAGATTTTGGTTCAGTAGGCTTTTCTTCAATCGAAACAACCTCATTATTTGAATTAAACTCTACTACACCATATCTTTCTGGATCTGAAACTTGGTAAGCAAAAACTACACCTCCATCTGGATTAGCAGAATCTTGTAATAATTTTGACATACCAGAGGCATAAAAGATGTTATCACCTAATATTAAAGCAACTTTATCATTACCAATAAATTCTTCTCCCAATATAAAAGCTTGTGCTAAACCATCTGGACTTGGTTGTTCTTTATAAGAAAATTTACAACCGATTTGAGATCCATCACCCAATAACTTCTCAAAATGAGGTAAATCGTGAGGTGTAGAAATGATTAATATTTCATTTATCCCCGCCAACATTAAAGTTGATAATGGGTAATAGATCATTGGTTTATCATATACAGGCATTAACTGTTTACTAACTGCTAATGTTAACGGATGTAACCTTGTACCCGATCCTCCAGCTAAAATTATTCCTTTCAATTTATAGTATTTTAGTTTAGTTATTTTGTTTTAAATGTCTGAAACGATTGCGCTTCTTGATCTTTTTCTGAAATAATCATTTTGTCTGAAGGAATTCTCCAATCAATTCCAATTTCTCCATCTAATGGATTTACTCCATCTTCAGAAGCTTTATTATACCCATTGTCACATTTATAGAAAAATGTAGCTGAATCAGAAATAACAGAAAATCCATGTAAAAATCCTCTAGGAATAAACAATTGCTTTTTGTTATCTGCAGATAATTCAACTGCTACTGATTGACCATAAGTTTCAGAACCTGGTCGAACATCAACCGCAACATCTATCACTGCACCCTCTACAACTCGAACCAATTTTGCTTGCGCATGTTCTCCCGCTTGCATATGCAATCCACGCACAACGCCATAAGATGAATTAGACTGATTATCTTGAACAAAAGTTGGTTTGTAACCCAAAATTTCTTCCAATTTATTCTCATTATATGATTCGAAGAAATAACCTCTTGAATCTTCAAAAACTGTAGGTTCTAAAATAAAACAACCTTTTAATTTAGTTTCTGTCGCTTTCATCTTATTAATTATATTGTTTTTCGTAATAATTTTGGTAATCGCCAGACGTTACATTATCTAGCCATTCTTTGTTTGATAAAAACCAATCAATTGTTAGACTCAAACCTTGCTCAAACGTCACACTTGGTTCCCAGCCTAATTCTTCGTTGATTTTTGTTGCATCAATGGCGTAACGTAAATCATGTCCTGGACGATCTTTCACAAATGTGATTAATTGTTCTGAAGTTCCTGCTTCTTTACCTAATTTTTCGTCCATTTGTTTACACAATTCTTTTACTAAATCGATGTTTTTCCATTCGTTGAAACCTCCTACATTGTAAGAACCTCCATTTTTTCCTTCGTGGAAAACTAAATCAATCGCTTTTGCATGATCGATCACAAATAACCAATCACGTGTATATTTCCCATCTCCATAAATTGGAAGTGGATTTCCATTCAAAATATTATGAATACACAACGGAATTAATTTTTCTGGAAAATGATTTGGACCATAATTATTTGAACAATTTGTCATCACAATTGGTAAACCATAGGTATCGTGATATGCTCTTACAAAATGATCCGAAGATGCTTTTGAAGCTGAATAAGGAGAATGCGGATCATAAGACGTTTCTTCTGTAAAAAAACCTTCATCACCTAAAGCGCCAAAAACCTCATCTGTCGAAACATGATGAAAACGTTTTCCTTCAAAATTATCTTTCCAAATTGTTTTTGCAGCATTCAATAAATTAACTGTTCCAATCACATTGGTCATCACAAATTCTAACGGATTTGTAATTGAACGATCTACGTGAGATTCGGCAGCTAAATGAATAACACCATCTGGCTGATGTTTTTCAAAAACCTCTAATATATGTTTTGCGTCAGTAATATCAGCTTTTACGAATTCGTAATTTGATTTACTTTCGATATCTTTCAAATTCTCTAAATTTCCTGCATATGTCAACGCATCAAGATTGATGATTTTCGTTTCAGGATATTTCAAGACAAATTCTCTTACAACATGAGAACCGATAAATCCAGCTCCCCCAGTAATTAAAATAGTTTTCATAGTATTTTATAGTCGTTTATCAACTTCTTCTTTAGGCAAAGCCCCTTTTACATCATAAATCACACCATTTTCATTTAAATAATCATTTAACTGAAGATTTAAAAATTCGTCGTGTGAAACAGTCAAAATAATAGCGTCAAATTTAGATTCTTCGATAAGTTCTGAATGACATTTTATTCCATATTCGTGCATAACATCCGTTGTGTTAGCCCAAGGGTCTAAAGTTGTCACCTCTATTCCATATTCTTCTAATGCATTAATTACATCAATTGCTTTCGAATTACGAATATCAGGGCAATTTTCTTTAAAGGTAATTCCTAAATTTAGAACTTTCGCGCCTTTAACTTTGATATCGTTATGAATTAATAATTTAACAACCTGAGAAGCCACAAACGCTCCCATCGAGTCATTTAATCGTCTAGCTGCTAAAATTAATTCAGAATAATAACCAATTTCTTGTGCTTTTTGAGCCAAATAAAATGGATCAACGCCAATACAATGTCCTCCAACAAGACCTGGTTTAAATGGTAAAAAATTCCATTTTGTTCCAGCAGCTTCTAAAACATCATTTGTATCAATATCCATTAGCGAAAAAATCTTCGATAATTCATTGATAAATGCAATATTGATATCACGCTGCGAATTTTCGATCACTTTTGATGCTTCTGCAACCTTGATTGTAGGTGCTAAATGAGTCCCAGCAACAATTACTGATTTATATAAATCATCAACTATTTTTCCAATTTCTGGAGTTGAACCTGATGTTACTTTTAAAATTTTCTCAACCGTATGTTTTTTATCTCCTGGATTAATTCTTTCTGGCGAATATCCCGCATAAAAATCTTGGTTAAACTTCAATCCCGAAAATTGTTCCAATACTGGAATACATTCTTCTTCTGTAACACCTGGATAAACCGTTGATTCGTAAATAACAATATCATTTGGTTTTAAAACTTTACCTACCGTTTCCGAAGACTTTTTAAGCGGTGTTAAATCAGGTCGATTATTCTTATCTACAGGAGTTGGAACGGTTACAATAAAAATTGTAGCATCTCTAATATCTTCTATATTCGAAGAGCAAAACAACCCGTTTTGAGATTCTTCGACAAGGTCAGAATGTGAATTAAAAGGGTTTTGTTTAACTAAAACATTTTGTAGAACATTATTTTCAACTTCTAAAGTTGAATCAATTCCACTATTTAATTCTGCAATACGTTTTTGATTGATATCAAACCCAACAACAGGGTATTTTGTTGCAAATAATCGAGCCAAAGGTAAACCTACGTAACCTAAACCGATAACTGCTATTTTATGTTGTTGATTCATTTATTATAATATTTTCTGTACCATTGTACAAAGTTATACACTCCTTTGTCAACAGGATAATTAGGATTATAACCAAATTTATCTTTCAAATCTTGGACATCCGCCCATGTTTGATTGACATCTCCTGCTTGCATCGGATACATTTCTAAAATAGCTTTTTCACCTGTCGAATGTTCGACTTCTTTGATAAAATCCATTAATTGAACAGGTTTACTATTCCCAATATTGTATAATTGGTATTTTTCGTTTGTATTTTTATCTTCAAGAATTTTGTCAATTCCTTGAATAATATCATCAATATATGTGAAATCGCGTGATAAATCGCCGTGATTAAAAACTTTTAAAGGTTGATGATTCAATATAGCATCTGTAAACAAAAACATTGCCATATCTGGTCGTCCCCAAGGTCCATAAACAGTGAAAAAGCGCAAACCTATCGTTTGGAAATCGTACAAATGGCTATACGCATGCGCCATTAGCTCGTTTGCTTTTTTGGTTGCAGCGTATAAACTAATAGGATGATCAACATTTTGATTTGTTGAAAAAGGAACATCTGAAGAGTTTCCGTAAATACTTGAACTACTTGCGTACAATAATTTTTTGACGTTATAATTTCGGCAACTTTCTAAAATATTTAGAAAACCAACCAAATTACTTTGTCCATAGGCATCAGGATTTTCGATACTATAACGAACACCAGCCTGAGCTGCCATATTAACAACCGCATCAAACGAATATTCTTTAAAAATTTGAGCTAATGACTCTTTGTCTTCTAAATTCATTCGATAGAAAATCATCTTTTCTTCATGTTTAGAAGAAAGAACTTTCTGATCAAAATTTGAAGCAAATTCTTGATTGATTCCTAATTCTTTTAATCGATCATATTTTAACTGAACAGTGTAATAATCGTTAATATTATCAATTCCAACAACTTTGATATTTTTTTCGATTAATTTTTCAGCTAAATGGTAACCTATAAAACCAGCTACACCAGTTATTAATACTGTTTTCATTATTTCTCCTTTTCAGAAGTCGCAACTACTTTTCTTAATCCAGAACTAGAGAAGCGATGTGTACGCTTGTTGTAGTAAATTTGAATATTATTATCTAAACAATATTGTTTTCCCGTAAAGTCGATATTTCGATATTCTTCTCCAATAACTCTAACATTTATTGGTAAAGCACTTAACATATCAAACAAATCTTGTTCGGTTTCGTAGGGAATGATTTCGTCGACATATCGACAACCTTCTAATTGAATATAACGCTCTACGATGGATTGCGTAGGACTATTTTTTGAAGGATCTACACTTGCAGGATCTGTATTAAGCCCTACAATTAAGTAGTCGCATTGTCTTTTGGCTTCTTCGAGCATCATCACATGACCTGCATGAAGAAGGTCAAATATACCGAATGTAATTCCCGTTGTCATTTTATAATAATATTGTTGGAACGACAAATTTAAGGATTTATATTGAATTAATTTTAAGCTTTTATGACATAAAAAAAGCACTCAAATCGAGTGCTAAGTATTTAAATTAATTCAGAATTTCTTTTTTCTAAATGCGTGTAAACATTCTTTACTTCCTGCGAATATTCTTTTTGTAGAATTAAATTCGCTGTTGGGGTATTCACAAAAATGGTATTTTGCAAACCAACAAAAGAAGTATAAACATCTGTTCCAATCACCATGTTTCCATTACGATCGACATAATGTCCGTTCATCACAAAATAATCATACAAGGATTCGAAAGAACCTAAATCATTCCAAACAAATTTTGCTGGAACTACTTTTATCTTCTTGCTTCGTTCCATTACGGCGTAATCGATACTATTTGATGGAATATTCATTGAAAGTTCTTCGTTCAATTCTCCGTTAATATTTTCAGACCAAGCAATTTTTGAAGCTTCGTAAATATCTTTCTCAAATTTCTTTAATTCTTTCAATAAAACTCTCGCTTTGAAACAAAACATTCCACTATTCCACAAAAAGTTTCCTTGCTCGATAAAATCTTGCGCAGTAATATGATTTGGTTTTTCACGGAAAGAAAGTACATTATCTCCTTTGTGCTCAATATATCCATAACCCGTTTCTGGACGAGTCGGATGAACACCAAATGTTACGATATAATCTTTTTCGGCTAACGCAATCGCTTTTTTCATTGCAACTTGATAAGCTTCCATATCTTCAATCAAATGATCAGATGGTGTAACAATTAGAATATCATCATCCTCAACTGCTAAAGCTGCAAATGCAATTGCCGCTGCTGTATTACGTGGAACAGCTTCTACAATTTTTGTGTATTCAACATCAAGTTTATCTAAAGCTTCTTGACTTAAATGGTCATTATCTTTATTCCCAATCACAATTAATTTATCGGCAATTGGACGATTACGTTGAATCGTTAACTCAAATAATGATTGCTCATTAAACAAAGGTAAATATTGTTTTGGATGACTTTTACGAGAAAGTGGCCATAAACGACTTCCTACTCCTCCAGATAATATCACGTTATAAATACACATAAATTCTTCAAATTCGAACTTGTAAAGTTATTAAAAACTACTATATCATAGCATTCTATTATGATTTTTCTTTTAAACACAAAAAAAGCGTTCAAAATTGAACGCTTTAAAGTATTATTATTGATTTTATTAAATCATCGAAATACGTAATGTATTTGTAATTCCTTTCTCAAATGCTGGCATTGCATTAAGATTGATGATATAATCACCATATTCTACATAACCTGCATTTTTCGCTAAGATATTTACTTCAGTTACCGTTTGATCTGTAGAAGTATCGCGAGGATCATAATTAATTGCTTTTACTCCCCATAACAAATTCAACATACGGTTAATACGTTTACTTGGATTGAAAACCAAAATAAATGAATTTGGACGATGAGAAGAAATTTGGAAAGCTGTATAACCAGAATACGTTAAAGTTGCAATTGCTTTCGCTCCTGTGTCTTCTGCCATTCTAGCTGCATTATAACAAACCATATCAGTTACGAAACGTTCGTTTTTGATCTTTGGTTTGTGTTCTGGTACATGTACGTGATCATCATCTTCAACTGTTTGAAGAATCTTCGTCATTTTCTCGATAACTTGTACAGGATATTGTCCTACAGAAGTTTCTCCAGATAACATTACCGCATCCGCACCATCAAAAACTGCATTTGCAACGTCAGAAACTTCAGCACGAGTTGGTGTCAAACTAGAAATCATTGTTTCCATCATTTGCGTTGCAACAATAACTGGCTTACGTGCTAATTTCGCTTTGTCAATTAATTGTTTTTGCGCTTTAGGAACGATTTCAAACGGAACCTCAACTCCTAAATCTCCACGAGCAACCATTAATCCATCAGAAAATTCTAAAATATCATCGATATTTTCTAATGCTTCAGGTTTTTCGATTTTAGAGATAATTGGAATTTTTAATGTTCCATTTTCTTTGATAAATTCTGATAAATCTTTTACATCTTGTCCAGAACGAACGAAAGATAATGCAAACCAATCTACACGATTTTCAATTGCGAATTTTGCATCTTCTTTATCTTTTTCTGTTAAAGCTGGTAAAGAAATATTTGTATTTGGTAAGTTAACTCCTTTTTTAGAACGCAATGGACCTCCTTGAATCGTTTCTGCTTTTACAGTATCCGTTCCGTTTGTCTCGATTACTTTGAAGATTAATTTTCCGTCATCAATCAAAATATTTTCTCCCACTTGCACGTCTTGCGCAAACTTTTTGTACGTCATAAAAACTTTTTCTTTCGTTCCTACAACATCCTCGTTTGTGAAAGTTAAAATATCTCCTGGATTGATGATAAAATCTTCGTGTTCCATTTTTCCAATACGCAACTTAGGACCTTGTAAATCCGCTAAAATTGCTGTATTGTAGCCATGATCGTTATTTAATTGATGAATTGTTTCAATCTTACGTTTCACATCCGCATAATCTGCGTGCGAAAAGTTGATACGGAACACATCTGTCCCTTTTCTCATCATTTCTAATAAAATCTCTGGACTTTCTGTTGCCGGACCTAAAGTCGCGACAATTTTTGTCTTTTTAAGATATTGTCTATCGTAAATCATAATTTTTCCCTTTTTTTATGCACAATATTTTGTTAGAAAACCAATTGATCTGCATTGCTAATCAAATCGATATCTATTTTTTTGATCGTTTTTATAAAATCTTTTTCTACAAATGGTAGTTGAAGATATTGTAGTTCATCTTCCCAACCAGAGATTTTTACTACATAGTTGCAATCCTTGTAATTTGGCACAAGAATAACACTCTCTTTGAAAAGATTTGATAAATCTACTTCATTTTTTTTAAAATCGGATTGATTTGGCGTATTTTTAATGATATGATAATCTATTTTATTTGCTTCATCTAACCATTGATAGGTTTCGAAAAAATAAGTATGCTCATCTAACCGAATATCCAAATCGTGAATACGCTCAAAACGCGTATCAAAAGTAGAGTTGAGATGGAAAATAAATTGTGTAGAAGTGTTAAAACTAGAATTTACGCCTATGAGATGAAAATCTATCCAATCATCATATAAGAGTAATTCTGCCATGTTTCTAAACTTTTTCTATTTTCTTTTGTAGCGAATAATAGGCGCGTTTTGCTGCACTTTCTTCCGCTTTCTTTTTAGAAGTTCCTCTCCCTTTCGAGATGACTTTATCATTGAGACGGATAACTGATACAAAAACCTGCAAATCTTCTGCGTTTTGCTCCTCAAATGTATTGAATCTTATCGTATTTCTCGTTTTTTGACTCCATTCCAAAATCAACGATTTGTGACTTGTAATCGTGTGTTCCAAACGATCTAAATCCGCATAAGGGTCAATAATTTTGACTTGAATAAATTTTTGTACAGCATCTATGCCTCCATCAACATAAATTGCACCTACCAAAGCTTCCAACATATCACCATTTACGTCTTCACCTAAATTGTTGTGATTATTCATTGGATCCAAATAATCCAACAAGCCAAGTTGTTTCGAAACGGCATTCAATTGTTTACGCGAAACAATTTTAGAACGCATTTTTGTTAAATAACCTTCTTGTTGATCTGGCGCTTTGTAGTATAAGTGCATTGCTGCAGAAGCACCAAGTAATGCATCTCCTAAAAACTCTAATCTTTCAAAGTTTATACTGTTTCCGTTTTCATCTTTTTTCTGTGCAGATCTGTGGGTAAATGCTTCTTTAAAAACCTCAACATTGCGAGGAGTATAACCCAAAATCGACTTCAAAAATTTCAAAAAAGGATCAGATGAATTTGAATCATCACGATGATTTTTAAAAGAAAATAATTTTTTTAAGAAAGACATTACTTATACTTCTTAAATATCACACAAGCATTGTGACCACCGAAACCAAAAGTATTACTCAATGCATAATCTACATTTTTCTCTTTTGCTTTGTTAAATGTATAATCGATTTTCGGATCAAGATTTTCATCATCCGTAAAATGATTAATTGTTGGTGGAACGATACTGTTATTGATTGCTCCAATAGCCGAAATCGCTTCAATAATCCCTGCACCACCTAATAAGTGTCCAGTCATAGATTTTGTTGAATTGATTTGAATATTATAAGCATGTTCTCCAAATAATTTTTGAATAGCTTTAGATTCTGCAATATCTCCTAATCCAGTCGATGTACCATGCATATTAATATGATCTACATCTTCTACACTGATATTTGCGTCTAATAAAGCCTCTCTCATCACATTAAGTGCGCCTAATCCTTCTGGATGTGGTGCTGTAATATGGTGAGCATCTGCTGTCATTCCTGTCCCTACTAATTCTGCATAAATTGTAGCTCCACGTGCAATTGCATGTTCGTATTCTTCTAAAATAATACTTCCAGCTCCTTCTCCCATTACAAAACCGTCGCGGTCTTTGTCGAATGGACGAGAAGCAGTTTGTGGATCATCATTTCGTGTAGATAACGCATGTAATGCATTGAAACCTCCAATACTTGCAGCTGTAATCGCAGCTTCTGACCCTCCTGCAACAATTGCATCAGCTTTTCCAAGTCTTAATAACATGTAAGCATCAATAATTGCGTTTGTAGAAGAGGCACATGCCGAAACAGTTGTATAATTAGGTCCCATAAGACCAAATTCCATTGAAATATGACCAGGCGTGATATCTGCAATCATCTTAGGGATAAAGAAAGGATTGAAACGTGGTGTTCCATTTCCTGTTGCGTAATTAGAAACTTCTTCTTCAAAAGTTTTAATTCCACCGATACCAGATCCCCATATAACGCCGATACGCTCTTTGTTTACATTTGCATCTTCTAAGATTCCACTGTGTTTTATTGCCTCTCTAGCTGCAATAATTCCCAATTGGGCACAACGGTCAATTTTTCTTGCCTCTTTACGATCAAAATGATCTTCAATATTGAAGTTCTTGATCTCACAAGCAAATTGTGTCTTAAAAAGAGTTGCGTCAAAAAGCGTAATAGGCGCAGCGCCACTTACACCATTCACTAATCCATTCCAATATTCTTGGTATGTATTTCCGATTGGTGTTAGCGCGCCTAAACCTGTTACTACTACTCTTTTTAATTCCATAAAATAGGAACTATTACTTGTTTAAGTCTTCGATGTATGTTACAGCTTGACCTACAGTAGAAATTTTTTCTGCTTGATCGTCTGGAATTTGGATATCAAATTCTTTTTCGAATTCCATGATTAATTCTACTGTGTCTAATGAATCAGCTCCTAAATCGTTAGTGAAACTTGCTTCTAGCGTAACTTCGCTTTCGTCAACTCCTAATTTATCTACGATAATTGCTTTCACTCTTGATGTAATGTCAGACATAATTTTCTAATTTTAATTGTTGTAAACTAGTGCAAAAATATAAAACTTATATTAAATACAAGCTTTTTTTTATATGCACGCATAAGAACTTGCAAATATATGGTGAATAAATATTCACGAAAACGTTTAAGTGAATGACATAAGTCAAATTTTTCACGCTTCTTTTTATTGTAACTTTGTGCAAAGTTTTTACCTTTAATATTTTAAAATACTATAAAAATCACAAAAATGAGCATAGAATTGGCATCTTACGGAATAAAAAATTCCAAAATTAACTATCAATTATCTCCTCAAGAGCTTACGGAGAAAATGGTAGAGCTAGGACAAGGAGAAATTACATCTTCTGGAGCAGTAAATATGTTAACAGGAGAATTTACAGGACGTTCTCCTAAAGATCGTTTTATTGTAAAAGATGATATTACTGCAGAAAACGTTTGGTGGGATGGAAACATTAATATTCCTTTCGATTCTGATAAATTTGACGCTTTGTATGATAAAGTTGTTGAGCATTTAAGCAACCGCGAAATTTATGTACGTGATGCTTTTGCTTGTGCTGATGATTCTTACAAAACAAAAATTAGAGCAATTACAGAAACTCCTGCTGCTAATTTATTTATCTATAACATGTTTATTCGTCCAACAGAAGAAGAATTAAAAAACTTTGGTGATTCTGAATGGACAATTATCAATGCGCCAACTTTTGTTGCAGACGCTAATGAAGATGGTACAAGACAACACAATTTCTCTATCTTAAATTTTAAACGTAAAATCGTTTTAAACGGAGGAACTGGTTATACAGGAGAAATGAAAAAGGGTATTTTCTCTGCCTTAAACTTCATCATGCCAGTATTCAGAAATACTTTACCAATGCACTGTTCTGCTAACTCAGGTGAAAATGGAGATACAGCAATGTTCTTTGGTTTATCTGGAACAGGAAAAACAACTTTATCAGCAGACAAAAACAGACGTTTGATTGGTGATGACGAACACGGATGGACAGAAGACAATACGGTTTTCAATTTTGAAGGTGGTTGTTACGCAAAAGTTATCAACTTATCTCCAGAAGGTGAGCCAGAAATTTTTGCAGCAATCAAAGACGGAGCTTTATTAGAAAACTGTAAATTAATTCCAGGAACTAACGAGGTTGATTTTACAGATACATCTATCACAGAAAACACACGTGTTTCTTATCCAATTGATTATATCGAAAATATTGCAGTTCCTTCTGTAGGAAAGAATCCTAAAAATATTTTCTTCTTATCGTTTGATGCTTACGGAGTTTTCCCTCCAATTGCAAAATTAAACCCAGATCAAGCGGCTTACTTATTTATCTCAGGATATACATCTAAAGTTGCTGGTACAGAAGCTGGTGTTACAGAGCCTCAAACTACATTTTCTACATGTTTTGGTGCGCCATTCATGCCGTTACATCCAACTAAATATGCTGAAATGTTGAGCGATAAAGTTGAGAAAACTGGTGTAAATGTTTGGTTAATCAATACAGGTTGGAATGGTAAAAAAGAGCGTATGTCTTTAAAAGATACACGTGCGGTTATCAATGCAGCTTTAAACGGAGATTTGAACAATACAGAATTCAAAAAAGATCCTTATTTCGGATTTGAAGTTCCAGTTGCAATCGAAGGTGTTGCTTCAGAAAAATTAAGTCCAGCGACTTCTTTTGATTCTACAGCAGCATACGAAGCAAATGCGAAAGAATTAGCAGATAAATTCAAAGCGAACTTCAAGAAATTCGAAGAATTTGCAACTGCTGATTTATTAGCTGGTGGACCAACAATTTAAGATTAAAACTGAGATTAAGATTGAGGTTAAGTTTTTAACTCATTTTGAAAATCAGAAATAAATACAAAACCGAGCAATTTGCTCGGTTTTTTTATGTTTTTAAATTTTGGAATAAATCATCACATAGATACATAGAAATACATTTCTATTTGATATAAAATAAGTAGTTTACTCATCGTTTTTCATCTTTGATGAAAATTACATTTTCAAGTAAAAATCCCTTGTCAACTTAATATAATCTTCTGTGTATTGATGACGATCGACTTCAATGATTAATTCTTTTTCTTGTATATCTTTTTCATAAAAACTAAATTCTAACAACACACGTTTTGTTACTGTTGTCGAATTCCCTTTGATATAAACAACTCTAGATAGTTTTAAAGCGTTTTGAGCCGCTATCATACAAAAACCATCCATTTGGTCGTATGGAATTATAAAACTCGCTAATCCGTCTTTATGTAGTAATTCAGCAGTTTTTTTTATTAATTCTTCGAAAGTCAACGTTTCTTGCTGGCGTGCTTGTTTACGCGCATCAAAATCAACCGTATCATTCACCACAAAAAAAGGTGGATTACTGACAATCAAATCATATTTTTTATTGGTTGAATAATCTTGAAGCGATGAATTAAAAATGGTTAATCGATCTGAAAAAGGTGCATTCTCGAAATTCTCTTTTGCTTGTAAAAAAGCATCGTTATCAATTTCTATTGCATCAATCATAGAAAGAGGAAAACGTTGCGCTAACATCAACGAAATTAATCCAGTTCCTGTACCAATATCTAAAATAGTATTTCCACTTTTTAAATCAGCCCAAGCACCAAGTAAAACACCATCTGTGCCTACTTTCATTGCGGTTTTGTCTTGAAAAATTTCGAATTGTTTGAATCGAAAAGGTTTTCTATTCATTGTAAGGAATCAAAATATAGAATGTTGTACCAACAGAAATTTCGGTTTCGAAACGAATTGTTCCGTCATAATCGTCAATAATTTTTTTGACCATTGGCAAACCAATTCCCATTCCACTATTCTTTGTTGTAAACTTTGGAACAAAAATAGAATCTTGCGATTCTACAGGAATTCCATCCCCATTATCTTGAATGGTTATATGTAAAAAACCTCCTACTAAAAACACATCTACTTTAACTTTCGCAATACGAGATTGTGGAATAGATTGAAACGCATTTTTTGTAATATTTGTAATAATTCGATTCAAATATTGTTTATCAAAACGCATCATGATGATGTTTGGAGAATAATTAAATTCGATGAACTCCATTGGAAAAACATAAAGCGTATTTTTTATGACATCAACCACATCGATTTTTTCATCTTTACGAGAAGGCATTTTAGCAAAATCTGAAAAAGCTTCGGCAATCGCAGAAATGGTATCAATTTGTTGCAATAAAATATTACCAGTTCTCATTGTTTTTTCTTCTAGATTTGGATCATTTGCATCAAATTTTCGCATATAATTCTGAATCATTAATCGCATTGGTGTTAATGGATTCTTGACTTCATGCGCAACTTGTCTCGCAAAATCTCGCCATGCTTCTTCACGCTCTTGCTTAGCTAATAAATCTGATTGTTCCCGCAATCGGTTCAACATATCATTATAAGAATCTACCAGAACCTTTATTTCATCGTTACCATCATAACGAATAGGCATATTGTTTACAATAACTTCTGTTTCTCGAATACGATCTGCAAATGACCAAAGTTTATTCAGGGTACGTTTTGTAACAAAATAAACCGCCAAGGTTCCAAACAAAAGAATAACTCCAAAAGCTAATCCATAACTACCAATTAAGGTAAACATGTCTTGCTGTAAAAAATCTTGGTTAGATTGATAAGGTAGACAGAGAACAGCAATGTTTTCGTTGTAATAATTTTTGATATTACTATAAGACGAATAAACATTGTTATCGTCGGCTGTATCTTTATTCGTTACAATAAAATCATTTGACTTTTGTAGTTTGTCTAATATTTTTTGAGGCAAAACATTGTAAGTCGTTGAAACTGGTTGTGTAGTTAAAATTTTATTACCACGTAAATCATAAATTACAATATCGGTTTTATTGATATCACCGATGCGAAGAAAACCATCTTCTAAAATCGCATGAATATTATCTTTGGTTGCAATTCCAGGATAATTATCCATTTCGTAATCTATCGCAGACTCTACCGCTCTAACTTTTCGTTTGAGAATATCTTCGTGATATTGTTTAGTTTGTTCATTGAAATGATTGGCAGTAATCAGCAAGATAGCACCTGCTGTAAATAACAAAATCGTTACCATATAAATGATAATACGAACGGGTAGCGATAGGTTATTTTTTTTTCTAATCATTTTTATTTTTGGAATAATCTTTTGACGTATTTTCCTAAGATATCAAATTCTAAATTCATTGTATCGCCCACTTTCACTTGATTAAGGTTTGTAAACTCCCAAGTATACGGAATAATCGCAACCGAAAACTGCCCTACTTTACTGTCAACAACTGTTAAACTAATTCCGTTAAGACAAATTGAACCTTTTTCTACTGTAACATTTCCAGACGAAGCTTCATCGTATTCTACAGTAACAAAAAAGCTACCATTTTGGTTTTCTATCGAAACAATTTTTCCGGTTTGATCTACATGACCTTGCACAATGTGACCATCAATACGACCATTGAATTGCAAACATCGTTCTAAATTAATTAAATCACCATTTTTTAATGTGTTAAAATTTGTTTTTTGTAAGGTTTCCTCTATAGCAGTAACTTTATAAAGTCCATCTTTGAAATCAACAACCGTTAAACAAACTCCATTATGTGCAACACTTTGATCAATTTTTAATTCATCACAAAAATCAGCCTCAATCCATAAATGTAAATTAGATTGCTCTTTCTCTGCTTTTATAAGCTTTCCTACTCCTTCTACGATTCCTGTAAACATGATGTTATTTTTTGTGAAATTAATAATTAATTTAAACTTATAAAATGAAAAAGGGATGATTTTAAAACATCATCCCTTAAATATATTATCTCTGTAATAATTTTTACTCTACAGTAACAGATTTTGCCAAGTTACGAGGCTGATCTACATTCTTACCTAATTTAACGGCAATCCAGTACGATAATAATTGTAATGGAATAGCTGTTAAGATTGGAGAGAATTCTTCTGCTGTTTCTGGGATTACTACGTAATCATCTGCCATAGCAGTTACTTGCTCATCACCATCATTAACAATTGCAATTACTTTGGCGCTACGTGATTTAATTTCTTGAATGTTAGAAACTACTTTTTCGTAATAACCTTTTTTCGTTGCAATAACGATAACTGGCATATTTTCGTCCAATAATGCAATTGGCCCGTGCTTCATCTCTGCTGCTGGATAACCCTCTGCGTGGATATATGAAATCTCTTTCAATTTTAATGCTCCTTCTAAAGCCGATGGATAGTTGTATCCACGTCCTAAATAAATTGCATTTCTGTTGTCTTTGTATTTTTCTGCGATTTGATCAACAACCCCTTCACAGTTATCTAAAATTTGTTGAACTAAATCTGGAATACGCTCTAATTCTCGTGTTAACAATGTAAATTTCTCTGTTGATAATTCACCGTTTTGTTTTCCTAATTTTAAGGCAATCAATGCTAAAATTGTTAACTGAGCTGTAAATGCTTTTGTTGATGCAACACCAATTTCTGGTCCCGCATGTGTATAAGCACCAGCATCTGTAATACGAGCAATAGAAGAACCTACAACATTGTTGATTCCAAAAATAAATGCACCGTTTTCTTTCGCTAATTTAAGCGCTGCCAATGTATCTGCCGTTTCTCCTGATTGAGAAATCGCAATCACCACATCGTGTTTGTTGATGATTGGATTACGGTAACGGAACTCAGATGCATATTCAACTTCTACAGGAATACGAGCGAAATCTTCGATCATGTATTCTGCAACTAAACCTGCATGATAAGAAGTTCCACATGCAACAATGATGATACGTTTAGCATTCAAGAATTTCTCTTGATGATCCCAAATACCAGCCATTTTAATAACGCCTTCGTCTACTAATAAACGTCCACGCATTGTATCACGAATAGAACGAGGTTGTTCGTTGATTTCTTTTAACATGAAATGCTCGTAACCACCTTTTTCAATCGCTTCAATATTTAATTGTAACTCTTGAACATCTAAAGATACCGCTTCATTATTTTGGATTGTACGTACATCAACTTCTTTATCTAAAGTAATTGTTGCCATATCTCCATCTTCCAAATAAACCGCATCTTTTGTAAACTCGATAAACGGAGAAGCATCAGAAGCAACGAAAAATTCGTTCTCTCCAATACCAATTGCCAATGGAGAACCTAAACGTCCTACAACAATTGTATTTGCTTCTTCTTTGTCTAAAACTGCAATTGCATAAGCTCCAATCACTTCATTTAAAGCTAAACGAACTGCGTCAGTTAAGTTTAAGTTTTGTTCTTCTTGAAATAATTGAATAAAGTTTACTAAAACTTCTGTATCCGTATCACTATGAAAAACGTAACCTTTGTCTTTTAATAATTGTTTGATTGATTCATAATTTTCAATAATTCCGTTATGAACCAATACCAAACGTCCATTATTAGACATATGTGGATGAGAGTTTACATCATTTGGTACACCATGTGTTGCCCAACGAGTATGCCCAATCCCTAAATGAGGTGTTTTATCTAAACTTGCTGATTTATCTTCTAAATCAGAAACTTTTCCTTTTGTTTTTACCAATTCAAAATCGGTACCAGTAGAAAGAACTAATCCAGCACTATCATATCCACGATATTCTAGTCTTTTTAGTCCATTAATTATAATTGGGTACGCTTCGCGATGTCCAATATATCCTACAATTCCACACATAATATTTTATAGTATTTTAAGTTAAATTCGTTCAATATAATACTTTCTATTTTTGAGAGTAATATACTAATAATTTTAGCTTTTTATCCGCTACTTCCGAATTATTTCCATGTAAAACAATTCTGTATGGATTATAAGCTCTATTATTTTGATAAGGATTTGTACTATTAATAGTTGTTGCGTCACTAACAGATGTTATAAAATTACCCATTGTAATAAACATCGTTTGATCTTTAAACTCATTTCCTTTCTCTAACATGCTTTTTAGATGTTTCGTGATATCAATTGTATAATAATCAGTATCTCCTTTTACAATAGGATTAAAGTGTACTGATGTCGGGTACGCATTATAGAATTCTAAAACGTCTGCATACAATTCATTTACAATTTTGTCATCTTTTTTATAGTTATTCCAAGCAACTAAATAAGGAGGTTTTGGAAAACCTGTAGAACCATCAATATAGAATTTTAATTTTGCACCAAGAATTACAATATTGCTTTTTGTCATCTCAGATTTTAATTCATCTAATTGCGTTTGATTGAATTTTAATTTTGCATAATTTCCACTCATTCCGCTTAAATACAATCTCGCATCACCATTCACTTCATCAGGTTTGATTGTAGAATAAGTAGAACCTATTGTATTATTCACAATTTGAGAAGCAATAATATTTGCATTATTTGCAGTACCAGAATTCCATTGATTTGTCATATCAAAAGCATAAGTAACACTTACGCGTTCTTTATAATCTTTATCAGTATCTTTTTTTTCAGTTGGATTCTTTTTAGAATAATACATATTCAAATCAATTTTATTTGGATTAAAATTGACAATAAATCCATTTGATTCTTCAACAGAAAACTCTAAACCTTTGATATTTTCACGAATAAATGTTGCATAATCAGAAAGTAATCCTGTTTTAGCATTTTTAATAATTTTTTCGTCAAAATAATCTGGATCTAAAGAAACTTTGTAACCAGGAACAACTTCAGAAATATTAGAAGTTCCAGTTTTTTGTTTAACAACTTTTCCTGTTACTGTTTTTCCGATTGTAGCTTTTCCAATTACTCTCGAATTAACAGAAATTGGCGTCTCAAGTCCACTTAATGTTGAAAAATATTTTGTGTCTTTATATAAGACTGTATTAATGTCTTTAATTTTCAACGTCATTGTTAAATCCTTATTTCCATACAAAGAATCTACTGCATACTTTGTCGTAATTTGGATTGTATCTGTATCTTTTGGTTTCTCTCCTGGTTTAGAAAGATTGATTGTATCTTTAGAAATTGGATCTTTAGTCGTGCTGTAATAAACTGGAATTACTAAATTCACAGAATCTACTTTAGGTTCTGTTCCAAAATCTTGATTACCTATAGACGAAGGTCTAATTTGTGTATAAAACTTAGAAGATGTAGAACCAAAAATTGGTTCATTATACACACCAAAAGCTCCATTTTGAAGTACAAATTTATCTGTACGAAGCGTATCAAAATTGGCATTAAAAGCAATAACATCCAAGGATTTTACATTTCCTTCTGCCTCACCTCCAATCACATTGTTATCTAATCCTAGTGTTTCATTCTCACACGAAACAATTGCTCCCATTCCAATCATCATTGCAACAGACACAGAAAGGACATTCAAAATTTTTTTCATTAATCTAAACAGATTTTAATTAGAGTTCATTACTTCCTCAATATAGAAGTTGTTGTAAACTTCTTTTGCTTGCTCTTTAGAACAATAGTCTAATAGAGGAATATTTTGTTGGTTGATATAGTTTTTCACATCTTCTGGAATCATCTCTTCCCCTTTCGCAACTGCATCAGCATATTGTAAAGAAGCTTGAATCATACCCAAATGTGTAGGTTTTTCTAAATATGTTTGTACATCAGCTTCTACTTTATCAAAAGCTAATTTTTTAACTAATTCGTTATCTAATTCTCCTTCAAATCCGTTGTCAAATAAAGAAACAACAACTTTTGCATCTTGAAAGAAAGGATCGTCAGAATAATATTTTTTTAGATACAATGGTACTAAACTAGACATCCAACCCATTACGTGAACAACATCTGGTTTCCAGTTTAATTTTTTTACTGTCTCTAAAACTCCTTTTGCGAAGAAAATAGAACGCTCGTCGTTATCAGAAAATAATCCATTATCTTCTCCATAAACTTCTTTACGTTTGAAATATTCTTCGTTATCAATAAAATACACTTGTAGTCTTTCTCCTGGAACAGAAGCGACTTTAATGATTAATGGCTGATCCAAATCATTAATAATCATGTTCATACCTGAAAGTCGTATTACTTCGTGTAATTGGTGTCTTCTTTCGTTAATTGCTCCAAATCTTGGCATAAAGATTCTTACATCTGCGCCACTACTTTGCATGATTTTTGGCAAATCTAATGCTTGTGAAGACATCGGATTTTCAGGAAAGTAAGGTACCATTTCTGTTGTTACATACAATATGCGCTTTCCTTCCATAATTTCTACTCTCTTTTCCTAATGAATAATAAGGCACAAATTTACAAAAAAATGTTGATATATTATTTGCTTATAGTAGCTTTGCGAGATATTAGTTTTTTTTTAACAAATCAGTGTTATGGTTATATTTAACGAAAAGGAAAAATTAACTCCCGCAATCGTCGAGTTAAAAAACCAAAACAAAACCATTGGCTTTATCCCTACAATGGGCGCTTTACACGAAGGTCACATGTCTTTGGTCAAAGCTTCTAAAGCTCAAAACGACTACACAATCGTCAGCATTTTTGTCAATCCGACACAATTTAATAATCCAGAAGATTTAGCAAAATATCCTCGAACTGAGGAAAATGATAAAGAATTGTTAATGAAAAATGGCTGCGATTTTGTCTATATGCCTACTGTTGAGGATTTATATGATGCAAATGAAAGTGCAAAACACTACGATTTTGGTACAATAGACCAAGTGATGGAAGGAGCGTCTCGTCCTGGACATTTTGATGGAGTGGCAACAATTGTTTGCAAATTATTCAAAGCAGTTCAGCCAACAAGAGCGTATTTTGGAGAAAAAGATTTTCAGCAAATTCGTATCATCCAAGAAATGGTAAAACAAGAGAATTTAGATGTCGAAATTGTTCCAATGCCAATTCACAGAGCAGATTCTGGTTTAGCATTTAGTTCAAGAAATACACGTTTATCAACACAACAAACTTCAGATGCACCTCAAATTTATTCGATTTTATCACAAGCAGTAAAGCTTAAGAATGAAGGAAAAGATGTTGCTGAAGTAAAAGCTTTCGTCGAAAATGAATTCAAAAATTCACCCTTCGAATTAGAATATTTTGAAATCACAGATGAAGAAACGTTATTGTCTATCGAACATTTTTCTGATGCCAAACATATTCGTGGATTTGTCGTTGCTTATGCAGGCGATGTACGTTTAATCGATAATATTCAGTTTTAATAAAATATAACAAATCCTTCACTCCAATCGAAAAATATTGGAACGGGTTTTGAAATTTATAAGTTCAGTGTAACTTTGCAAAATTATGATGATAGAAGTATTTCACTCTAAAATACATAGAGTTAAGGTAACAGACGCAAAATTAAACTACATCGGAAGTATTACAATCGATGAAGATTTGATAGACGCTGCAAATATGGTAGTTGGTCAAAAAATTCAAATTGTGGTTCAAGAAAACGGAGAACGTTTTGAAACTTACATTATTAAAGGAAAACGAGGAAGTGGAGAAATTTGTTTGAATGGACCAGCGGCACGTAAAGTACAAGTAGGTGATACTGTCATTTTAATCACGTATGCGATGATGGAATTTGAGGAAGCCAAAACCTACGAACCAACAATTGTTTTCCCTAACGAGAACAATCGTTTAGATTAAGGGATTAATTTTCAATAATTTATATGAAGAGTAAGATCAAACAATCGCTCTTCTTAATCATAGCTTCATTGTTAGCCGTTTTTTTTGTCGTGGTAACAGTGAAGCAAATTGATTTCGAACGAGTTGCAAAAGTTTTAAAACAAACTAATTATTTTTGGATTTTTGCATCTATGGCAATCAGTATTCTCACGTATTGGATACGCGCCGCTCGTTGGAATCTACTTCTAAAGCCGATGGGCTACAACACACAAACCTCATCTGGTTTTTGGGCTATTGCATTTGCATATTTTATGAATTTGACCATTCCTCGAAGTGGTGAAGTAGCTCGTGCTACAAGTTTCTATAAAATGGAAAAAGTGCCGTTTGAGAAATCTTTCGGAACAGTAGTTTTAGAACGTGTAATTGACGTTTTATTTTTGGGATTATTTTTCGGTTTAACTCTTATTTTCAATTACGAAACATTCATCAAATTTGTTGAATTAGGGAATAAAGAAAAAGCGCATCAACCAACAACAGAACCTTCTTTCTTAAAATATTACATCGCAATTGGAATTCTTGTTTTAGGAATAGGATTAGTTGTTATTTTCTGGAAAAAAATTAGTCAATTAAAGTTTTTTGAAAAGATTAAAATCTTTCTATTTGGACTTTGGGAAGGCATAAAATCAATCTCAAAATTAGAAAAAAGAGGTTTATTTATTTTTTATTCTTTCGCACTTTGGATTTGTTATTTCCTAATGACTTTCCTTGTTTTCTTCGCTTTTCCAGATACCAAAAATTTTGGAATACCAGAAGGGTTATTTCTTTTGATTGCAGGATCTCTGGGAATGATTTTACCTGTTTCGGGCGGTTTGGCTTATCCGTATATTATGTCGATTGCATTTTCGGCAGTTTATTTAGCAAAAGGCGGAGATCAGCATGAAGGACGAGCAATTGGCGATTATTTTGGGTTAATCCTTTATATAGCTCAAGTTGTATCGATGATTAGTTTTGGGTTAATTGCTATTTACAAAATCGCACGAATTCGACGAGATTCTACACAATAGTTTCACATAAAAATGTTAGATGAAAGAGATTATTTTTCACGTTTTGTAAATGCTTTATTAGAAAGCATAGAACGTTATTAACATAATCCTAAAAGTATTTCTGAAGAAGAAATTCAATTCGATTTGACTAAAATATCTGCGTATTTCGAAAAAGAACATCAGATTAATCTTCTTTCAAATCCTAATCTCACAAATAAAGATTTTTCTGTTGAAGAATTGGAATTATTGATTTCTTTCTATTATTTACAAAATATTCATTTTCAATTAGAATCAAAAGAAATTACATTAAAATTAATTCAAAAATATAATCATCAATCTCAAGTTTTTAGTTTGAAAATAAATGAAATTCAAGCTTATTTTGAAAAATTATAATCCAAACTTTCTATTCCAAAGTTTTACCATTTTATTGATTTCCCAAGGATTTATTTTATAAAATATTTTCATCACTACAAAGAAAATAATATTGACTAACTGCACAAAAAGTAATTCCATAACGAATAAGTTTTATTAAATATACATTTTATTTCTTTATCATTTCCAAATATTTAGGCGCTTGTTCTTCTAAAATCTCTGTTATTTTATCGTATTTATTTTCTTTTACGAGTTTCTCCAATTCAAAATTCGCATAACAATATCGCACATAATCCGTGACTTTATTTTCAGGAATATTCAATGTTTCGATGAAATAATTTGAGGTAAAATAATTCTCTAAATCTTTGATTTTATCTACCTTTTTGAAATATTCATTTTGTTTTTTATCTTTTTTCTTTTGCCCAGAAATAGTTGCTATCCACAAAGAAGGATCCAACAACCCATTATTATTAATTGTAGAAGTCATGTTAGGATTTATCTTTCGGAAGCGCAAATTTGGATCAAAACCCAAGTTCAAATTATCATACAATTCATCAACTTTTCCATGTTCTAGCTTGATGTTATTCTTAAAATTTTTGTCTAATGTATTAATTCGCGCTTCAGCAAGTTCAATCGTTTCAATATTCAAATGAATCGTCAACATTCCTTTGGCAAAAATATCCGAAGTAATTTTGATTTTTCGTTCGATATAAAAATCATGTGTAATCACCAATTCATCTCCAACAGACGCTTTGATCGAAAACATTCCATTTTCGTTTGTCAAAACTCTGGCGTTAGTCATTTCGTTCATAATCAAAATATGATCCACATCATCTTGCCCAACAACACCATCATCAATCACCACTTTTCCAGTAATCAAAGTTGTTTGCGCAAAAGAAAAAGTGCTTATCAAACCGAAAATTATAACGTATAAAATTTTATTCATTCTTTTGGATTTTTGACAAATAAATCGGTGCTTGTTCCTCTAGAATCTGAGTAATTTTGTCGTAATTATTTGCTGTGACCAATTTATCTAATTCAAAATTAATATAACAATACTTTACATATTCACTGACTTTATTTTCTGGAATATTCAATGTTTCAATGAAATAATTTAGGGTAAAATAATTCTCCAAATCTTTTATTCTATCTTCTTTTTTGAAATATTCATACTGTCTTTTTTCTCGCTTCCGTTGACCTGAAATTGCAGTAATCCATGCCGCAGGATTCAATAATCCAAAACTTCCAATATTTGATGTAGCATTGGGATCGATTTTTCTGAAACGCAAATTAGGATCAATTCCCAAATTCAACTGTTTGTACATTTCATCAACTTGGTCATATTTGAGCTTGATATTGTTCTTAAAGTTTTTGTCTAACGTATTAATTCTCGCTTCAGCAAGTTCAATTGTTTCAATATTCAAGTGAATCGTCAGCATTCCTTTTGCTAAAATATCCGATGTAATTTTGATTTTTCGTTCGATATAAAAATCGTGCGTAAAAATCAATTCATCTCCAACAGACGCCTTAATCGAAAACATTCCATTTTCGTTTGTCAAAACTCTAGCATTCGTCGATTCATTTGTCACCAAAATATTGTCCACCACATCTTGCCCAGCAATTCCATCATCAATCACCACTTTTCCGGTAATCAAAGTCGTCTGCGCAAATGTAAAAACGCTCAACAAATTCAATAATATAATGTATTTTATTCTACTCATTTTTCTTCATTTTTGCTAAATAAATTGGTGCTTGTTCCTCAATTATAAAAAGAATTTCATCAAAATTATTATCTCGCAACAATTTGGGAAAATCAAAATTTGAATAACAATAATCCAAAAACTCGTTTATTTTTCCTTCAGGAATTTTCAAATCATTCACAAAATAATAGGTCGTAAAAAATTTATGTAACGCCGACAATTGATCTTCTTTCACAACTTTTATCGGAACAGGATTTTTCATTCGCTTTTTTGGACTTTTAAACACATTTAACAACCCAAGCAAATTAACTCCACCAACTTGTTTAATCGTTCTATTCACTCTTTCCTCATCATGTTTAAGATTCAGTTCCGCTTTAAATTCTAGAGAAGTAAAACCTGCTTCATCATTCAATTTTTCTTGAAATGATTTTTCTTTTCCCAAATTTTTGAGCGAATTTTTATCCAATTTCGAGATATTCGCTTCCTTCAATTCAATTGCTTCAATATTTACGTGAATCATCACAAAACCTTTCGTAATCGTGCTTTCAGAAACTTTTAATCTTCTTTCTTCAATTCCCGTATGTTTGATTAACAATTCATCATTCAAATTCACATTTATCGAAAATAAGCCAACATTATTCGCTTTTGTTTTGGCTTTTGTCGTTAAGTTTTCAATCAAAGTTCCTTCCAAATCAATAACTTCATCTGCATCATCCACAATAATTTTTCCTGTAATTAAAGTACTTTGAGCATAGGCAGAAATACAAAAAATATAAAAAAAGCTAAGAAGTAAAGTTCTTTTCATTGGCATTTTAAAATATGATTAAAAATAATCGAGAAAACAATTGAAAATCAATATTTAACTCAACTTTATCTAAAGTTGATAATTTGTTAAAAAAGTAAATTATCGTTAACGTTTTTTAGTTGTTGTATTAAAATTTTTCACACTTATAACTCCATATCTTGTCGCGATAAAAGATTATTTTTGTCTAAATTTGAAACTATGGCTAAAACAAAAACTACATATTTCTGCCAAAACTGTGGCACGCAAACCTCGCAATGGATGGGACAATGCAAAAGTTGTGGCGAATGGAATACCATTGTTGAAGAAATTGTGGACAAAGGCGACGAAAAAAAATCGTGGAAAGATAAATCGGATAAAAAAGAGAAAACTTTTGCACTGAATATCCGAGAAATAAATCCATTAGGAGAAATAAGAATTTCGACAAAAAACCAAGAATTAGACCGAGTTTTAGGTGGTGGAATTGTTCCTGGATCAGTGATTTTGGTTGGTGGAGAACCTGGGGTTGGAAAATCCACATTAATGTTGCAAGTAGCCTTAAAGTTAGATACGATTAAAATCTTATATGTATCTGGAGAAGAATCTGTTTCACAAGTAAAACTTCGTGCTGAACGAATTGGAATTGAATCGGATCAATGTTTTATTTTACCTGAAACCAATACGCAAAAAATATTTGCTCACGCCAAAGAAATTCAACCTCAACTGATTGTTGTCGATTCTGTTCAAACACTTCAAACAACTTATGTAGAATCGTCTCCAGGAAGTATTTCTCAAATTCGAGAAACAACTTTTGAGCTAATTCAATACGCAAAAGAAACTAACACACCGATTATTTTAATTGGTCATATTACAAAAGAAGGTGTAATTGCTGGTCCAAAAATTTTGGAGCATATGGTAGATGTTGTGTTACAATTTGAAGGTGATCGCAACCATATTTACCGAATTTTACGTGCAAATAAAAACCGTTTTGGCTCAACTGCAGAAATTGGAATTTACGAAATGCAAGGTGCTGGTTTGCGCGAAGTGACAAATCCATCTGAAGTATTAATTACAAAGAAAGATGAATTATTGAGCGGAAATGCAATTGCAGCAACTTTGGAAGGTGTTCGCCCGATGTTAATTGAAATTCAAGCTTTGGTTTCTACGGCGGTTTATGGAACTCCGCAACGTACGGCGACTGGTTTTGATGCCAAACGATTGAATATGTTGTTGGCAGTTTTAGAAAAACGTGCTGGGTTCAGACTGAATATGAAAGATGTTTTCTTGAATATTACAGGCGGAATTCGAGTGGATGATCCTGCAATTGATTTGGCTGTTATTGCGGCAATTCTTTCATCGAGCGAAGATTCTGCTGTTCCAGATAATTGTTGTTTTGCAGGAGAAGTTGGTTTGAGTGGAGAAATAAGAGCTGTAAATCGTGTTGAACAACGCATTACCGAAGCCGAAAAATTAGGTTTTGATGCAATTTTTGTTTCAAAATACAATAAAATAAAAGACACCGATTTTGGAATTCGAATCGTTAGAATTTCTAAAGTTGAAGATTTATATCGCATGTTATTTCAATAGAATATTAAATCTTTTATAAACACTTGATTTATACATTATTTTTTCTATTTTTATTCGAAACTAAAAAAACATTATTATGGATTATTCTAACCAATCTACTCAAGATTTTAATCAACCTCAACAATCTTCTTTTGAAGAAATTAAACCAAAACCAGAAAACAACCTTGTTTTAGCAATCATTGGTACTGTTTTAGGGCTTTGTTCTCCTTGTTGCATCGGTACTATTGTGGGTATTATTGCAATTGTTTTTGCAAATCAAGTGAATACAAAACACAATATTGGCGATTATACAGGTGCTGAACAAGCAGCTAAGAATTCTAAATTATTAGCTTATGTTGCAATTGGTTTAGGCGTAATTGGTGTTATTATCAATGTTGTGATGTTAATTACAGGAGGTATGGATGCCTATATGGAGCAATATAAAAGTATTTTAGAAAGCTCTAACGGAAATTAATCATATGATAAAACGGATTTTGGTTTATGGACTAGCAACGCTTTTACCCATTTTGGTAATTGTCTATTTTTATAGTTATTACAGCAACCAAAATCCGTTTTCTATCAAATGTATGTTTCATGAAATAATAGGTTTATGGTGTCCTGGCTGTGGTGGTCAACGTGCTTTTTCCTTGCTTGTTCACGGGCATTTTTTACAATCGTTACGCTACAATCTTATTTTGCCTTTTGCACTTTACATTTGTGTACAATTGTATTATGCTATTGTTGGAAATATTTTTTTAGGCAAACCAATGTCAGGCAAATTACATCTCCCTGCAAGTTTTGCGCGAAATTTCTTAATCTTCCTTTTGATTTATTCTATTTTGAGAAACATTCCTCTTTCACCTTTTATATATTTGGCTCCAGAGAGTTAGAATCAAAAAAAAATCAGAGAACTATTCCTCTGATTTCTTATTTGTTGTTCGTGGATTTTGGCGCTCCTCGCCTTCTTTCAATTCTCCTCGACGTATTCTATTTTTGTCCGAATCTTTGTCATCATTTGGTAAAGAAACGGGTTGATTTGCCTCACCTAAAACCCATGTTTCAGTCGCATCCCACATCGCTCTAATTTTGATTGGCTCTGGATACAAATAAATAGGTTCGGGCTGTTTACCTGATAAATAATCGCCTGTATCCCATTTTCCATTTTCGTTTTCATCAACCAATAAACGGAACAAATATTCACCTGGCTCAATAAAATTGAATTCGAAATAGTTTTTATTTGCTGGATTATATAATTCTTCAATCACTGTAAAGTCTTTATCAGTTTTTAGAAATTGTAGGATAAATGGTTTGCTTGGAGTATTTTGAAGCGTTAATTTCAAATGTCCAAAATCGCCACGCGTTCCCATTTTTATTGGATAAGCAAGCGTATCATTCTTCTCTCCTAACACATCTGTCAATGCATTTGGATAGATATTAACTTCAAATTTTTCGTCTAAATTTTTATCAAAAGCAAAATTCAAGTTCTGTGCATTCACTGTATCAATCGAAACTTTGAATGGAATTGAAACGGTATCCTTAAACACATAAATTTTAGATAAATCCAATGATTTTATTGGTGCATTTGCCTGAACTTTAAATGGTTTATTTGGCGCTAATTTTTGATCATTTAATGCTTTAAATTCTAATTTTCGTTCTGTATTCGATTTTGAATATAATGCACTTATTTCATCAATTTGATCTTTATGTTGAACCTTGAAATTCAATTTTGCGCTTTTTCCTACAATTGTATCCACCTTTGGATTGAACCAAAAATTAATCGAATCTTGTTTTGGAAACTTCTGAATATAAGCTGTTTTGAATTCTTTCCCAACCGGCGTTATCGTTACATCATCCGTTGCGCCAGTCGTTTTAAAAACAATTAAACCCTCTTGTTTAAAACTCGCTTCAGGTTTACGATAAGCTGGTTTTTGATTGAATAAATTCAAGTTGATTTGTTGATTTGCATTCAACTCAATTGGTTCGTTATGAAAAGCCAAACGCTCTTTCCCATAATCGTACATCACATTTTCTACCTTATCCTCGAAAGCAATCAATTTATATTTGCCCGAAGCCAAGTAATTTAATTGATATTCTCCTTTATCATTGGCTCTCGCAATGTAATATGGTTTCTTTTGCAGAATAATGCTGTCTTTGTATGTACTATCTACTTTATATAGCCCGACCAATATCTTCTCTGGCAATTTGAAATCATAAGACGAATTTACTCGACCTGTCACCTTCAACGAATCGATAAAACTACCTGTCGAAAAAACATATTGAAAGTTTGACAACTTATTATTTTCGTTAAAATCTTGAATCGCATCACCAAAATTGAAACTATATGTCGTATTTGGTAACAATGGTTCTTGAAATTTAATCGAAATATATTTCTTCGCTAAAGCTTGCGGCGTCACAATTGGCGGAATTTGAAACGATGGCGAAACAACAACATTTTTACTGTACTCTTTTAGAAGAATATACTCATCAAAGTTGATTGTTGCCTCTTGTAAATTGACATCTACATTCGTTGCCAACGTATCTGGATCAGCTTTTAGGAAAACTGGAGGAGTTTCATCTTTAGGCCCTCCCGTTGGTGAACCTTGTCTTGCACAAGAAATAACCATCAAAATGGTTAACATCAAAAGCGAAAAACGTGTCGTCTTATTCATGGGCGCAAGTTAAGAAAAAGCTTGTTATTAAGCACAAGCAATGGTAATTACACTTATCTTAAAATTTTCTGAAAGATTAAACTTTTTTATTGCCGATGCAATCGTTGCGCCAGTTGTTAACACATCATCAATCAAAATATAATGTCCAGACTTAAGATTTGGATTGATTTCAAACGCTTCTTTCATATTTTCCAATCGATGTTTTTTGTCTTCATTTACTTGAGATGAATTGTATTTCGTTCGAATTAATCCATCCGAAAAATAATTCATCTGGTTGATTTCAGCCAACGTTCGTGCAAAATCTTCTACTTGATTGTAGCCTCTTATTTTCAATCTTTTTGGATGCAAAGGAATCGGAATAATTCCATCATAATCACTCAAATCAAACTTAATCAATTGCGCTAAATCAATTCCAATTTCTGGACGATTTCTATATTTCATTTCATGTAAAATGGCTTGCGTTGTATTATGATGTTTAAATTCTAACAAAGAAAAAGCGTTTTCGACCTCGCAAAAATTTCTCAATTTATCATAAGCACGATTATTTTTATCGAAATTAAAATGCGTAAAAACAAGTTTTGTTGAGCACGAAACACACAGAAATTGCGAAGGTTGAATGACGTCTTGACAATCCAAACAACGCATCGGAAAAAATAAATCAACCAAAGAATTTACGATTGTTTTGATTTCCATTACCTTTGCAAATTAAAGTTTAGTACTAAATTTAATGAAAATCATTCGACTTACAAAAGCTTTTACGTTCGAAACTGCACATGCTTTGCATGGTTATGACGGAAAGTGTAAAAATATACATGGACATTCGTACAAATTATTTGTAACTGTGAAAGGAACACCTTCTGAAGACCCAAACGATGTGAAACTTGGAATGGTGATGGATTTTGGGGATTTGAAAAAAATTGTGAACAAAGAAATTGTTAATCTTTTTGATCACGCAATTTTATTGAACGAAAATTCGCCTCACAAAACATTAGGAGAAAAATTATTAGCAGAAGGTCACAATGTTGTTTTTACAGATTATCAACCATCTGCTGAAAATATGATTTTATGGATTGTGGATAAAATCAAACCTCTTTTACCAACGAATATCGATTTGGTTGCTTTGAAATTACATGAAACTGAAAATTCTTATGCAGAATGGTTAGCGGAGGACAACCAATAAACATTCAGTTAGAAGCTGGTAAAAAAGCCTATTTTTCTTCGGATCATCACTTTGGTGCTCCGAATGAAAAAGATAGTTTGGTGCGCGAAAAATTGTTTGTAAAATGGCTTGACGAAATAAAAGACGATTGTGGTGTTTTATTTTTGATTGGCGATTTGTTCGATTTTTGGTTCGAATATAAACACGTTGTTCCGAAAGGATTTGTGCGTGTTTTAGGAAAATTAGCCGAAATTTCTGATCGTGGAATTCCTATTTATTTCTTTGTTGGAAACCATGATTTATGGATGAAAGATTATTTAGAAGAACAAATCAATGCGATTGTTTTCCGAGATAAGCAGGATTTTATTATCAATGGGAAAGAATTTTTTATTGTTCATGGCGATGGAAAAGGTCCTGGTGATAAAGGCTACAAACGCATGAAAAAGGTTTTTACAAACAAAGTTTGTCAATTTCTTTTTTATCTACTTCATCCGGATTTGGCAATGTGGTTGGGAATTACAGCTTCGCGAAAAAATAAAATGATTTCGGGTGACGAAGATGTTAATTTTTTGGGCGTTGACAATGAATGGTTAATCATGTATAGCCGCAAACAATTGCATCGAAAATACTACGATTATCTAATTTATGGACATCGACATTTACCAATGGAAATTGCGATAGGCAAAGCGCGTCATATCAATCTTGGCGATTGGATTAACTACTTTACCTATGGTATTTTTGATGGAAAAGAATTCGAATTAAAAACTTACCTCCGTAATCAAGGAGAAGAATCTCGGGATTCTATCATAAAAATTATAGATTAGCAAGCAAATCATAAAAACCCAAAGAAATGCCTCTTTTAGCCATTCTATTTTGGGTTTGCTTTCGCTAAAATATCTTGTTAACATCAACATAATGCTAAAACCTAAGAAGGCAAGATAAGCATCATTATTCCCTCCGTAAAGAATATACGTAATCAACATTGTTCCAAACATAAAATGCATCAACAAAAAGATTCGTTTCTTTTGTGCTGTCAATTTATTCACATTCTTGAAATGATTAACGATTGAATAAATTAGAATAATTGCAATTGGAACTAAAAACAATTGTTTCCATTCGAAATGCACCATTGTTAACATCAATTGTTCTTTATAAAAATCGAACATAAAGTAATAATCAAGCAGAAAACTTACTTGAGCAACGATTAATATTGGAAGAATAAATCCTAGAAAACCAAGAATAGGAATTTTTGGTTCTACAACTCTTAAAGTCAAGAAATAAGTAAAAACTACAATTCCTAAGAAAATAAGTGGCGGACTTAATAAAATTGCAAAACTCATAAAAACGCCTATATCAAAAGCGTTGTACGTATCATTTTTTTCGGACTCAAAATAGAGTAATTGCACTGTTACATAAGTCACAAGCAACAAACTTCCAGCAATTCTATAATCTGATAAACCTGCAATAAAAGGCATTATCCACAAAATGTAAGTAAAAGTTGGATAGGAAGAAGTCGAAATTAAATCATTCGTATTGTCGATATACCCCACAAAAGCAATCGTCAAAATCGTCAGGATTACACCTAATTTTTCTAAATTACTCAGATCAATACTGTTAAAATTAGTAATTCCAAGCAATATAAACAGCACAATGATAAAAATCTGTATAAAAAAATTCCTTTTGTCAAGTAGATTAACCAACATTTTATTAACTTTGATGCAAATTAAGCAATAAACTAGAATATGGGAGTTATAACTGATTTATTTTTTGCGATTGGTGATATTTTCAAATGGACTTTTGAAAACTTATTATCTCCAGTTGGTGTTATCTTTGGATGGTTATTTACATTCATCGGATGCGCATTACTTGGATGGTGGTTATATAAAATCGCTAGCTTTGGAACCGAAAATGAAAAAAGATACGAAAGATAATTTATCTTATATTGTATAAAATATATTTTCGAATTAATTCGAAAAACCTCTTATAAATTTTATAAGAGGTTTTTTTGTGAGTTATATTGCGTTTTTGTCTCCTTTGAAAATCAAAACAACTGTTTGATAAATAATCTGTAAATCTAAAAGAAGTGACCAATTACGTACGTAAAAAATATCTGTTCGTATACGGTCTTCCATATCTTTATCACAATCTATAGCTCCACGATAACCTTTTACTTGTGCTAAACCAGTAATACCTGGTTTCACATAATTACGAAGATTATATTTCTTAATAATTTCGCTATAATAGATATCTTGAGAAATCATATGCGGTCGTGGACCTACAAGAGACATATCTCCATTCAGCACATTAAAAAATTGTGGCAATTCATCTAAACTTGCTTTACGAAGAAACTTTCCAATTTTTGTAATTCTATTATCGTTAACTACTGTAGCTTTAATGGAATTTGTTCCATCATTACGCATTGTTCTAAATTTATAACAGTCAAACTCTACTCCATTGATTCCTCTTCTTTTTTGTTTAAACAAAATAGGACCTTTCGAATCTAACCTAATTAAAATTGCAATTATCGGAAACAACCAACTCATAATAAAAATTAAAACAAAAAAAGAAATAATAACATCAAATAATGATTTGATCAATTTATTTTCCGTTTTTTCTAAAGGAAATTTTTTAAATCTAAAAATAGGTAAAGTATCAATGTATACAACATCTAAACTTACTAATTCTGTGTTCAACGAATAAGGTATATAACTCACTTTTACATGATGATCTTCGCAAAAATTAACAATATTTTGCTCTTGTAATGATATAGGTAATCCTAATTGAGATATAAATATTTCTTTAACTTTATTTGATAATAAAACTGCTTCTAGTGAATCATTATCAATAATATTATTTGTTTTGATAATTCTATATCCATAATGTTTTCTATTCTCTATAATCGATTTAAAACGTGGTGTATTACTATTCTCTCCTAAAACAATAACATTCTTTACGTCATTCCCCTTTTGAAAATTATAGCGACTAACAAAAAATACAAGTAATCGTGTAAAGATTAGATAAACAAATAAAATGAAAACAAAATAAACAATTAACTGATTCGCTAATAGTTCCTCTTTTTTTATTCCAGAAATTGTAAAAATAATCAAAGAAAAGAAAAATGTTTGTAACACTATTTTTCGAAGAATTTCTCTAAGAAAATTGACTCTTTTTATAGAATAAAGTTTTACATAATCTGAAATAACAAACCAAGCGAGTAATAATAGTAAAATTGCTTTGTAATGAGCGTCGAGTAATTCATAAAAATAAGGAAGTCTAGCTAACTTAGTATGATAAAAATATTGATATTGATTACAAATAAAAAAAAGTAAACCAAAAAAAATAATCAATGCATCTAAAATATAGAATCCTATCTTTATTGAAAAGTTAAATTTATTAAGATTACCCATTATAAAATTTACGTTATACTTTTTTTATTTTTGATTCTACGAAATCTCTCATTTTTTTCTCGAAAACTTCTTGAGAAAAACTTAATGCATGATTCCTCATTAAAGTCTGATCAAACTGTAATTGCTCGAATTCATTTATTGCAAAATCTAAACTTTTTTCAGTTTGTTCATTAAAAAAAACACCTGTTTGTCTATCAATTACAGTTTCCAAAACACCTCCTTTTGCGTAAGCTATAACTGGTGTTCCACATGCTTGTGCTTCTAACGGAGCTATCCCAAAACCTTCTACTCCAACTTGTATAAATGCTTTTGCTTTGCTGATATACTCACCCACTTGTTGCGATTCTAAAAAACCCAAAAAATGGATATTATCTGAGGTCGATAGCTTTACTAGGTCATCTAACTTTTCTCCATCTCCAATAACTATTAATTTCTTTTTATTTTGATTAAATGCTTTTATAACAACATCAAATCTTTTTATTGAAGCCATTCTACCTACAATAACGTAATAATCTGACTTATGTTTTACAAGTTCAAAATTTTCGAAATTAACGGGTGGATAAATTACAATAGACTCTCTATTATATGTTTTTTTTATCCATTGTTGAACAAACTTAGAATTAGAAATTATATAATCAGGTTTCTGAGCTTGTTTAACATCAATTTTTCTAAGAATCAATAATAAAGGATAGAATAGATATTTACTTTTACCAAGATATAAGTCTACTTCGTCCCAGATATAATTTGAGTTTCTCGCCTGAAAATAACTTATATGAATTTGGTCTTTTCGAGATTTTGTAACACCTTTTGCTATAGAATGAGAGGAAGAAATAAAATAATCGATTTCTGGAGAAACTTTCATTCGGTTTATTGTCCAAAAGAAAATGAAGTAAAGAAATCTAAATTTATTTTTTAAATTTCTAAGAAAAGTGTCGTGAACTTGTATATTTTTTTGAGGAAAAATTTCCAAAAACTCCTCTTTTTTCATAATATTAGTCAAAGTATATACCTCGTCAAAAAGAAAAATTTGATTAAGTTTTGCGATTACTCTTTCTGCTCCTCCGTATTTATCAAGCCAATCAATAATTATAGCTTTTTTCATTTATTATTTTTTAAAGGTTGAAATACTACTAAACAATGAATAAAATAATCCACTAAAAACAATTCCATCAAATCGAATTAAAAAATCATCCGTTAAATTCGAAATAAAGAACAACGTTCCAAAACAAATAAATAGTGATTTGAAATCGAGTAAATCTAAGCTTTTATAAAACGGAAAAAATATATAAATACAACAAACTATGAAGCCTATAACACCAAATTTTATTGAGAAATCTAAGAATTGATTGTGAACTGGAAATTCATATTTAGCTAAGAAATGTTGATTTGTCTTTTTATAATAATCAAAAAGTTCTTTTTTACCCATCTCAGCTCCTGTTCCAAAAGGTAAATTTTCTTTTGCGACTTCTACAGATGCTTTCCAAATAGAGACTCTTGTCACCAAAGCATTAAACACTACAATTTCTGGATTTTTAATTTCATCAAGCTTTCCAACTTTATCCATATGTATAAAAGTAACCGAGGAGTATTTCTCGTACATATAGGGATTAATTTTAACAAAACCTCCTATTATTGAGGCTGTTATCATTAATCCTAAGAATAAACCAATCATTGTTTTCTTTAGTGAATACAAAGAAATAAGTTCTCTAATCAAAATAACAATTACACAAAGAATAACAGCTAATAACGTAATACGAGTATTTACAATTAGCACCAAAGAAAATGAAAGGAAAAATAGAATGATATTAAAAAATATTTTAGAAAATTGCTTATTTACAATTGATTGAATCAAAAAATAAAAATGAACTACACTCAAAAAGCCAACTTGTAAATTGAGTAAAGGAGCGTGAGAACCTAATGAAATTGCATATTGATAACCAATTTCTATCAAATCAATTCCGTTAATATATTTCGTGATTTTTTCAGGAAAAATTAAAACAAATCTTACTAAAAACCCTAATAATATAACGAGAAACCAGATCCTATATTGATTTAGAATAAAATTGATATTTAAGTTTTTATTCGTTAATACAAAAAGTGGAAAAATAATTAATGTCAATAATTTTTCTACAGATTTGAATCCTCCTGAAATTGTATCATTATTAAAAAAAAACAATATACTAATTAATAACGGCGAGCTAATGATAAGAATATCTTTAAAGTGTTTTTTTTCAATAATGATAAACTTACAATGAAGTAAATTAAACACTAAAAAAAATATAATAATAGGTGTACAAATACTCCTAAAAACGATTGTACATGCAATTAGTAGAATCAATAACTGATTAATTTGATTATACTTTTTCAGAGAAACTATCATAGTAGAAAACGTAATAAAACAATGGTAAAATTCCAATTTTGTGTCTAACTGCTGAACCTAAATCTGGCTCAAAAACACTTTGGATTGCCAGATAAGAAAACAGAAAATAAAATATCCATAATATTCTATTATTCTTTACCGGATCTTTTATAGCCCACGAAAAACGAACTATAAAAATTATTGTAAATAAAATCTGCCAAATAATAAATAGAAAAATTCGAGGTGATAATAAATGCTTATACTCTACAATTGGAAAATTAACTGATAAAAAACTATAAAAAGTATTCACTAACTCTGCTAATAATCCTGTAGGTTCTAATGGAGGAATAATCATAGAGTTTGCATCTTCAGAGCCTTGTCTAACTTCATTTACAGAATTCCTTGCTAAATCAGAAAAAAAATCTCCCTTTACTAAATAATGTAACGCTGAAAATAGAATTATTACTAGTACACTTATTATTATTATTCCGAAAGTTCTGTTTGTATATTTTATTTTCGAAATAAAGTATAATAAAATAGATATAAGAGGTATTAACGCAAAATAAGACCTGAAGAATATTCCAAATATTATTAATACTAAAAAAGAATATAAAAGGGATAAATCAAACCCTATTTTTTTAGATTGAAATAAGAAAACAATTTGTGAAATAAATAGAAATGTAATAAACTCTTTTGAAGGCATTGAGATAAAAATTCCTATCATCAAAAAAGCTAAGTAAACAATTATATTCTTTATAGTAAGAATATGAAAATCCTTTGGAACACCTATTTTGAATAAAATAAAATAATAAAAAAACAACTGAAAAACACCTACTACATTAAAAGGTAATTTACCTAACTGAGTATATTTGTAAAAAGACATTGTAAGCGGATAACTTCCTTTGAAACCTGCTTCATTATAATAATCAAAAACAATAGTATTAGCATCTATAAAGAACTTCTGTGGCAATACTTTCTCACCCATTAATGCGATAAGAATTGACAATAAAAAAAGAAGTATAAATGTTAACTTATTTTTTTGTAGAGTAACTCTCATTTCAATTGATGTAAATTTTTATTTTATCCTTTTGGTAAATATATATAACAGCACATAAGTTCCAAAAAAGTATTGTTACAACATACGTTATAGACGCTCCTATTATTCCAAATTTAGGAATCAAAATTAAATTCAAAGAAAGATTAATTAGCAAAGCAATCAATAGAAAACTACGAAAAACTTTTGGTCTTCCTGTCATATTCAAGTAAACAGCCGAACTTCCTAAACTTGAAATTAAAATTTGTCCAATAACAAGAATTAATACAGCTGTTTTCGCAGCAATATATTCTGTTCCAAATATTGGTAAAATATAATCAGAAAATAAAATAATTATTAAGCCTATTATTACGCTTAACAAAAAAATAAATCGACTCGAACGTCTTAAAACCTTCTTTAGCTCGTCTAACTCATTCTTCAAATAAAGTTCAGCTATTTGTGGCGAAAGATTAACATTGATGCTTAAAATTACCATACTCAAAATTGCCATTATTTTTATTCCCAAAGCGTATAAAGCCACATCTGAACTAGAAAAATAGTTTCTCAAAATAATGATATCAATTGTTGAAAATAAATAAACTGCAAAGCTACTTATTCCCATTGGTAAAGAATAGTCTATTATTTCGCGATAAGATATTGGCAAATGATGGTAGTTTGATTTCGGAATTTTATTCAAAAGTATTAACACAAAAACTGTTGTGATAAGGCTTAGAAATACAAAACCTAAAATATAGTAAAAGACAATACTTTCCTCTTTTTCACTTCCATATAAAATGATTGCACCAAAGATAACAGGAAAAAACTTGAATGTATTTCGAAACAACTCTGACCAAACGATTTGATCAAGAGCTCTCAAAACCTCCGTATTAAACAAAGTCCAAACATTAAAAAATAAAAAAAGTATACTATATGATACTATTTTATACGAATTTTCTGAACCAAAAAATGAATTAATAAATGTTGAATCAAAAAAAATAAAAAAGATTAAGCCTATTATTAAACAAAAAATAAAACTTAAGATTGTAATTTTATAATACAAATTTTTGAGTTCATAAAACCTTTCTTCACTTTTCAGTCTTCCAGCAAAATATAAAATAGAGATATCTGTGCCGAACAAACAAATACTTCCTGATACGAGTAAAAACATACGAGTAAACTCATAGTCTCCCACCACAGAAGAATCAAAATTTCGATTAAAAAAAATAGTAAAACCAAATAACGTCAATACACCAATTCCTCTTAAAAAAAGTGTGATTAAACCTTGTTTAATTTCCTTGTTTTTGATAATATTTTTGCTCTTTTCAAGCATTTTTAATTTTTGTCTTTTGGTATAGATTATTATACTTCACATACAAATATTTGATATAAGACAAAAACAAGTAGAAACCAATCAAAAAAAGTGGTAAAACAACTACCATTTTTTCATATATTTTTTGGTGTATTTTATTGTTAAAAGATGTATTAACTGGATAAATAGTAGATTTATACTCGATTAACTTAGTATTAATTTCAGCTAGTTTTTTCATATAATAATCTTTCATCTCAATTACATTAGATAATTGATCATAACTATTAATATTCAAATCTTTACCAACAACAGAAACACTTCCATTTCCTAAATTCTCTAGAATCTTATTAATTTGTTCAATACTCTTTTCTGCTTGCTGTTTAGCATTAGTTTGATTCTTAATTGCTAAAGCAGACCTTTGTTTATAATATGGTTTAGAATTAATAGTATTTAATAAAAAATCAATGATTTTTTGAGAATTCGCCGATGAATTTGTTTTCAACGTGATTAAATGATATTTATAATTCTTTTTAAACTCTTCATTTTTCAAAATTTTAGATAAATCTTGTCCATTTGATGTTAATACTTTAAAAATTTCCAAATTATCTTTATCTGTAAGAATACTATTAATATTTTCTATCGATTCTATTCTTAAATCTACAACATCATTCAAAAAGTCATATTTGGATTTGTTCGAATTTAAATTCGATTTAAAATTTTCTACTTCTGAATAAAGTAAATCGACACTATCAAAATTTGGAACAACAACAACTTCAGTTTTAAAATTATTCTTTGATTTTTTATCAAAATAAACCCCAAGAGATATACCTAAAATGAACAAGATAATTACTATTATTTTGTTTCGAATAATGAAGTTGATTAATCGTAAGATTGAAAAACCTATTGATAGAAAAAATTTTTTAATTTTCTTAGCTAAAAAAACCAAATCAATTT
Source organism: Empedobacter sp. UBA7248 (assembly GCF_002472945.1). Taxonomy (NCBI): domain Bacteria; kingdom Pseudomonadati; phylum Bacteroidota; class Flavobacteriia; order Flavobacteriales; family Weeksellaceae; genus Empedobacter; species Empedobacter sp. UBA7248. Next base: position 58,919 of record NZ_DKSU01000007.1, on the reverse strand, counting down.
CCTGGGAATTATTTTCTTGAGAATTACTCATAAATTAAAAATCATTAATATTTTGATATATACAATAGTTGAAACGCAAATTTCCTACATTTCTTATACAAAATGCTTTATTTATATTTTTTAATTTTCTCATCTAATTTATTCCGTAAATTTGTTCTCACATTTTAATCTAAATTATTTGAACTATGTTCCTCGAAAATACCTTTAATCATAACAAAAAAAGTGGATGGATAGAAGTCATCTGTGGCTCAATGTTTTCTGGTAAAACCGAAGAACTTATACGCCGTCTAAAACGTGCCGAATTTGCCAAGCAACGTGTCGAAATCTTCAAACCTACGGTAGATACGCGCTATGCTGACCGTGAAGTCGTTTCGCACAATCAAAATTCTATTACATCAACACCTGTTGAGTATTCTTCAGCAATTTTATTATTGGCTGATGATTGCGATGTGGTAGGAATTGATGAAGCACAATTTTTTGATGACGGTATTGTAGACGTAGCCAATCAATTGGCAAATGAAGGCAAACGCGTTATAGTTGCTGGCTTGGATATGGATTTCAAAGGTCGTCCTTTTGGTCCTATGCCCAATTTAATGGCAACTGCCGAGTATGTAACAAAAGTTCATGCAATCTGCGTTCGTACAGGAAATTTAGCCAATTATTCGCACCGAAAAATTGACAGTGATCGCCTTGTAGAGCTTGGCGAAGTACTAGAATACGAACCATTAAGCCGAGTTGCTTTTTGGGAAGAACATAACAAACATAAAGTTGAAAACTTATAATCTAAATCAAATTGCAAGTATCATCAACGGTACTTTGATTGGAAACGGAGACGAAATCATCGATCAAATTTTCTTTGATTCGCGCATGATTGTCAATCCAACTCACGGAATTTTCTTTGCTTTTCACGGAAACCAAAAAGACGGGCATTTGTATTTGCAAGATGCTTATCAAAGAGGTATTCGAAATTTTGTCGTAGAAAAAGCGTTGACGAATTTGCCTCATGCAAATTTTATCGAGGTCAAAAATCCGCTTCTTGCTTTACAAAATTGGGCAAAAATTCATCGCAAACAATTTCATTTTCCTGTCATCGGAATTACTGGTTCCAATGGAAAAACTATTGTCAAAGAATGGTTGAATCAATTGTTATGGAAAAAATTCTCGATTGTTCGTAGTCCAAAAAGTTATAATTCTCAATTCGGAGCAGCACTTTCTGTTTTACAAATGGAGGAGAAAAACGATTTGGGTATTTTCGAAGCTGGAATTTCGATGCCAAATGAAATGCAAAATCTCGAAGAAATTATTCAACCTACAATTGGAGTGTTGACAAAAATCGGAGAAGCGCATTTAGAGAATTTCAAAAATCAAGATGAATTGATTCAGGAAAAACTGAAACTATTTTCTCATGTTGATAAATTAGTTTTCAATATCGAGAATGAAAAAGTTCATCAAGCTATTCTTGAAAATGCTCATTTAGCACAAATAGATAAATACACTTATGGTTACTCCAATTCTGCCACTGTACAAATCAAGAAAATACAAAGTAATCAGACTAATACACAAATTTCTATTTTACATAATCAAGAAGAATTCATCTATTCGATTCCTTTTATCGATGATGCTTCGATTAAAAATAGTTTAATTTGCTTAACGACTTTAATCAGTTTAAATATTGATTATAAACAACTTAAAAACGAATTTAATCAACTTCTACCAATCGAAATGCGTTTGGAAATTAAAGAAGCGATTAATCATTCAATTTTAATTAATGATACCTTCAATTCTGATCTAAATTCGTTAAAAATTGGTTTAAATGTACTAAATCAACAACCGCGCGACAAAAAATCGTTGGTGTTGACGGATATTTTACAAAGTAACTTATCTGACCACGATTTATATCAACAAGCTGCCGATTTAGTCAACCCTTATCATTTTGATGAGATTGTTTTGATTGGAGAAAAAATTTCTAAGTTCAAACATTTATTTGAATCCTATGTTCGCTCATTCAATTCGACTGAAGAATTCTTAGAACAGTTCAAACATCAACATGTCGACAACGAAGCCATTTTATTAAAAGGTGCTCGTCCGTTCAAATTAGAAAAAATCTCGAATGAATTAGAAACACGTTCCAACGATTCTGTTCTCGAAATTAATTTACAACACCTTATCGAGAATATAAATGTGTACCGCTCATTGCTAAAACCTACCACAAAATTGATGTGTATGGTAAAAGCGAACAGTTATGGAACAGGAAGTTTTGAGGTCGCAAATACCTTACAAAATAACGGTGTCGATTTCTTAGGAGTAGCAATTGCAGACGAAGGAAAAGAATTGCGCGAAGCTGGAATTACTGTTCCAATCATCGTCATGAATCCGGAACAAAGTAGTTATTCTACAGTTATCGATTATCAATTAGAGCCGGAGATCTATAGTTTGCGCGTCTTGAAACTATTCATTCAGAAACTACAAGAAAAACAGATTTCTTCGCCTTATCCAATTCACCTAAAAATGGAAACGGGTATGAATCGTCTTGGTTTTCACGAAGACGATTTCGAAGAGCTAATTGCCATTCTAAAAGATAATTCGCATGTCTATGTTCGCTCAATTTTCACGCATTTAGCAACTGCCGATATGCCAGAAGAGGAAGATTATGCGAGATACCAATTGAATCGTTTTGATAACAGTTATTCGGCAATTACAACTGCCTTAAATATAAAACCGATCAAACATGCGTTAAATTCTCCTGGAATTGTAGCGTATGGAGAGCATCAATATGATATGGTTCGTTTAGGAATCGGAATGTATGGCTACTCTGAATATACCGATTTTATGGAGAAATATTTGAAACCTGTTGTGCGTTTCAAAACGGTAATCTCTCAGATTTCAGAAATAGAAAAAGGCGAAACTGTAAGTTACGGTCGCCGTTTTACCGCGGCGCGTCATACCAAAATTGCAACTTTACCTGTTGGTTATGCAGACGGAATTCGTCGTTCGCTTGGTTACGGAAAAGGAAAAGTAGGTATCAATGGACATTTGGCTACAATTACCGGTACCATTTGTATGGATATGATGATGGTTGATGTAACCGATATTCCGTGCAAAGAAGGTGATGAAGTAACTATTTTTGGAAACTCACCAACTTTAGCCGACGTTACCGAATGGTTAGGAACAATTCCTTATGAAGTCTTAACTTCGGTTTCCCAACGTATAAAACGCGTTTATTACAAAGAATAATATACTAAAAGAGTTACTGAAAAGTAGCTCTTTTTTTGTATTTTTAAAAAAAATAAATGGATAAAATAATTAGATTAATTGAAGAGTATAGTAACTCTGACGATTCTCTGAACAATGAATTCGAATTAGAAATAATATCTGAACAGATTCTTTTTTATTTAAATGATTTTATCTTAAATGAGGATGATTATCCAACAGAAATTTATGATTCATATCCACTTTCTGTTTCACAAATAGAAAAACTAAAGCCTTTTCTAAAAGTAAATAAAGCTTTTTCTCCCAACTTTTCGAAGTTTTCATATTATTTAAGTTGTTATGAAAATAATGTAGAATAGTTAAACAATTCTACAACTTAGATTCAAAATTGTTATCTTTATTCCTCAATTTAAATCAATTTATGCGCAGTCTTTTTGCTTTCATTTTCATTATTTCAACCATGACCTTTGCTCAAGAAACAAAGAACGATTCAACACGTCTAAAAGTAGGTGTTGTATTGAGTGGTGGTGGTGCAAAAGGTTATGCACATGTTGGCGCTTTGAAGAAGATTGAAGAAGCAGGAATCAAAATTGATTACATCGGAGGTACAAGTATGGGCGCGATTATCGGCGGATTATATGCAGCTGGATATACACCTGACGAGCTTGAGAAAATCATGCATCAATTGGACATTTCTTCGCTGATTACTCAAAATAAAGATCGTGCAGAAATTCCTTTCTTCGAGAAAGCATACAAAGAAAAATATATCTTAGAATTACCTTTTGACAAGTTCAAATTAACTATTCCTAATGCCATTTCAAAAGGGCAAGGTCCGCTTGATTTGTTAACCTATTTATTGCGTCCAGTTCATGATATTGATGATTTCAATAAACTTCCAACACCTTTTGTTTGTATTGGAACCGATCTCGAAACTGGAGAAGAAAAAGTCTTTCGTTCGGGATTTTTACCTCGCATTATTTTGGCTTCGGGCGCTTATCCAACCATGTTAGATCCTGTCACAATTGATGGTAAAATATATGTTGATGGAGGCGTTGTCAACAATTTCCCCGTGAAAGAAGTGAAAGATATGGGGGCTGATATTATTATCGGTGTCGAATTGGGTGATGGTTTACAAAAACGTGATGATCTAAATTCTGCTATTGATATTTTGAGTCAAATTATGACGATGAGTATCGTTAAAAAAACAAATGAGCAGAAAAAATTAGTCGATTTATTGATTAAACCAGAGTTAAAAGAATATGCAGTTACAAGTTTTGACGAAGTAGATTCTATTTACAATCGTGGACTTATTGCTTCGGAAAAAGTATATGATCAACTCAAAGAAATTGCAAAAAAACAGCATGCTTCCAATAAAACTCGAAACGAAATTAAACTTGATGATTATGTTTTGGTGAAAGAAATTGAAGTAGAAGGATTGAAAAACTTCAACACAAATTACATCGAAGGTAAGCTAGGGATTCGTACTCCTGAAATTATAAAATATGATGATTTAAAAGCTGGAATTTCGAAATTGTATGCTTCTGGAAACTTCAATAATATCACGTATAAAATCTCAGAAATTAACGATGAAGAGAATTTATTGACGTTAAAAGTTCAAGAAAATAAGACCAAACAATCAATCCGTTTTGGATTACATTACGATGATTTATTCAAAACAGGATTACTTTTAAACTTCACTTCAAAGAATTTATTTGTCAAAAACTCGGTGCTATCTGCTGATGTTGTGGTTGGAGATTATGCGCGATATAACATCAATTTTTTCATTGATAATGGATATCTTCCAAGTATCGGTTTCAACTCTTTTTCGCATTATTTTGACAAAGAAATTGATTTAAGAAACTTCTTTGGTCAAGATAATATCTACAAAAAAGTAAATTATAACTTTAGAGAATACATCAATCAAATCTATATTCAATCCACGATTAAAGAAAAATTTGCGATTGGCGTTGGATTAGAGCATCAATACACAAAAGTTTTCACAAATAATTTTATTGCTTCAAATGAAGAATTTCCAGCAAAATCTGAAGGTTATTATTGGAAAGCGTATGGATATATCAAAGCAGATAATCGAAATAATGCAAATTTTGCGCGTAGTGGTTTAAAATTTGATGGAAGCTTTAAGTATTTGTTTGATTCTAATGTAACTGGATTCGAAAATAACTATTTGTTAGAATCGAGTTTAGAGGCAAATTTTCCGTTAAATAATTTCCTAAGTTACAGATTTACTGCTAACTTTGGAACCTTTTTCAACGATAATGTAACAATGCCTCAGAAGTTTTATCTCGGAGGTTATGTTGAACAAGATTTTTTCAATTATACCAAGTTTTATGGGCTTCCTTTTGGCTCTGCGATTGGCGACAATCAATTGCTTTTTGGCTCTCATATCCAAGCTCGAATTTTGAAAAATCATTACACAAGTCTATTTATGAATATAGCAAATATCACAGATAGATTTGAGCAACTAAGTTTAACAGATTACAAATATCTTGGGTATGGCGTTACCTATGGCTACGATAGTCCATTAGGACCTTTAAATTTCATTTGGAGTTATTCGCCTTACACAAAAAAAGGATTATTTAATTTAAGTTTAGGTTACTGGTTTTAGAACAATGATAGAATTATTTTACGAAACAGATTTTGAGCTAAAAGATGCTCAAACTTGGATAGATTGGATCGTAGAGAGTATGAAGAATGAAGGGAAAATATTAGAAGATTTAAACTATATTTTCTGTGATGATGAATACTTACTTCAAATTAATCGACAATATTTAGACCACGATTATTACACAGATGTTATCGGTTTCGATAATTCTATTGAAGACGAATTGATGGGTGATATTTTTATTAGCGTCGAACGAATCAAAGATAATGCAGAGCAAAATGGTGTTTCTTTTGAAAACGAATTGGCTCGTGTTGTTATCCACGGAATATTACATTTTGCTGGTTATATGGACAAGGAACCAGATGACAAAGAATTGATGACTGCTAAAGAAAATCAATATTTAGAAACATTTAGTAGCTATCTAAATCAATAATGTTCCACGTGGAACATTTATTATTTTAACAAGAAAAATAAGTTTACAATCAAATGATATTTCAATCAGAATATGATGTAATTGTAGTTGGTGGTGGTCACGCAGGTGCAGAAGCAACAGCGGCAGCAGCCAATTTAGGAGCAAAAACGCTTCTTGTTACAATGAACTTACAAACAATCGGACAAATGTCTTGTAATCCTGCTATGGGTGGAATAGCAAAAGGACAAATTGTTCGCGAGATTGACGCTTTAGGTGGATACTCTGGTATTATTACCGACAAAACTGCGATTCAATTCAAGATGCTGAATCAATCAAAAGGTCCAGCGATGTGGTCGCCACGTGCGCAATCAGACCGTATGCGTTTTGCAGAAGAATGGCGTTTATCTTTAGAGAGAACAGAGAATGTTGACTTCTTTCAAGATATGGTTAAAAATTTAATCATTGAAAATGGTAAAGTTTGTGGAGTAATTACAGCAATGGGAATGAAAATTCGTTCTAAATCTGTTGTGCTTACAAATGGTACTTTCTTGAATGGTTTGATTCATATCGGGGAAAAACAATTTGGAGGTGGACGTATGGGAGAATCAGCTGCTTTCGGAATTACGGAACAATTAGTTGATTTAGGTTTCGAAGCTGGTCGTATGAAAACAGGAACTCCTCCACGTGTAGATGGTCGTTCTATCGATTATACGAAAATGGTTGAGCAACCAGGAGATGAAAATCCTTCAAAATTTTCATATACAAATACGCCAAAATTAACAAAACAACGTTCTTGTTGGATTACCTATACGAATCAAGAAGTTCACGATTTATTGCGCGAAGGTTTTGATCGTTCTCCAATGTTTAACGGAACAATTAAATCGACTGGACCAAGATATTGTCCATCTATCGAAGATAAAATTAATCGTTTTGCAGACAAAGATCGTCATCAGATTTTTGCAGAACCAGAAGGTTGGCACACAATGGAATTCTACATAAATGGATTCTCAACATCTTTGCCTGATGATATTCAAGCAAGAGCTTTACGTTCTGTTCCTGGGTTTGAAAATGCTAAAATTTTACGTCCTGGTTATGCCATCGAATACGATTATTTTCCACCAACACAATTAAAACATACATTAGAAACTAAGCTAATCGAAAACTTATATTGTGCTGGGCAAATTAACGGAACAACAGGATACGAAGAAGCAGCTTCTCAAGGTTTGATGGCAGGTATAAATGCAGTATTGAAAATTCAAGGAAAGGATCCATTTATCTTAAATCGTAATGAAGCGTATATAGGAGTTTTAATCGACGATTTAATTACAAAAGGTACAGAAGAACCATATCGTATGTTTACGTCTCGTGCAGAATATCGTATCTTATTGAGACAAGATAATGCTGATGAACGTTTGACAAGAAAAAGTTTTGAACTTGGTTTAGCCTCAGAAGATCGCTTAAGAAGAATGGAAGAAAAATTTGACAAAGCTGAAAAGCTTGTTAATTATTTCGAAGAAAATTCAATCAAGCCACAAGAGATAAATGATGTAATTGAAGAGCGCGAAGGAACACCTTTGAAACAACCAAACAAAATGATTTCGGTTATTTCTCGTCCTGAATTAAAGCTTTCTGATTTCACAAAATTGAATCGTGTGAAAGAATTTATTGAAACGAATGAATACGATCAAGAAGAATTAGAGCAAACAGAAATTCAGATCAAATACAAAGGTTATATTAAGAAAGAACAACAGAATGCAGATAAATTGCATCGTTTGGAAAATCTAAAAATTCCAGCTGATATAGATTATCATGTTTTTGGTTCGATGTCGATAGAAGCTCGTCAAAAATTAACAAAAATAAAACCTGCAACGGTAGCGCAAGCATCAAGAATTAGTGGTGTGTCGCCAGCAGATATAAGTGTATTATTAATTTACATGGGAAGATAATATGGAAAATGTTCCACGTGAAACATCTCAAGAAAATCCTTCAAAAGAAGGATTTTCTGGTATTAAGAAATTAGATTTAAAAGATTATTTTTTAACAGGAGAAAAGTTCGAGATTTACGAAGATTCAGAAACCGAAGTTTTGTACACTCTCCCCCAGCCTATCGAAAATTTAGGAAAGTATTACGAAAGTAAAAATTACATTTCCCATACCGATGGAAAGAAATCTATTTTCGAACGTTTTTATCAAATGGCAAAATCAATCAATCTAAATAATAAATTAGAATTGATTAATAAAGTTGGTACTGGTAAAAAAATTCTAGATTATGGTTGTGGAGTTGGAGATTTTTTAGAGCATCTTCAAAAAAATGGTTACGATGTTTTGGGAATGGAACCAAATGATTCGGCAAGACGAATTGCGCAATCAAAAGTTGGAATAGAAAAAGTTACTTCTACAGAATTAGAACAGAATACAGAAAAGTATGATGTGATTACCTTGTGGCATGTTTTAGAACATATCCCTAATCTGAAAGAAATAATTACAGAACTAAAGAAACATTTAACAAAAAGTGGTATCTTAGTAGTAGCTGTACCAAACCACCAATCGTATGATGCTAAATATTATGGTGAACATTGGGCGGCTTATGATGTACCTCGTCATTTATGGCATTTCACAGAAACCAGCATGCGAAAGTTATTTAGCAACTTTGGTATGAAAATTGAATCTATCCACCCGATGAAATTAGATTCGTTTTATGTGAGTCTACTATCTGAAAAATATAAAGGTAATAAATTAGGTTTTATCAATGCGCTTAGAATTGGTTTGAAGTCTAATGCTCAAGCTAAAAAAACAGGTCAATATTCGTCTTTAATCTATATTATTAAAGCTGAAAATTAAAATAAGCGTTTTTAAAGAATGATTATCTAATCAGACGTATTAGGAGTCGTTTTTTTTCTAAAACTTTATTAAATCTAATTTATAAAAGCCGTTTTTTAAGATTAATAATAGATAAAATAAATAGCTATGAAAAAAAGTATTTTATTATTTGGGATATGCGCTTCAGCATTTTTAACTTCTTGTGCATCTACAACCGTTGCAAAACAAGAAATACAAACAGGTAAAGAAGTAAGAGGTGCATGGACTTTGACAAATGTAGACTACCAAGGTTTAACAACAAACGAGGTACAAGGTAATGTAAAAGTTACAGATGCAGTTGCGAAAGTTTTTGACACAGCAAACCCAGAATGTTATGAAGGTTCAACATGGAACTTAGTTCAAAACAACAAAAAAGGAACATATACATTTAATAACGCTGGCGGAGATTGCCCTTCAGGAACAGCTAATATTATTTGGGATTTACAACAAGATGGTTCTACAACTTACTTTATCTTCAAAGATGTTACAGGAATCAAAGCGAAACAAAATACAGCAGGATATAAAATGCGTGTAGATTATGTTGATGCAAATTCGATGAAATTGGTACAAGATATCAATGCAAATGGAAAAATTGCACAAGTGATTTATAACTTCGTACGTTAATCAACAATTTAAAAAACTTAGAAATTATGAAAAAAATAAATACTAAAATAGCTGCAATTGTATTGGGAGGATCATTTATGATGTCTTCTTGTACAGCTGTACAAAATGCAAATAATACACAAAAAGGTGCTGGTATTGGTGCTGTTGCTGGTGGTGTTATTGGAGGAATCTTAGGTAATAATATCGGTAAAGGTGGTAACACTGCTTTAGGTGCTGTAATCGGAGCTGCTGTAGGTGGAGCTGCTGGTGGTGTTATTGGTAACAATATGGATAAACAAGCGCAAAAAATTGAGCAAGTTTTACCAGGTGCAGAAGTTGTAAGAACTGAAGAAGGAATTAACTTAATTTTAGATGAAAACTCTAAAGTTACTTTTGATTACAATAAAGCTTCTTTAACTGCTGTTGCTAAATCTAACTTAGATAAATTAGTAGAAGTTTTCAACGAATATCCTGATACAGATTTATTAATCGTTGGACATACTGATAACGTAGGTTCTCAAAATTATAACTTACCATTATCTCAAAAACGTGCACAATCTGTAAAAGACTATTTAGTTTCTAAAGGTATTGCTTCTTCTCGTTTAACATCTAAAGGAAAAGGTTTAGAAGAGCCAATTGCTGATAATACAACTGCAGAAGGACGTGCTCAAAACCGTCGTGTAGAAATTGCGATTACTGCAAATGCAAAAATGAAAGCGGACGCTGCTAAAGAAGCAAACGGACAATAATTCATTTCAATATAAAACAAGAAAAGCGTTCAAGATTTGAACGCTTTTTTTTATGTTTAATAAGTTTATAATTATTTAAAATTAATCACAAACCATTTGTTATTGATCTTTTCTAAAGTCACTTGATACGTCTTAGAAGACTGGTCTTTTAAATTTGCATGAACTTCTACTAATGCAACTTTTTCGTCAGCATCCAACACTTTTGCATCATTAATTGTTGCTTGCTCTAAATTTTTAATTGTTTCATCAGAAGAAAATTTTTGAAAAGTATTCCACTCTCCACTTCTTGTCAATGCAAAAGCGCCAGAATAATTCTTCTTCGATAAATTCGTCATAAAACGATTCGAAAGAGATTTTACCATTCCTGCTTCTTTGCTCACATGAGCAGGCGTACTTTCAACCGCAGCCGAATCTACAACTTCTGTAGCTCCAACTAAATTCAACGGAACTTTTACTGCTTTACGATTCGTTAAATAACGTTCAGAATTCGGAATTCGAACCAAAATATCCAAACGATCACTTTTAATTTTAGAAGCATCTAAAGATGAATATTTAATATTAATTGCATTCTTTCTATACAAATCATCCATTGAATTTGGATCGATTGTCGAACGAAATGTGTACACAATACTACCTGAATTAAAAACTTCTATCGTTGCTGTTACAGCTTGATCTAACTGTATTTCCTCTCCTTGTGCATTATAAAAGAATGGCGAAATTGCAATTCCTGTATCATCTTGTTTTACACTAAAATCAAAACGTTGTACATTAGAAGTTGGTTCAGTAGGCGTTTCTACAGTTTCAATTGCACCTGGTTTTGGAATTCCATTCACCAAAGGAACTTGATTTCTATTCCAAGTAAATTTATTTTGTAACGCAACTTTTTCAGCAATATCAAAAACTTCATCTACCGTTTTTCCATCCAACAACGTACGCACAATTCCCCAACGCGCTTCATTATCCATTGATTGACTTGTGTTGTACTCGAAAATAATTTGCAAAGCTTCCTTAAATTTATCTTGTTGCATAACAGGCAAAGCCTTCGAAATTTTGTCTACCGTTTCACTAAAAGTTTGTGCAGATGTAGAATCAATTTCAATGTTATCATTTTTACAACTGATAATCATTAAAGCGAAAGATGCAATGATGAATAAACGTTTCATATAGTATAGATTAATACGTTTTGAGTTAAAGTTTTATAAGCAGTAAATATACTAAATACTTGTGTTGATAATGATATTTTTTTTAACAAAAAAAGCAGATTCATTTCTGAAATCTGCTCTATATATAAAACAACTAAAACTTGAAAAAATTTCTAAATATCCATAGGAACTTCGATTAACATCAAGCAAGAATCTTTCGTTACATTAAACGAAAACTCATTTGTATCTTTAATCTCGATGACATCTCTTCTTCCTAATTTGTTTCCATCAAATTCAACTTCTCCTTCTACAACCATAAAGAAAACACCATTTCCTTCTTTTTGTACTTTGTATGTTTCTTGTTTATCTTCTGTATAATTTCCTAAGAAAATCCACGCATCTTGATGAATCCAAACTCCTTGATCGTCCGCATTTGGAGAAAGAACTTGGTATAATTCGTTTTCTTTAGCAACTTCACGAACAGAAATTTGTTGATAACGAGGCTCAACATTCATTTTATTTGGAATAATCCAAATCTGAAAAAAATGTCCTTCTTGGTTTTCATAAGCATTCATTTCGCTATGAAAAACTCCTGTACCTGCACTCATTACTTGTACATCCCCAGACTCAATTACAGAACCAGTTCCCATTGAATCTTCGTGCGAAATTCCTCCTTTTGTAGGAATTGTAATAATCTCCATATTATCATGAGGATGTTTTCCAAATCCCATACCTCCAGTAATTATATCATCATTTACAACACGCAATGCACCAAAATGAATACGAGCTGGATCGTAATAATTCGCAAAACTATAAGAATGTTTAGAGTTTAACCATCCGTGATTTCCTCCTCCTCTTGATTCTGATTTAAATATTTGGTAATTCATAGTAATTTATTTTTATACAAATTTATGGCGCAAAAAAAACTTATCTATTGATATGTGATAAGTTATCAATTAACACACCAAGATGATGAATAGAACTTTTTTTAAATCATTAACGAAATGTTAAAAATAATTTATATTTTAGCATTCAGTTAACACATGAGACATATATATGCTATCAATTTCAGGCGAATCGACATTTAATGTTATACTTTGGATTCTATTCCAAATCGTTCTTGTTATTATAGTAGCAGTTATTTTGTATAAAGTTTACAAAAAACTTACAAAATGAAAAAAGGTTCCGAAATTTCGGAACCTTTTTAGCTTATATCAATTAATCATTTTATTGATTATTCTTCCAATCAATTATTTTATCACGAATAAATTCTGCTAATTTCACTTTACTTTGATGTGTCCAACCAGCAATATGTGGTGCTAAAACAACATTATCTGCTTGAATTAAATACTGAAATTCTTCTGGTAACTCAGATGCAACTAATTTCTCGAAACTCGATTTTTCGAATTCTAAAACATCTAAAGCAGCTCCTAAAATTTTTCCTGTTTTCATTGCTTCAACCAAATCTTTTGTCACAACAGATTTTCCACGAGCTGTATTCACAAAATAAAATGGTTTTTTGAAATTAGAAATAAATTCTGCATTAATCATTTGCATAGTTTCTGGCGTTTGCGGCGTATGTAAACTCACAACATCAGCTTGCTCAAAAAACTCTTCTAACGTAACTTGTTTTGCAAATTCATCTCCTTTGTTTAGCAAAATATCATAACAAATTACATTAACTTCAAAACCTTGCAGACGTCTCGCAAAAGCATTTCCCATATTTCCATAACCAATAATCCCAACCGTTTTTCCTTTCAACTCATCACCACGATTTTCTTCACGTTTCCAAATTCCATTACGAACTTCGTTATCAGCTCTACGCAAATGATGCATCAACATCAACAACATACCAATCGCATGTTCACCAACAGAATCTCGGTTTCCTTCGGGAGAATTAAATAAAACAATGTTATTTTCGGCTGCAAACTCTTCGTCAATATTCTCCAAGCCTGCCCCTACTCTACCAATAAACTTTAAATTTGTTGCTTTTGCCAAAAAATCTTTATCAATTGGAAATCTACTCCTTACAATCATTCCATCATATTCATTGATCTTTTGTTCGATGGTTTCTTTAGGCGAAGTATAATCTTCATCAACAATAAAACCCGCATCGCGAAGTCCATTATTCAGACATTCATGATTAGAATCAATTGCTAAAATTTTATAAGAAGTTTTCATTGTAAAAATTTTAATCAAAGTTACAACGAAACAAAGTACTATTCTATAAACTAAAGCTAAAATTGGTTACAAACAAATCGTTTACAACTACGTTAATAACATTTTAATTAATTGAAAATGTATAATTTATATTGTTAATTAAATAGATAATTAAGGTTTAAAAAATGATTTTTAAAGCATTTGGTAAGACTTTAACTTTTACTTGAAGTGAATCGGTTTTATGAATCTCTCCATCAAGCTGATACGTAATCGGATTATGATCTAAACTTTCAATCTTGAATTTCTTAACTTTTCGATACTTTGCTTTGTTCAAAAAATCAATCTTTTTGGCTAAAACCAATACCGAAAAATAAAACTGTTCGAAAACATCTAAATCTTCTATCATCAATAAATCCAATTCTCCATCAGACAAATCAGCTTTTGGTGTAAAAGATATCCCATAACCAGCAATGTTAGAATTAGAACAGAAAAGATAATAAAAACTCTTCTCGATAATTGCATCATCTATATAAAGACGAAACAATTTAGATTTATAATTCAACAACGTTTTCACAGAAGCATCAACATAACCAGTAATCGTACGCTTTTGATTTTCTTCATACGTTTTGATAACCTCTGCATCAATCCCAAAACCTAAATTGCTAAAAAAATACTTGTCCTCTACTCTACCAACATCAATTTTGTGAATAGCATTTGATCTGATAATTTCAATCGATTTGTTAGGATCTTTCGGAATATTAAGATTTGTTGCCAAACCATTTCCAGATCCGGCAGGAATTATTCCCAATGGAATATTTTTTTTCACCAAAGCACTCGCCACTTCATTGATTGTCCCATCACCACCGCACGCAACAATCACATCCGAATTTTCAGCAATCGCCTCCTTCACCAATTCTTTTGCATGAAATTGATAAGCAGTTTCTTTCAAAACGATTTCATCTGAAGAATCAAATTTTGATTGTAAAAAATCGAGCGAAATATCGTGTTTTGCGTTTCCAGAATTTGGATTAACAATGAAAGTGTACTTCATTTTTTGGGAATTGAAATTTATCAAAACACAAAAATAAGAAATCTAAAAGAATCGAGCTATTTAACGTCTTTTTTTGAGGAAAAACTATCAAAAACTTTCTAACTTTGTAGTATGAAAATTAAAGAAATTCAAAACGAAATAGTAGACGAATTCTCATTTTTTGAAGATTGGGAACAACGCTACGAATATTTGATCGAGTTAGGAAAAAGCTTAAATACTTTACCAGAAGAAGCAAAAACAGATGATAAAATCATCAAAGGTTGTCAATCTTCTGTTTGGTTAGATGCAGAATTGGACGGTGATACTATCGAATTTAAAGCTGATTCTAATGCTATTTTACCAAAAGGAATTGCGGCATTATTGGTGAGAATGTACAATCATCAAACGCCAAAAGATATTTTAGAATCGGATACAGATTTTATCAACGAAATTGGTTTATCAGAATTTTTATCTCCAACACGTGCAAACGGATTATTGGCGATGATAAAACAATTCAAATTTTATGCGATTGCATTTCAATCAAAACAAAATAATAGTTAGACGCATCATCTAATCAACCTTATAAAATAATGAACGACTTTTTAGGCCAAGCATTTATTTTTCTTTTTTCCGCTGTAATCTGCGTTCCTATTTCCAAAAAATTAGGAATGGGTTCAGTTTTAGGTTACTTAATTGCAGGAGTTTTAATTGGACCTTATGTGCTGAAATTTGTTGGCAATGACGGAACAGACATTATGCACGCCACAGAATTTGGTGTAGTAATGATGCTTTTTTTGGTCGGATTAGAACTTGATCCAAAGGAATTCTGGAAGATGAAAAATAAAATCATCAACCTTGGTGGAATGCAAGTTTTGGGGACGATAATTATTGCAACTTTAGTCGGAATGTTTGCCTTGAAAATGGATTTTTCTTTGGCTGTTTCTATAGCTTTTGCAATAACCATGTCTTCAACAGCCATTATTATGCAAACACTTAGCGAGAAAGGATTGACCAAAACAAGCATTGGAAAATCAACTTTTTCTGTTTTGTTATTTCAAGATATTATGGTAATTCCAATCTTGGCAATTATTCCACTTTTAGTCGGAGATTCTTTGATTCAATCCATTGGAGATGATTCTAAAAGTTTGTTAGTTGGTGGACCAGCGTTCATGAAAACCTTAGTTATTGTTGGTGCAATAACATTTATTTACGTAATTGCAAAGTACATTATTACACCTTATTTTAAGTATGTTGGACAATTACAAGTTCGAGAAATTTACACCGCTTCTGCCCTACTTTTAGTGATTGGAGTTTCTATTTTGATGCAAAAAGTTGGAATTTCTCCTGCTTTAGGAGCATTTATCGCAGGTGTTGTTTTGGCAAATAACGAATATAAACATCAATTAGAAAGTGATATAGAGCCGTTCAAATCATTATTATTAGGAATCTTTTTTATTGCGGTTGGATCAACGATTAACTTCAAATTAATTGCAGATAAACCTTTTATGATTCTTGGATTAACATTTGGAATAATGTTAATAAAATCTTTGGTTTTATGGTTTATTGGAATCAAACATAAATTTGATTTTGATCAAAAATGGCTGTTCATTTTACTTTTATCGCAAGTCGGAGAATTTGCTTTTGTTATCTTATCATTGACTCGAAATTTAGATATTCTAAACAAAGAATGGTACGATCTAATGTTAGCAACAACAGCTATTACAATGGTGATTACGCCTTTACTTTTAGTATTGAATGAGAAATTAATTCTAAAATATTTTGGTGTAAAAACAAAAGTAAAAACAATCATTGAAAACGATAAAATAAATCCAAATTCAGCTGATGGACAAATTATCATCGCAGGTTTTGGAGATTTTGGAAATACAATTAGCCGTGTATTGAAAAGTACTGGAATAAAATCGATTGTTTTGGATAACGATAGCGAGCGTGTAGAGAAAATGCGCAAACAAGGTTTTAATGTATTTTATGGTGATGCAACAAATGTTAACTTACTAAAATCGGCTGGTGCTGAACATGCAAAATATTTTGTAGCTGCTTTGGATCCTCCAGAAATTAATCAGAAATTAGTTTATATTGTTCGTAAAAACTTTCCGAATTTAGAAATTATTGTTCGTGCAAAAAATCGTAGTTATGCGTATAATTATTTGAAAGATGGTATAGACGAAGTTTATCGAGAAAACTTTTTCTCATCTGTTTACGTTGGAAGACAAATCTTAATAAAATACGGTTTTTCTCATGAAGAAGCATCTAAAATTGGTGAAATTTTCATAAAAAGTGACCGAAAGTCGTTACGTAAAATTGCAAAACATGCCGAAAATTCTGATCAATATTTTGAAGCATCTAAGCAAGAATTTGAAAAGCAAATGAAAATGGTTGCAAAAGAAATTAACAATAGGAATAATGGAGAAAACGAATCATAAAAAACTATTAGTTTTACGTTTTTCTGCTTTGGGCGATGTCACAATGATTGCTCCTGTTTTACAAGAGTTTATTGAACAAAATCCTAATGTCGAAGTTTATGTTGCTTCGCGCCCTTTTATGGGAAATATTTTCAAGCAATTTCCTCAAATCAAATTTATTTCGGTTGATTTGAACAAAAAATACAAAAGCTTTTTTAGCTTATTCAAATTATACAAAGAATTAAAACAATATAATTTTGATTATGTAGCTGATTTTCATAATGTAATCCGATCAAAAGTAATTACAACATTGTTTCAACTTAATGGAACAAGAACCGCTACTTTAGACAAAGGTCGTACAGAGAAAAGAGCTTTAATCAATCAAAAAAATCGCGTTTTTAAGCAATTAAAATTAACAACTGAACGCTATGCTGATGTTTTACGTCAACTTGGTTTTAACGTCAATTTAAAGCATAAAATCGAACCAAAATCGATTAAGGAACCAAAATCAATTGGAATTGCTCCCTTTGCTGCTTTTTCAAGTAAAATGTATCCCATCGAAAATATAAAAATCGTAGCGAAGAAATTAGCTGAAAATGGGTACAAAATTTATTTATTTGGCGGTGGAAAAGCTGAAATTGATGAATTAAAAACATGGGAAAATTTCAATCCAAACATCAAATCTTTAGCTGGAACAATCTCTTTTGAAGAAGAATTACAAGCAATTGCTAAATTAGAAGTAATGATTTCTATGGATAGCGCAAATATGCATTTAGCTTCGTTGATGGGAACGCGCACGATTTCTATTTGGGGTGGAACGCATCCGTTTGCCGGATTTTTGGGATATGGACAATCTATGAATGATGTGATACAAGACGAATCGATGAAAATTCGTCCGACTTCTATCTTCGGAAAAGATCCAAAAAAGTTTAAAAACTATGATTATTTTCAAAATTTGAGCGCCGAAGAAGTTTATCAACAAATCGTTGATAAGTTAGAAAAATAATACTTTTAAAAGCATCATATCGATGCTTTTCCTATTTTTATAAGAAATTAAAATCACATGAAGTATACATTTCTTATTCTTGCCTTATTCTCAAATTTTTTATTTGCACAAGAACCGAAAGTTATTTTGGTTACGTTGGATGGTGTTCGTTGGAAAGAAGTTTTCCGTGGAGTTGAAAAATCAATTTTAAATGATAAAAAATACAACTCACTTATTGTTCAAACTAATGAAAAATATTGGACAGAAGATTCTATAAAACGTCGCGAATTATTGATGCCATTTACATGGAAAACGATTAAAGAAAAAGGAGTTATTTTAGGAAATCGAGATGAACAAAGTTTTGTAAATCTTACCAACAAAAGATTATGGTCTTATCCTGGATACAACGAAATAATTACAGGAAAAGCTGATGATGAGCGAATTAAAAATAACAAAGATATTCCGAATCCTAATGTTTCAGTTTTTGAAATTGCAAATCAGCAAAAGAATTTAAACAATAAAGTAATGGCTTTTGGAAGCTGGAGAATGTATACAAATATTTTCAACCAAGAACGTTCTAAATTGTTGGTAAATGCAGGATATCAAAATAGTTTTAATCAAAATAAATCTGAACGAGAATTGCTTATCGAACGTTTTCAGTTAGAAACGCCAAAACAATGGTGGGGAACTAGATTTGACATTTTTACGCACGAATTTGCCTTAGAAGCCATGAAAAATCAGAAACCTAAATTACTTTTTATAGGTTATGGAGAAGCTGATGATTACGGACATGATGAAGATTACGATCAATATATTACTTCAATAAACCGCAACGATCGTATGATTGAAGAATTATGGAATTATGTACAAAGCGATCCATTCTATAAAGATCAAACAACGATTATTGTAACGACAGATCATGGACGTGGAAATGGAAACGAGTGGACGGATCACAATGATGAAGTAAAAGGCTCTGACGAAGGGTTTATTTTGCTGATTGGAAACGGAATTAATCCTAAAAATTTCAAACAAAAACAAACTTATCTCAATCAAATTGCCTCTACAATTGCTGATTTAATGAAAGTAAAAACATGGAATTATAAGGATTCTGGGAAGTCATTACTGTAAGAAAAATATAAATACAGAAAGATAAATTAGTATTAATACTTCTTTTAGCATNNATGCTAAAAGAAGTATTAATAATGAATCTTCACGTTTTCAAATAAACGATAAAAAACATTGAAAGAATTCTAAAATCGAAAAATTAGAAAAAGAAGATAAATTTCTTGTGAAAATTGTAAACGATTTTTTAAAATTCTATCTTTTTTATTTGATTTTGTAACTACCAACAAACAAATCTTTTAAAAGAGAGAAAAAAGTAGCTAATAAAATTATGTTGAGTAACCGAATTTTATGTTAATATTTTCTTAATTAAGAACCTTTGTGTAAATTTTATTCATTTTAAATCAACTACATAGGTTTATTCTCTAAATTAATACCTCACTATTTTTTTAATATGTTTTAATCTTAATTTAGATAAATATTAAAACATTAAAAATGAAAAAAAAATTACTCGCTACAAGCTTAGTCTTCGGACTATTTTACACAAATGCAAATGCACAAAGTAATTCTCTAAATGAAGTTTTAACGGCAGGTTTTCCTACAAGCAAAATCAAAACCGTAAATCTATCAAGATTAGAAACTCAACTACAAGGTACGTTACAAAACAAATCGAAATCTTTAGAAGTAAGCATCCCTGGTTTGAACAAAACGCAAAAAACTTTTACTATTGTTGAAAATCAGGTATTATCTCCAGAATTACAAGCAAAATATCCTAACATCAAAACTTATGTAGGATATTCTTCAGATAATTCTCAAGACAAAATTGTTTTATCTTATTCTCCTTCTAAAGGAGTAACAGCATTAGTTCTTTCTCCTAACAATAATTATTCTATTGAAAAAAAGAATGGAAATTACGAAATTCTGACATCTAAGGAAAGTAGTATTTTAGGAAATTTTGAGTGTGGTTCTGAAGAGAATTTAAAAACATTCTTAGCAGCAAAAACAGCTAACTCTAGCAACAACAATCCTCTAGGAGTAAGAAAATATAAAATAGGTGTAGTTACAGATTTTGATTTTAATAAATCTCAAGTAGCAGAAGGTGAAATCCCTACTAAAGAAACTTCTATGCTAGCTATCGCAAATGTTCTTAATGTTGTGAATTTTGTATATGGTATAGATTTAGCCATAGAATTAGAATTAGTTGATGGTACAGATGAACTTTCTATTCTAACAAAAGAAGATGATAAATATTATTTTTTCAATTTTCTGGGAATAGAAGTAACAAACTTAAATGATTTGACCCAAAAAATATTAGACGACAAAATAGGTTCTGCAAATTATGACGTAGGGATTGTTTTGACAGGAAAAACAAATGGCGGTAAAGCAGGATTAATAGGAAGTGTTTGTAATAATAGTGTAAAAGGTTCTACTTACGCAGGAAATGTAGGTCATTCAGCGTACAAGGCGGCTATGATAGTTGCACATGAGTTAGGTCATCAATTTGGAGCAAATCACGTTCACGCAAGAGCAGAGGAAACTGGAGCTAATGTAGAAACAGGAAGTGGCGTTACTGTAATGGGATACCCAGGTGTTACTGGAACTCATGATGTTGTACCTGATTTTGTTTCTCAGTTTAATCACCATAATCTTAAACAAATTAATGATTATTTAGCAACAACTTCTTGTGGTGTTTTTACACCTAATAATAATACACCTCCTGTAGTTACAGTAGAAAAAAGCGAATATAATATTCCTAAAGGAACAGCATTTAAATTAAAAGGAACAGTATCTGATGCAGAAAGTCCTGATTATATTATTTCAAATTCTTGGGAACAATCAGACCCTTTATTAGGAAAATATACAGGTAATTGGGTTGATACAAGCAGAAACAACACAGAAGGAGCAAACTTTAGAGTTTATCAACATCAAAGTTCACCAATAGCTTATTTCCCACCAATATTAAATGTTGCAGAGGGACAGCTATATTCTACTTGGAATACAGTATCTGATATTGCAAGAGATATGAATTTTACATTACAAGCAAGAGATCTGATAGATTTTGGCACATCGAAGCTTAAAGGACAAATCGCATCTGAGAAAGTAAAAGTTTCTGTAAAAGAAGAAGGACCTTTTAAAATTACAAATATAGACCTTAATCAATCTATAAAAGCAGGAACTCCTTTTGAAGTGAAATGGGACGTTGCAGGAACAGACAGTGGTAATATTAATGTCAAAAATGTAGCTATTAAATTACTTAATTTTGAAGCGAATGTTAACACAATAGAAGATGCATATACAATATTAGCAAGTAATGTACCTAATACAGGTTCTGCAATTGTAACAATTCCTGAAGGAACTGAGACATCTAAAGCAAATATTATTGTAGAAGCTGTAGATAATATATTCTATGCAGCAAGTCCTAACGTTGCTGTTAATAGATCAATAGAATTGATATGTAACACATATGATGTAATTTCTTCTCCATTAACAATACCTGATATGACAGGACAAAATGCAGGAATTCTAAATTTACCAGCTCTTACAATTGACAATTATAATGGAAATATTGAAAATTTCTCTATCCATACAGATATTACACACGCAAATCAAGGTGAACTTGTTTTTTTAATGGGAAAAGAAAATGTTGATAAAGGATATCAATTCTTGAATTATGCGAATTGTTCAGGAAAGCCAAATATGACTTATGAATATAATAGCTATGGAGGAAACACTTTCGAAAACTGTGGTGTAGCAGGTGCAAAAATCACACCTATTGGAACTGATTTAGCGAAGTATTATTATGAGCCAGCAAATGGAACATATTATTTTAGATTAGCAGATATATCACCTTCTAACCAAGGAACAGTTAACAAATTAAGTGTTGAATTTTGTACAATAAAATCTGAAAAATTAAGTATTTCTAACATTCAAGCGAATAATGAAGTAAAAGTTTATCCTAATCCAAGTAATGGAAATTTCTACATTCGTTTAAGTGCTGGTGCATCAAAAGTAAATGTAAATATTTTAAACATTATAGGACAATCTGTATATAGCAAAGATTACACAACAAACTTCTCTAATGAGATAAAAGTAGAAGTAGGACATTTACCTAAAGGAGTTTATATTGTAAAAACTGATGATGGAAAACAACAACAAACTAACAAAATCATCATTAAATAATAATTTTTAACCAAACAACTTAAATCCAACTGAAAATAAATTTCAGTTGGAATTTTTTATCATATTTAGCTATGAGAAAAATATTTTTTTTACCAATATTGATAGTTCTTAATTTATTATCTTGTTCTGTAAACACTAAACAACAAAATTTTCAACAAAAAGAAATTCAATATGAATTAATTTTAATGCTCAAAGAAAATTCAGTACAAACAGATCAAGAAATAGAAATTATAAATAACATACAAAATTTTACAAAAATTTATAAACAATTAAACTTAACCAGGTTTCCCGGAATTCCTATTCCTAAAATAGATTTTGAAGAAAATAGTATTCTCGTTATCAATAAGAAATTATCTGAAGATATAGAATTTACAGACATTGCGTTGGATAAAATTATTCAAAATAAAAAATGTATCAAGGTTTCAACCAAATTAGACAATACAACTATGAATATTAGTAATAAAAACAGAGTATTAAAATTATATAAAATCCCAAAAATAGAAACATCTATTTGTAACTAAATTTAAACCAATATAAAAAATTACCTTTACAATTGCTGACTTGATGAAAGTAAGAACATGGAATTATAAGGATTCTGGAAAATATCTTCTATAAAAAAATCCGATCAAGAATCTCGATCGGATTTATATTTCTAACTTGTTTGTTCTTGGTTAATAAGCTGATTTTCTATTTTTTGATCGATTTCTTTAAAGAATCCGAAACCTTTTAGGATAATGATTAATCCAAAGATTAAAAGACAAATTCCGACTCCTTTTCGTACCATAAATACTTTTTGATCGGTAAAACGTTTTTGAAGCTTTCCTGCCAAAAATATTTTACCCAAATCTATTACAAAATAGGTGGTCAAAACAACTCCCATGTAAAGCATAAAATCGCTTGGATTTGGATATTGAATCATAATTGAAGAGACAATTACAAACCAAAAAACAATGACACCAATATTCAACAAATTCATAATAAATCCATTGATAAACGTTCTCAAATAATTGTTGCTTACAAATCCCGCTTCGCCTTCTATATGTAGCTTTGGTTTAGAGAAATACATGAAAATTCCGTAAATCAATACAAAGAAACCTGCAATGATATAAATGCGGTAAAACTTTGGATGATTGGTCACATAATCTGTAAAATCTTTACTTCCGTAATAGGCTGCTGCAATACACAAAATATCAGCTGCAATAACTCCTAAATCTAGGACTACAGCGGTTTTCCAACTTCTACGCAAACTGGTTTCAATAAGTAAGAAAAATACAGGTCCAATAAGAATTGTACTTAACAAAAAACCTATTAGTATGGCCGAAAATATTATTTCCATAACATAATTAAGGTCTGCAAGATAAGTCTAAAATATGAAACTTAAGCATCAACCAATTCAAAATCTAATTGCTTCTTGATTAAATCAGCATTTAAAACTTTGATTCTAACCGGACTTCCTAACTGATATTTAACACGTGTGCGCTTACCTATTAAAGCATGATTTTTTTCGTCAAAAACAAAATGATCACCTTTCATAGCACGAGAACGAATCAAACCTTCGCAACGCGTTTCTGGAATTTCAACAAAGATTCCATAATCTTGTACACCTGTAATAAACGCATCAAAAGTTTCGCCAACAAATTGCTCCATGTATTTTACTTGCATGTATTTGATTGACTCACGTTCTGCTTCTGCGGCAATTTTTTCGCGAGATGAACAGTGTTTTGCTTTGTCTTCGTAAACAGCCGCTGCAGGAGATTTTTTACCATCTAAATAATCTTGCAATAAACGGTGCGCCATCATATCTGGATAACGACGAATTGGCGACGTAAAATGCGTGTAATAATCGAACGCTAATCCGTAATGTCCAATATTTTCTGTTGTATATTTTGCTTTCGCCATTGTTCGCATAGCCAAAGTTTCAACCATATTTTCTTCTGGTTTTCCTTTCACTTCTGCTAACAATTTGTTCATCGAATTAATAGTTGTTTTACGATCTCCAATCTCTAATTCGTAACCAAATTGACGAATAAAATTCTTTAAGTCTAATAATTTATCTGGATTCGGATCATCGTGAACACGATAAATGTAAGTGTTCGCATTTTCTTTTCCGTGTTTATCTAAACTAATGAATTCTGAAACTTTTTTGTTACATAATAACATGAATTCTTCAATCAATTTATTCGAATCTTTCGAAATTTTGAAGAAAATTCCTTGCGGATTATGCGCTTGATCTAAATCGAATTTTACTTCAACTTTATCAAAATTAACCGCTCCATATTTCATACGTTTTTGACGCATTGTTTTTGCTAATCGATCTAAAGTCAAGATTTCATCTTTAAAATCTCCGTCTTTCCCTTCGATAATTTCTTGTGCTTCCTCGTATGTAAAACGTCTGTCTGAATGCGTTACTGTACGACCAAACCATGTTTTTACAATCTTTGCATTATCATCCATTTCGAATACACCCGAAAACGTATATTTATCTTCATTTGGACGCAAAGAACATGCAACATTCGACAACACTTCTGGCAACATTGGCACTACTCTATCCACCAAATAAACAGAAGTTGCACGTTTGTACGCCTCTTGTTCAATCAACGAACCTGGACGAACATAATGCGTAACATCAGCAATATGAACTCCAATTTCCCAATTTCCGTTCTCTAATTTTCGAATTGATAAGGCATCATCAAAATCTTTTGCATCTTTCGGATCGATTGTAAATGTCGTTACATTTCGCATATCTCTACGGCGAGCTGCTTCGGCTTCGTCTATCGAAGTATCCAAGTGATTTGCTTCTTCTTCTACTTCTTCAGGAAATTGAGCTGGCAAATCGTATTCTAACAAAATCGCATGAATTTCTACATCCGTATCATCTGGACTACCCAAAACTTGCGTGATTTCGCCAAATGGTGAATTAGATCCTTCTGGCCAATTTGTTAATCGAACCACAACTTTTTCTCCTGGTTGAGCATTTTTAATTTTCTCTTTTGGAATAAAAAAATCATGATTACCATTTTGCATCGTTACAAAACCAAAATTTCCGTTTTTTCCTAACTCGAAAATACCAGTAAATTCAGTTTTATTACGCTCGACAATTTCTACAATTTCTCCTTCTGCTCTCGATTGACTGGCATGTTTTTTTGGATAAACATATACGCGAACCGTATCGCCCATTAAGGCATTTCGCGTTTTTCCTTTTTGTACAAAGACATCTTGTTCAAGACCATCAATCATAATATAAGCGCTCCCCGAAGAAGTCAAATCCGCAATCCCAACCATATAATCATTGGTTGCATTGATTTTATATTTTCCTCTTTCTACTTCAGAAATCTTTTTGTCAGCTAATAAAACATTCAAATTCTTAATCAATAATTCTGTATCAATTCGATTTGTTAGGTTTAAAGCTGCTGCAATTTGTTTATAATTTAAAGGTTTATTCGGATTTTGAAATAAAACTTCGATGATAGACTTCGTAAACTTTGTTATGTTTTTGTCTTTTTTCGCCTTTGTATTTTTAAAATTTCTTCTTGGCATAATTTGTTTTCTGTCAAATCTCTTCTTGTTTTTTCGAGATTTATTTTAAAATAGTTAATAAATAAACATCTTAATTATTTGATTATCAAATTAATTTTAATAACTATTGATAAGATGTTAATAAACAACATAACCACTGCAAAGGTAATATATCCTTTTTCTAAAATAACAATTTACAGCCAATTCTATGTTACGGAAAGGATAAGATTACTTGTAACGTTTTGATTTATTGCGAAAATTGAGCCAAAAAAACTATTTTTGCATTGATAATTAATTGAATGAAAACTAAACCATTATATCAAACCTACTTGATTAACCTTGATCGAGCTACGGATCGGCTTGAATTGATGCAAAAAGAATTCGAAAAATGTGAGATTACTTACGAAAGAATTTCTGCTGTAGATGCCAAAACTTTGGATTCGTCAACCTATAAAGTAAAAAATAAATATGACCGCGATTTAGTTCCTGGAGAAATTGGTTGTTATTTGAGTCATGTGAAAACGCTAGAAACTTTTTTGGCTTCTGAAAATGATTTTGCTTTGATTATAGAAGATGATGCAATTTTGGTTGATGATTTTAAATCTGCTGTAGAAAAAGCAATGAATCAATATGATGATTTAAAAGTAAGAGATCATTGGGATGTTTTGAAGTTGTTTAATGGAAAACGAAAACATATCAAAATATCTGATGTTGACCAAAAATATATAATTGCAGCTTGCGGAACGAGTATTCCAATCACAACAATTGCAGCCATTTGGACAAGAAAGGCCGCAGAAAAATTTTTGAATAAAATTAAAACTCCACTTCCTACAATTCAACGTCCTATTGATTGTGATTTGCAGCATGCTTGGGAATTTGATTTAAGAATATATAATCTTCTTCCATCGCTTGTTAAACCAGCTCCAGTAGAAACGCAAATTCAGATTGATCGCAGTTTAAGAAAGTCTAAATTTCCAAGACAAATTCAATACGAATTGAATAGATTATTTCCTAAATATTTCTATTTAATCAATCATCATGGTTTCAAAAAATTCTATGATAGTTTTATTGCAAAGAAAAACGAACGTATTTCTTAGTTAACAATTTAAATGAAGTATAAATATTTTATTTAAAGTGAATTAACAACCATTATAAACAGTTATAAACATTGTTAATTTCAATATAAAACACAAAAAAAGCAGTTTCAAGACTTTGAAACTGCTTTTTCATTTATAATAATTCGATGCTTTCTTCTTTTAATTTTTCTTTTACTTTTCCGTCCCAAATACTTGCTTGTACTTCGCCAATATGTCGAGATTTTAACATAAACATACACATACGAGATTGTCCAATTCCACCTCCAATTGATTCTGTTAACTGATCATCTAACAACATTGAGTGAAATAATAAGTTCTTGCGATCCGAAGAATCTCTAATTTCTAATTGTTTCGTCAAAGCTTCTTTATCCACACGAATTCCCATCGAGGATAACTCGAAAGCAGATTCTAAAACTGGGTTCCAAACTAAAATATCACCGTTCAAACCTCTAAAACCAGCACTGTTTTCTGTACTCCAATCGTCATAATCAGCGGCACGTGCATCGTGTAATTCTCCATTACTCAATTCTCCTCCAATTCCGTAAATAAAAATAGCTCCAAATTCTTTACAAATTGCATTTTCACGTTGTTTCGGCGTAAATGTTGGATACTTTTGTAATAAATCTTCAGACGAAATAAATGTAATTTGTTCTGGTAAAACAGCTTTCAATTGTGGATATTTCGCCTCTACATTTTGCTCCGTTTGTTTAATAACTTCATAAATCGATTTTACTGTCGAAAAAAGATAATCCAATTGACGATCTTGTGGAACAATTACTTTTTCCCAATCCCACTGATCAACATAAATAGAATGAATTGGCGAATAATCTTCGTCTGGACGCAAAGCGCGCATATCTGTTATAATTCCTTCGCCTGGTTCAATTTCTAATTCTTTCAAACGAATACGTTTCCATTTTGCCAAAGAATGCACAACCACTGCATTTTTATCATTCAAAGATTTTATAGGGAACTTTACAGGTCTTTCAATACTATTCAAATCATCATTAATACCTGTTCCATCCAAAACTACTAATGGTCCAGAAACTGGAATAATGTTTAATTCTTTTTGTAATCCTTTCGAAAATTCTTCTTTTACAAAAGAGATTGCTTGTTCTCTACGTAATAATGCTCTGCTCATCTTTTAATCTTTAAATGATTTGTTTTTTTTAACTGATGTAAAAGTAGAACAGCTACAATCAATAAATTTACTATTGACTTAAATTGGTTTAAAAATATTTAATTTTAAATATAAAATATTATTTATACTTAACTATTTAAACTTTATAATAGTTTTAAATTTAATTTTTAAAATAAAAATCGGGCAACTCTTACGAATTGACCGATTTTGTATCTTATATAGATGTATAAAATTATCCGTTGTATGAACAAGCAATTTTATCTACACGTCCTTCGTGACGACCACCTTCAAATTCTGTTGCTAAAAATGTATTCACGATTTCCTCTGCATATTCATACGCAATAAAGCGTGCAGGTAAAGTTAACACATTTGCATTATTGTGTTGACGAGCTAACTTGGCAATATCCGTCATCCAACATAATGCAGCACGAATTCCTTGGTGTTTATTTGCAGTCATTGTAACGCCTTGCGCACTACCACAAATTAAAATTCCGAAATCTGCTTTTCCATCTTCTACAGCTTGTGCCGTTGGGTGTGCAAAATCAGGGTAATCAACACTCTCTGTTGAGAACGTACCAAAATCCTCAACCTCAAATCCTTGACTTGTTAAAAAGGGTACTAATTTCTCCTTATAATCGAACCCAGCATGGTCCGCTCCGATTGCAATTTTCATTTAATTAACAGGTGTTTTTGTTGTTTTTGTTTAAATAATTGTAAATCAAATGTTAAGTAAAAGTAACAACTTGTTAAAAGATGATTGAATAAAACTAATAACTTTTCGAGAGAAAAATTTGGAAATCTGATTCAAAAAATCAATTAGAAATAAATCAATACAAGTCAAGTAAAAGTTTTCATTTTGGCATAAAAGATTTACACACCGTTATGAATAGTTTTCACAAAACTTCTTTTTAACAAAAGTTGTTTATCAACCAAAATGATAAATTGTTGATAGAATATCTAACTCTTTCATTACAAAACAAAATTACAAATAATAGCTTGTTAATTGCTATTAAATAAAATTTATCTCACTTTAGTTATCCACATATTAACAGTGCTAATAATAGTAACATATTTTTCTTTTTTTAAAATTTAAAAATTAATTAAACTATATATATTATTATGAATTGTTAATAGTTGAAAATTGTGTTGAATGATTTTAAGTCTCAAAATGAAAGTTTGATTACTTTTGTGTAGATCAAAATTTCAAATCAAAATATGAAAACAATCAACGATTACAATTTCGAAAACAAGAAAGCATTGATTCGTGTTGACTTCAATGTTCCGCAAGACGAAAACTTAAATGTGACAGATGATACACGTATTAGAGCTGCAAAACCAACGATCGACAAAATATTGAAAGATGGTGGCGCTGTTGTATTAATGAGTCATTTGGGACGTCCTAAAGGCGAATTCAATGATAAATATTCATTAAAACATATTGCATCAAAAGTTTCAGAAATTCTTGGCGTTGATGTGATCGTTGCGAATGATGTTATTGGCGATGATGCGAAACAAAAAGTAAGTAATCTAAAACCAGGCCAAGTTTTATTATTGGAGAATGTTCGTTTCCACAATGAGGAAGAAGCTGGAGATAAAGATTTTGCAAAAGCATTGGCTCAATTTGGAGATATTTATGTGAATGACGCTTTCGGAACTGCACACCGCGCACATGCTTCGACTGCAATTATTGCTGAATTTTTTCCAGAAAATAAATGTTTTGGTTTGTTAATGGAACAAGAATTAACAGCTATTAACAAAGTGTTGGCTGATGGTGAAAAACCTGTAACAGCAGTACTTGGAGGAGCTAAAGTGTCTTCTAAAATTACGATTATCAACAATATTTTACCAGTTATTGATAACTTAATTATTGGTGGTGGAATGACGTATACATTTGTAAAAGCAAATGGAGGAAAAATCGGAAATTCGCTAGTAGAAGATGATAAATTAGATTTAGCGAAAGAAATTTTGGCTGAATGTGAAAAACATAATGTAAAAGTTTATTTACCAGTTGACAATGTGATTGCTGATAATTTCAGTAATGATGCAAATACACAAACAGTTCCTTCTGATCAAATTCCTGATGGATGGATGGGAATGGATGTTGGTGTAGAATCGTCAAAAGTTTTTGCAGATGTAATTAATAATTCGAAAACAATTCTTTGGAATGGTCCTTTAGGTGTTTTTGAAATGTCAAATTTTGCAAAAGGAACTATTGCTTTAGGTGATGCAATTGCTGAAGCTACGGCAAACGGCGCTTTCTCGCTTGTTGGTGGTGGAGATTCTGTTGCTTTCGTAAAACAATTTGGTTACGATGACAAAGTAAGCTACGTTTCTACAGGAGGTGGCGCAATGTTAGAATCGTTGGAAGGTAAAGAATTACCAGGAGTTGCTGCAATTTTAAAATAAGAAAGGGAAAAAAATACTTAAAATAGTAGAAAAATTAAGCCGAGCATTTGCTCGGCTTTTTTTGTGACTTTTAAAGTCATCCTGAACTCGTTTCAGGATCACACTTTATGAGAAACTGAGTTTATTTCTATTTGCCAATTGTTAATTATAATCATTTGTTATTTAATAAATTAACTACTTTTCAACTGAGTTATAAAAAAAAATGTTTATAGCATGATTAATTACTCAAATTGTTAATAGTAAACTATTCAATATAAATGAATTAAAAAGTTATGAATAGACTTTATTAAAACTTGTGAATAATGATGATTTTAGAACTAAATTGATTTAAGAAAGTTAAAATTGTTAATTATAAAATATTGCTAAACAATAAATTAAAAAGTAATTAAGATAGTTTATCAAAAATTGTTGAAACTGAAATCTCCCTACAATTAGCCATTTTATTTGTAGAAAAGGATTGTTATATTCGTAATGATTTAATAATCAATCTATGAATGAATTTAACCAACGACTAAACGAAGTAGAAAATCATTTGCAGCACAATGATCTTGATTTGGGGTATCGCCGATTAATTGATTGCGTGTTGGATTTTGGAGAGAAATCTTTTTACAAAGAGATTATCTCATATTCAGATCTTTATTACAACGAAAATTCTACGAACGATAATAAAGCAAAGAAAGCTTTAGAATTGGTAGAAAAATTGAAACAAGCTTCTCCTCCGCCCTTTCAGAAAGAAGAAACGTTGATATCAACCAACAATGTTGAAAAAGCTTATCATCGTCGAAATTTTAAACTTCATCCGATCACTTTTGATTTAAAATCGCGTGAAGTTGTTGGTTTGGTTGGAGAAAATGGAAATGGAAAAACAACTTTACTTCGATTAATTTGTGGTGAATTGAAACCAACTTCTGGCGAAATAAATTATCATTTTTCGAATGCAAAACCTTTTAGTTTCGAGTTAAAAACCAAATTGGTTTATGTGCCACAACGAATCGAAGTTTTATATGGTTCGTTGATGGAAAATCTACAATTCACATTAACTTGTTATGATATTTATAGTGAAGAAAATAGGTTGTTAGCAAATGTAATGTTGGCGCGCTTGGGGCTTTGGCCATACAAGGATTTGCAATGGAGACAATTGTCGTCTGGTTATAAAATGCGCTTCGAATTGGCACGAACGTTATTGCGTCGTCCAAAAGTATTGTTGCTAGACGAACCTTTGGCGAATTTGGATATTTTGGCACAACAAATTATTCTTGAAGATTTGAAATTTTTATCACAATCTATTCGTAATCCTTTTGGTGTTATTTTGAGTTCTCAACAATTGTACGAAGTTGAAAAGGTATCGACAGAAGTTCTTTTTTTAGAGCAAGGAAAGCTTAAAATACATGGAGATACAAATGAATTGGAAGGTGATTTTACGATTGTTGAAATTGATGTTGAAAACACAAAAGAAGAGTTATTAACAGCTTTATCTAACATCGAAATTAAGCAAATAAAATTCAATGGAGGTTCGTATATCGCGTATTTTGATAATAAAATCTCGATGAATAATATTTTGTCAGAAATAGGAAAATCGTCATTGAAAGTAAAATACATTCGAGATATTTCGAAATCAAGTCGTCGCTTTTTTGTCAATTAAAACTAACCAACTATGTTCAAAAAAATAAATCAAACTTTAATTACAAAATATCCGCTGATTTGGAATCTAAAATTTATTTGGATTTTGTTGACAGTTTTAGTTTTCAACTTGATTGCATTTATCAACGGATTTTTATTTTTTACTAAAAAATCTCAACTGCAAGAAAGTGGACTTTATGAAGTGTTTTTCAACTCAGGAATTATTATTTATTATCTATTAATTGGTGTCATTATTGGCGTTATTTGGCTGTATTTCTATATTAAAAATAATCGTTTCAAATCAAATTATCCAACCTCGAGAAATTATTTATTCAAAGAATTTTTGACCATTTTCTTCATTATATTTTTGATGTTTTATGTACCAAATTCGTTCAAAACTGGTCTTAAATTTCGTGTTTCAAATTATATGAGCGAAGAACAATATTTGAAAGAT
Source organism: Empedobacter sp. UBA7248 (assembly GCF_002472945.1). Classification (NCBI taxonomy): domain Bacteria; kingdom Pseudomonadati; phylum Bacteroidota; class Flavobacteriia; order Flavobacteriales; family Weeksellaceae; genus Empedobacter; species Empedobacter sp. UBA7248. The sequence goes on along the minus strand of NZ_DKSU01000007.1, from coordinate 26,253 downwards.
ATCGACATTATTAACAGAACACAAGGTTTTACACTTCGATCAGAATTTGGTTACGATAATTATTCGAGAAATTTACCTGTTCCAGCTTTTGATTCGTTGGTTTCGGAGAAAGAAACAAGAGAATTGTATGAAAAAAATAAGAGAGAATATTTAAGAGAAAATCCACATGATTCGTATAATGTTTTTTTAGAACCGTATTTCAGAAATCCTGAATTTGAAACCTTATTAAGAGATTATTTTCCCGAGCGATTTAGTTATTCTAAAATTAATTTTAATCAAACATATCAACCTCTAAAAAAGAATAATTCGTCTACAAATCAGCTTTATGAAGAAGCGGCGTATCCCGATGCAGCAGCTGTAGATATGGCTTATGCAACAAGTATAGATTCTGTTTCGTATGCAAGTCCTGTAAACGCTTCAGAAAAACCACAAACGTATTTCAACTTAGCAAGTTTGTATAATTATAGTTTTTTGGCTTTTAACAATCCGAAAGATTCTACTTTAAATCATCAGTTTTACGATGAACAATGGATTGCTTTGTTGCAAAAAAATGATCGAAAAACAATTGAAATTTTATTGAATAGTTATACTGATTTACTAAAAAAACAAGAAATTGGTTATCAATTCAAACATAAAAATTGGATTGATTATTTGCCGCAATATCCGTATTATTTTATAGATTCAAATTTAAACTACAAAGAAATAAATTATAAAAAACAAGATTACATCAACCAATCAAGTTTAAATAGAGTGTATGAAAATATTGAGCTTGCTAAATACAGTTCCAGTTGGTTAGAACTTATTCAATATTATTTACTAATTGCTTTAATCATTACTGTTTTGATTATAACGTTCAGATTTAGTTCGTTCAAAGTTTGGTTAATTTCATTAATTGGCGCAGGAATTTTGGCAATCTTAGGAAGCGTTTTCGGAATTTCTATCAATGCAAGTATCGGTTATACACAATTTGCACCTTATATTATTTTATTTGTTTTTTACATTGCATTTATAGCGATTACACTAATTGGTTTGTGTTCCAAAAAATATAAAGTTTTAACTGGTGTTAATCTTAATTGGTTTGTTGCTACTAATGTTTTTATTGGAATTGTGATGCTTAGTTTTTACACAGATTTACGTGCAGAAATGTTGTATGATCCAACCAATCAAATAAGTGTTTATGATTTGAGACAAACAAATAAAGAATTGTTGATGTTGCAAGAATTTGCAGAAATTTTTCTATACATCAATCCAATTTTATATTTAATAAGTTTTTATTTCATCATCAATCTTTACAAAAAATGGCAAGCAATGCCAGAAGAATAAAAAAGAAAAGCGAGCTAAATCGGCTCGCTTTTCACTTGATAATTGAATGAAAATGAATTTTAAAAACTACTTTAAAAAAACTTACTTATGAAATGAAATAACACATTGTGTTATTCAATAATAATTTTTAAACTCACACAAATTTTAAAATATTCTTTCAAAATTTAAATTAATAGAGGTTAACCTACAAAATTTGTAGGTTAACCCTATCTTTATGATTTTATGCACATTTAGACGAAGGTCTATTTCCTTTTGCATCACGTTTTTTGTGCATACTAAATTTATCAGATTTCATACGTTTTTCACGATCTTGTTTGTATTGATTGAACTGATTTTTGTCTAAAATTTTCTCTAATTTAGTATCAAAATCGTTTGTACCTTTTTCTGGTCGAGATCCTCTTTCTCCTTTTTGAGTAGAATTTTTGTCTCTGTTCACAAATTCTTTTTTCATGTCAGAATCTCTACTTTCTAACAACGATTTTACTTTTTTCTTTTGAGCCGAACTCAAATTGTATTGATCAAATTCTTTCAATTGCTGATCTACAGTCGGGCGTTCTCTTTGCTCTTTTCTGTTTCCAGATTTTTCACCTTGTTGTGGTCTTTCCTGTGCCGATAATGTCATTACCATCATCATGCTTGCTAATAAAAATACTTTTTTCATTTTGTTTAAATTTTATTGTGTTTATTATTTATGTGTTTTTCTACTATCTGTTGATTTAGATTTTTGAGAAACATTTGGTTTGTTCGATGTATTTTTTTGATCTTTTATATATTGAGCATATTGTTTTTTACTCAAGATTTTCTCTAATTTTTTATTGAAATTTGATGTTGATAAATTATCTTCTAACAGAGATTTTACTTTCTTTTTCTGAGAAGTTGTTAAATTATATTGATCAAATTTTTTCAGTTGTCTATCAACAGAATTTGTTTGCGTATGTTCTACTTTATTCTTTTGTTGTTGATTATTTCCTTGTGGTCTTTGTTGAGCAGAAACTGCCATCACCATCATCATACTTGCTAATAAAAATGCTTTTCTCATAATCTATGTTTTTGTTTACAACTAAATGTTAGAATTATATTCTTTTCATTTTTCTTGAAACAAAGTTGCAACACAAAAAAAAGACGTCAAAAATATTGAGGTAAACGAGTGTTAAGTAGCGGTGAAATCAAGGATTTATTAAAAGTTTTAACAAAATTGTCAAATTTATTGAATAAAAAAATCCATTCGAAAAAGAATGGATTTTGATATATTTTTTTGAAAGATTATTTCAATTCTTTTCCTAATAATTTTCCAGTTGATTCGTACGCAGAAGCAATTCGACCGTATTCCATAACAAAATCATTTTTACCAGAAGTTCCTTTTACTTTATCCGATTTTATAGAAAGTAAAATGTTAGAAGGATTTGCGGTTTCAACAAAATTTAAAGTTGTGCTTAGTTTTGCTGGCTCTACAACTATACCTGCATGATATCCAGGATAAATCCATTCAGAATTGATAATCAAAGTATATTTTGCAGCTGGATTTTTTACAAAATTTAATTTTTTAGATTTAGTAGTTCCTTTTATAAATTTATCCAAAAAGGTAACATTTCTATTTTCATTCCAATCTGCAAACCATTGTTTCCAATAATTTTCTCCTCTTTTCGGATTATCTAAGACATCTTTTTCACGTTTCTCTAAATATTCAGTTTCAGTTTTATTTTCATCATAAAATTTGACATCATCAAATAACAGTTGAACATTAATTTCTTTTTGATCTTTTAAAAAATCAGTGTTCCCAGATAAAACCTGAATCTTTTGAGCAAAAGTTAAAATGCTTGTCATAAAGCAAATCATCAGTAAATAATTCTTCATATAGTATTGTTTTTCAGTAAAAATATAAATATTCTTTAAATAGTTATTGTATAATGATTTAAAGAAATATTATTTAGAAACGTTTATTGTTTATAAATAGTTTGTAAGTCTTGCAAAAATTTTCCTGAAAATAATAATCAAATCGTTTGGTACACTACTTTTGTCTTAACAAAGTTTAACAATATTGTATGAAAGTTTTAGTTTCTAAATCAATTGTATTTGTTAATTTTAGAGGAAATTTGAATCAATAATATAAACATTAATTTCAAAGAAATTTTGGATATACAACAACTAAACCAACAAATAGAAGCAAAAAGCGAAAGCATTGCAAGGTTGACATCGGAAATCAATAAAGCGATTATTGGACAAGAAAAAATGATTGAAAGTCTATTAATCGGATTACTTGGAAATGGACACGTTTTATTAGAAGGTGTTCCTGGATTAGCAAAAACGTTAGCGATTAAAACATTATCTGATGCTGTTGATGGTTCTTTTTCTCGTATACAATTTACACCAGATTTGTTACCTGCAGATGTTGTGGGGACACTTATTTATAATGTAAAAGAAAACGATTTTAGAATCAAAAAAGGTCCAATCTTTGCGAATTTTGTTTTGGCTGATGAGATTAACCGTTCGCCTGCAAAAGTGCAATCTGCCTTGTTAGAAGCGATGCAAGAGCGTCAAGTAACAATTGGTGATGAAACGTATCCGTTACAAAAACCTTTCTTGGTTTTAGCTACTCAAAATCCGGTGGAACAAGAAGGAACTTATCCTTTGCCAGAAGCGCAAGTTGACCGTTTTATGTTGAAAACTGTAATTACTTATCCAGAATTTGAAGCAGAACGTTTGATCTTGAGAAATTCGATTAATCAATCTTTTCCAAAAATTGAGAAAGTAATCTCTATTCAAGAATTGTTGGATGCGCGCGAAATGGTGAAACAAGTTTACATGGACGAAAAAATTGAAAAATATATTTTGGATATTATTTTCGCAACTCGTTTTCCAGAAAAAGTTGGATTAGAAAAATTGGTTCCAATGATTTCATTTGGTTCTTCACCTCGTGGATCAATCAATTTGGCACAAGCTTCTAAAGTATATGCATTTTTACGCAAACGCGCTTATGTTATTCCAGACGATGTACGTGCAATGGCAAAAGATGTGTTGCGTCACCGTATCGGAATTAGCTACGAAGCAGAAGCAGAAAATGTTACGCCAGAAGAAATTATTGACAATATTCTTAATGTTGTTCCAGTTCCTTAAACCATTATTCAAAATCATTTAAACTTTGGATGCAAAAGAAATCATCAAACGTGTAAAACGTATTGAGCTAAAAAGCAAGCGTAAAGCGAGCAACCTTTTTATGGGTGAATATCACAGTTCATTCAAAGGAAGAGGTATGATTTTTAGTGAAATTCGTCCTTATCAATACGGTGATGACGTTCGTAATATCGATTGGAATAAAACGGCTCGATACAGCGAACCTTATGTAAAAGTTTTTGAAGAAGAACGAGAATTAACCATGTTTTTATTGGTTGATGTTTCGAATTCTGAAAACTTTGGAACACGAAAACAAATTAAAATGGAAACGATTGCTGAATTGAGTGCTACTTTGGCTTTTTCGGCAATTACCTATAATGATAAAGTTGGTTTGATTTTATATTCGGATCAAGTGGAGAAATTTATTCCACCCAAAAAAGGAAAACAACATGTGTTGCGTTTGGTGAGAGAAATTGTTTCTTACGAACCAAAAAGCAAGAAAACTGATTTGGCAGCGACGTTAGAAACATTTATGAATTTGGTTCGCCGAAAATCAAATGTTTTTATTCTTTCAGATTTTATTGATTCTTCTGATTATGAAAAAGCGTTGCGAATCGTAGCAAAAAAACATGATGTGACTGGAATTAGAGTTTATGACGAAAAAGAGCAATCTTTTCCAGATGTAGGTTTGGTTCATGTGCAAGATAACGAAACAGGAGAAATCCGCTTGATAGACACTTCATCTAAGAAATTGCGTCAACAATATGCGCAATATTATCGCGATTTAGATCAACGTTATCAATCTATATTCAAAAAAAATCATTCAGGCGCGATCAGTATTCGTACCGACGAAGATTATGTTCGCCCATTGTTAAACTACTTTAAAAGTCATAAAGCTTAATGAAGAATTTATTGCTTTTAGTAAATTTTTTTATCCTTCAATTTTCGTTTGCGCAAGAAATTATGCCAAAATTGGATCGCACGACAATCAAAATTGGCGAGCCAATCCAATATGAAGTAAAAATTGATTACAAAGCAGGTGATAAAATTGTTTTTCCTACGATTTCAGATTCAATTAATCATCACATCGAGGTTTTAGGTCAAAAAATTGACACTGTAAAAACGGATGGAAAATCTGAAATTGTTCAACATTTAGAATTGACTGGATATGATGCAGGTAAATTTAATATTCCGTCATTTATCATTCAGAAAAATGGAAAAGATTTAACAACAAAACAACTCGAAATTGATATTCAAGATATTGCAGTTGATACAACGAAAAATGCAATTTTCCCGATAAAACCTGTAATGGAAGAAGAATATTCTATTGGAGATTATTGGAATAAATATTGGTTGTACGGCATTATTGCCTTGATTTTATTTATCATCGGAATTGTTTTGGTTGTATTATATGTTCGAGCAAAATCGAAATTATCTGGCAAAGATTCGTACAAAACGCCTTATGACGAAGCGAAAGCAAGTCTGAAAGCGTTGGATGCCAAGAAATATTTGAAACGTGGTGAACAAAAAGAATATTACACGCAATTATCATTTGTTGTAAGACGATATTTAGGACGTATTTATAACTTTTCGGCATTAGAAATTTTGTCGGATGATTTGGTAAAATATGTTGCGACAAAACCAGATGTTTTGCCAGAAGATGTACAGAAATTTAAACAATTTTTGTTCGATGCTGATTTGGTAAAATTCGCAAAACAAGAGTTTGATGAACCTACAAATACTTCGCACCGAAATTGGGTAGATGAATTTGTAGATCGTGTAAAACCATTAGAAATTCCGGAGAACGAAGATTTGAAAAAAGATCAAGTGACGGGAGAAAAATATAAACAGTTTAATAACAATTAGGAATGCTAAATTTTGAGTTTCAAAATCCTTGGATCTTACTCTTATTGCTTGCTTTGCCTTTCTTTATTTTCAGAGAAATTCGCAAAACGAGCCAGAAAAAAGCATCCTTAAAATTACCTTCGCTTAAAGCATTTGGAGGTGCAAAAAGTTCGTTAGCGACGTACAAACCACTTTTATTTTTGATGCGAATTATCGCAATGGCTTTGTGCATTGTTGCTTTAGCTCGTCCACGTTATGTAGATGTTACGACAAAAGTAAAATCGGACGAAGGAGTTGATATTTTATTGACTGTAGATACGTCATTGAGTATGTTAGCGCGCGATTTGAAACCAGATCGTTTAACAGCGTTAAAAGAAGTTGCAAAAGACTTTTCACTTGGAAGAAAAACAGACAGAGTTGGTTTAGTCGAATATTCTGGTGAAGCTTTGACACGTGTTCCATTAACAACAGATCGTGATGTTTTGACACAAGAAATTGAAATGTTACATTCAGGTAGTTTAGCTGATGGAACAGCAATTGGAGTTGGTTTGGCAACAGCTGTTAATCATCTTAAAAATAGTAAAGCAAAATCTAAAGTAGTTATTTTGATTACAGATGGTGTTGAAAGTGTAAATCCTTCTGGAGATTTGATGTATGTTTCGCCTATTCAAGCCGCTGATATTGCAGCAGAGAAAGGGATAAAAGTGTATACAATTGGTATTGGAACAAATGGAATGGCGCCTATGCCTTATGGTTACGATATGTTAGGTGATTATGTTTTTGATATGCGTCCAGTACAAATTGACGAAAAATTGTTGGGACAAATTGCAGATAAAACAGGTGGTTTATATTTCCGTGCAACAAACAATGAAAGTCTAAAAAACATTTATGACGAAATTGATAAACTTGAAAAAACAGAAATTAACGAAGTCAAATATTATAATTATACCGAATTGTTTGCACGATTTTTATTGCCTGCATTCATCATTTTGGTATTAGAAGCCATTTTACGAAGAACCGTTTTTAAAGAATTAATCTAATGCAGTGGGGAGAATTACATAATATTTGGTTGATGATTTTATTGTTTGTCGTTATTTTTCTATCGATAACAGTATTTCAATGGCGCGAACGTGTAAAGAAAACATTTGCAGATAAAAAACTGTTTCCATTTGTTTTTCCAATCACATCTTCAAAGCGTTATGGTTTCAAAATCATTGCATTTTGTGTGGCTTTATTTTTAATGGTAATTGCATTGATGGATCCACTTTATGGTGAACGAGATGTGCAAGTAAAGCGCGAAGGAATTGATATGGTTTTCTTGTTAGATTTATCGAGTTCGATGAATGCACAAGATGTCGCTCCTTCTCGATTAGAAAAAGCAACAAAATTAATCACAGAAACATTACATCAATTAGGTGGAGATCGAGCTTCTTTGGTTGCGTTTGCAGCGAATGCTTACACGATTTCTCCATTGACAAATGATTATGCTGCAATCGAAAGTTATTTGCAAAATGTTAATACAGAGTTAATTTCGAGTCAAGGAACAAATTACTTAAATGCGATTCAGGAAGCTGCAAAAACATTCAAAGGATCGGCGAATACAAGTAAATTAATTGTGTTAATATCGGATGGAGAAGACAACGAAAATACAGTTAATCAAGCTTCTAAAATAGCAAAAGATAACGGAATTCATATTGTATCAGTTGGTGTTGGAACAGACAAAGGAGCTCCAATTCCGATGTACTACAATGGCTACGCAGAAGACTATAAAAAGGACGAAACAGGTTCTACAGTTATTACAAAATTAGAAGATAAAAATCTTCGCGAATTGGCACAAGATACAAACGGAACTTACATTCATTTGGATAATACGCAAGATGCATTATCCGCATTATCAATGTATAAAGCCCGATTAGATAAAAACGAAATTGCTAACTCTACAACAAGAGATATGAATCACATTTATCAATGGTTTTTAGCGGTTGCGGTTTGTTTACTTTTTGTGGAATTATTAACATCTGAATATAAGATTTTTAACAAAAAGAAATAGTAAGTTTGTATGGTAAAATGATGTACTTTTTAAAACAAATAGGATTTTTAGGAATAATGCTTTTATCCGTTTTTGGTTATAGCCAATCGAAAGCGAAAAGCTACATTATTGAAGGTAATGAGTATTATCAAAAAGGAAAATTTGATAATGCAGAAGTTGCTTACAAGAAAGCTGCCATGGAAGATCCAACTTCTGTCAAAGCAAATTACAATTTGGGAAATGCCTTATTTCAACAAAAACGCTACAAAGAAAGTATAGCGCATTACAAACGTTCTGCTGAAGTATCTAAAACGAATAATGATAAACATTTGGCTTATCACAATTTGGGAAATGCTTTTATGCAGGAAAAAGATTATCAAAATGCTGTTGATAATTACAAACAAGCCTTACGAAATGATCCAAAAGATGATGCTACACGTTACAATTATGCATTGGCAAAAAAGATGTTAGAAAAAGAACGTGAAAAGCAAAAGGATCAGAATAATAAGGATAATAAAGATCAGAACAAACAAGATCAAAATAATCAGCAAAAACAACAACAGCAGCAAAATAAACAGAATCAACAAAACCAAAATAACCAAAAGCAGAATCAGAATCAATCTCAACAACAACAACAATTTGATCAGCAAAAACAGCAAAATCAAGGAGGAAATCCGAAAGCTGGTGGTGAAAATGGAAATAATAAAGGACAAGGAAATAATCAATCTCCAGAAATCAAACAAGGAAATAATGGAGACGGTAAAGAACAAGATAATGCAAAGAATAATTTGGGAGACGGTTTGCTAAAAGCATTGCAAAATCAGGAAGCCAAAACCCAACGAAAAATTATTCAACAAAAAGCAGAAAAACAACGAACAACAACATCTAAGGATTGGTAATGACAACGACAAGCGTTTTAAATAGCTTTTTAGTGTTTGCCTTAACGTCTATCACAGCGTTAGCACAACAAATTTCTTTTAAATCTGATGCAGACAAAACGCAGGTCAGTTTAGGAGAAGCATTTAGCGTGGGCTTTTTTATCGAATCTAATACAGATAGTTATTCGATTGATCAACCAATGAAATATCCTCCACATAATGGATTACAAATTGTAGGTGAACAACGCTCGCAAAATGTTTCTTATGTGAATGGAAAAGGAGTGATAGAAGAAGGAATTATCCTTGCTTTTGTTGCTGAAAAAGAGGGTAAATATCGCATTGGAGCTGCTAAGATTGTGATTAATGGAAAAACCTATACATCAAAACCTGTCGATGTTGTAGTGAAAGGAACGGGATTGACGCACAATAATTTTAGAAGTAATACTTCTCAACCAGTCTTCCTGCAAAGTAAAGTTTCGAAAACGAATCCTTATGTGAATGAACAAGTTGGTTTATCAGTAAAATTATACGTAAAAGATTTATCTTATCTTAATCGTAAACAAAACTTTCGTCAAGGAAATTTAGATGGATTAAGCCCAAAAATAGTTAAAAGTTCTCCCGAAAATATCAAGCAAGAAATTGTAGGAGGAAAACAATATTTCTCTGAAGAAATTGCACGTTATTATGTTTTTCCTCAAAAACCAGGAAAGATAGAAATTGATCCGTTTTCGGTAGATGTGGTGTTACCAACAACATATGGTGCGGAGCCTGTAGAAGTGCGTAGTAATCCAGTTGTGATTAATGCAAAAGCGCTTCCAGAAGAAGGAAAACCAAAGAATTTTAGCGGTGCAGTTGGTCAATTTAAAATGAATGCTTCGCTTGATAAAAAAGAAGTTGCTACCAATGAAAGTGTAAATTTTGATGTCGAAATTATTGGAACAGGAAACTTTAATACCATTAATTTACCTGAAATTACAACACCAAAAAATTTAGAAAAATTTGCGCCGAAAAAACGTGATGCATATAAAACCTATGATACAGGAATGAAAGGAAAAGTTGCTGAGCAAACAGTTCTTGTCCCAAATTTTGGAGGAGAATATACGATTTCGCCTGTAGAATTTAGTTATTTCGATCCTGTTAAAGAGAAATATGTAACCTTGAAATCAGATTCGATTAATTTGTCTGTTTCAGGTTCTAAAACTTCTTCTGCAACTGCTATAGCATCTAATTCTCCAGATTCGACAATTTCTGATAAAATAGAAGAAATGACGAATGATGTAAAAGAAGGAAAAAGCGGTTGGTTGTGGTTAACTGGTGGTGTAATTGCATTGAGTGCTGGAAGTTTATTTTTGATGAGAAAGAAAAATAATTCGACACAAAAACAAACAATTGAACCAAAAATAAAACCTCTTAACGAGCAAAATAATTTTGAATCATATCAACCAAAAACAGAAACCCAAAAGTTTACTTTGGTTGAAAAACCAACGATAAATTCGAGTCAAATTTCTGCTGAATTAGATGAGTTGAAGCAAAAAATAAACGCTGAAGACCAAAAAGATTTTTATCAATTACAAGAAAATATTTTGTGTAATGCAGCGCTATTAAAAACAAATACAGATTTAGCTCATTTTTCTGACGAGATGATTGCAAATAAACTGATTGAAAATGGTGTGAGCGAATTAGCCGTAGAACAATGGAAATTGTTGTTGAATAATGCGCGGCAAGCGAAATATGCCTTTGGTGGTTTGCATCAAAATTTAGAAGAAGTTTTCGAAGCAACGCAAAATATTTCCGAAGAATTATTACGAAAATAAATTTCAAGTTTTTTAGATAGTAAAAGGGACAATCTCAGTTTTTGAGTTGTCCCTTTTATTTTGAATATTTTTAAGCTTTTCGCCCAACATATTGTATTCCAGAAAGCAATTTTTTTGCATCAACTTTTACTTCGCTTCCTTTGATTTCTACTCCGTTTGTTGAGATTTTTCCGTTCGATCCAACTTTCGTTTTCCCTACAGAAACACCATCTTTTCCAACCGAAATATTTTCATAATCTTTTTGACTAATTCCAATACAATCAACAGGATTATTCGCCGAAATTGTCAATTGATTTTCTTCGTTATCATATATAACACAACCAGTATTGATTTGATAATTCCCGACCAATTGTTTCGGAATTGTATAGATTACTTTTTCGTCACTTGCTAAATAAGAAATCGCATAAATACGCTTGTTTGGAATCAAATGATCGATCCAAATTTTCTTCGAAGATTGTTTGTCTTTTGTTATTTGCACATCATTTTCACTATCGCGCAATTCGTCTGGTGCAGTCAACGCAACTTGGCTGTAACGCCCTGTCACTTGCGCTTTCGTATTACTTGCAAAAGCTGTTACAAGTAAAGTAGCTAAAAAGAGTTTTTTCATATTCGATTGATTTAGTTTCGATTATGTTAATCCAAAAATGAAACCATTTTACAATTCGTCCTCGAAAATTGACAATTCGGTAACATATAATTTCAAACGAAAAGTGTTTGTAAGAACTTTGACTCAACAAATTAAAAAAAAACAAATGATGAAAACAATTTTCTTAACAATCGCAATTTTATTCGGTGTATCAACTTTTGCACAAAAGAATTTTGAATCAGATATGAATAAAACTTTAACGGAATGGAACAAAGGAAATCATTCTTCTGAAGCTAATTTTAAGCAATTAATAAATGATTATCCAAATGAATGGTTACCTAAATATTATTTGACTTTTTCTGAAGTTTTGAAAACTTTCGAATCAAAAGATGTGGATAAAAACGAAGAAATTCTTTCGAATGTAAAAACTCAAATCGATGATCTAGTTAAAAATAATCCATTAAATATAGAAATCCTTAATTTGAAAGCGTTGTATTTAACAGCAGAAATTGTGCAGAATCCAATGCAAAATGGTGCAATTTATTATCCAGAAGTAGTACAAATCTATCAAAAATCGTTGATGTTAAATCCTAGTAATCCGCGTTCTGTTTTAGGTTTGGCTGAGTTTAATATCAATGCTGCAAAATATAGCGGAATGGATATTACACAAGATTGTAAAAATGTAAAAAAATCTTTAGCTTTATTTGATGCTGAAAAGCCAAAAAATAATGAACCGAAATGGGGAAAAGATCGTGCCGAAGCCTTGTTGAATAACGAATGTAAAAACGTACTATAATGATAGCTTTAATTGCACAATTTATTCACGAAATTATTTTTTGGTTAATTAATTTGATTGCTTGATATGGAACCATACAATAAAAGATTAGTAACAATTTTTTCAATTTTAATTTCACTGATATTATTTATATATATTTTAAGTGAAAGTGAATCAGTATATCCTATAGCATCATCTTTTGAGTTAGGTAAATTAGTTGGTCATTCTATGAAATTTATAGCTTTAGGATTTATTATTTACAAATTCATTGAAGGAATTATTGTTTCTGATAAAAAGTTAATTGTTCGTAATATTTTGATTCTTTTTGTAGTCAATATTCTGATTTATAGCGTGATATTTTTCACATCTCCAAATGTGTCATTCAATCAATTTTTTCATCCAGAAGCCATCAAATATTTTATTGGATATTTTTCGTTCAGTATTGCCGCATCTTTTGTAAATACAAGTGTTTTTAATGAATATCGAACAGATATACCAGATTCGCCTAAACCAGAAAAAATTTTAAGAAAGTATTTTTTACGTTCTATTATTTATACGCTGGTATTGTATTATGTATTCGTGGAGTTTGCGAATCTACTTTTGCAGAAATATATTTTTTACGATCAAACAATCAATTATCTTTTAGTTGCAGTGATCACGGTTTTCTTTTTGTTTTTATTTTTTATTATTGATCGAAAGAAAAATAAATTAGAACGTAAAATTGTTATCGAATCAACAAAAGCGGAAACAGCGACAGCACAATTCGAAACCTTAAAAAATCAATTAGATCCACATTTTTTATTTAATAGTCTGAATGTTTTAACTGGTTTGATCGAAGAAAATCCAGATAATGCGATAGATTTTACAACATCGCTTTCTAAGATTTATCGTTATGTTTTAGAACAAAAAGACAAAGAAGTTGTATCGATTCAAGAAGAAATAAATTTTGCAAAAACCTATGTTAATCTTCTAAAATTACGATTTGAAAATAGCATCGATTTCGAAATTGAACAAACAACTTTCTCTGAAACCGAATTTATTGTGCCGCTTTCTTTGCAGATTTTATTAGAAAATACAATCAAACACAATATTGTATCTGATCAAAAGCCTCTTAAAATTAAGATTTATAAAAAAGATAATTATTTGATCATTGAAAACTCTTTTCAACCAAAAGAAACTATTAAAGATTCGACTGGAATTGGACTGAAAAATATTATTAATCGTTATCAATTAATTTCTAATCGAGAAGTCAACATCGAAAAAAATGAACAAATCTTTCGAGTAGAACTTCCCATATTAACACAAAAAAATACAGCTATGAATACACAAAATTTTGACGAACAACAAGCTTATTTACGTGCAGTAGAGCGCGCAAAAGAATTGAAAAAGTTTTATGCACATTTAGCAACTTATGTTGTAATGAGTTTATTCTTTTTTATTCTCAATTTAGTTACAAGTAATGGACATTGGTGGTTTTATTGGCCAGTTTTAGGTTGGGGATTGGGCGTTGCGCTAAATGCTGTAAAAGTTTTTGCGTATGGTTCTGGTTGGGAAGAGAATAAAGCCAAAGAAATCTTGGAAAAAGAGCAAAATAAAAAGTGGCAATAAATGAATTTTGCAAATCAAATAAAGCAAACAAATTGGATTAGAATAATCATTTTTTATGGATTGATATTGATCGGAACTTTTCTGATTCGTAAATGTCCTAATTTTCTACAATTGATTTTTGGAGGTTTAGTCGATTTTCAACTGCCTTGGAATATGAATCATGGTTTGATTATTTTTCTGATTAGTTTACTTTTCTATAAATTCTCTAAGGTTAAAAAAGAAGTTTCTTTTTTGGGAAAAGAAAGTTTAAAAACATTGATTTTTCCATTTATTTTACTCGTTGGTTATTCAATTTATGGGATTAATAACGATTACGGAATTAATAAACATTTGTGGGCAGCGATTTTTATTTCTGTGACGTTGCTTTATGATATTATGGAAGAATATATGTGGAGAGGTTATTTGAATGATGCTTTAGGCAATATATTTTGGATAATAAAAAGCATTATAACGGGAATATTTTGGGCAGTTTGGCATGTATTAATTTTTAAAGATTTCGATCAATTCGGAGGTTTTGGAATTTTCATGTTATTGTGCATTGTTTTTTCTTTTGTATTAACTTTTTCAACAATTCGAACAAAATCGATTATCGTTCCAGCTACAATTCACGCTTTAATGGCTAAGACAAATCTTGCAACATTGATCATTTTTGTCATTATACTTGCTTTATTATTTGTTTGGAACAAAATTTTTGAAAGAAAACCGATTCGTGAATTAACTTAAAAAAAACTATGAAAATACTAATTATAGAAGATGAAAAGCCTGCAGCGCGTTTATTAAAGCGACGTGTAGAAAAATTGGGTTATCAAATACACGAAATGTTGCACTCTGTAGAAGAAAGTGTAGCGTGGTTGAAAACGAATCCAAATCCTGATTTAATTTTTCTGGATATTCAGTTATCAGATGGTTTATCGTTTGAGATTTTTAATCAAGTTGATGTTTCGTCAGCCATTATTTTTACGACAGCTTATGACGAATATGTGTTGAAAGCGTTTAAATTAAATTCGGTTGATTATTTGTTGAAACCTGTTGATGAAGAGGAACTGAAGTTCGCAATCGAGAAATTTGAAAAACAATTTCAGCAAACATCTTCAAGTTTCAATCTAAATGAATTAAAAAATCTTTTTTCGAATAATAAAACAGAAAAATTTAAAGAACGTTTTTCGATCAAAATCGGAACATCAATCAAAATTATAGAAACAGAGAATATCGAATGTTTTTTTAGTGAAAACAAAGCAACATATATTCATACAAAAGAAAATCGAAATTATTTGGTAGATTTTTCATTAGATAAAGTAGAAGAACAAATCGATCCGAAAAAGTTTTTCAGAATTAATCGCAGTCAAATTATCCAAATAGATTCGATTAAAGAAATTACAATGTATTCTAATTCAAGATTAAAAATAATTTTAAATACTTACAACGAGCAAGATATGATTGTGAGTCGCGAAAAAGTGACAGATTTTAAGAATTGGTTGGATTAAGAATTGATTTCTTGCTTTTTTATGAAAAATTGTTCATAAAAACCTCTATTTTTGCATCAACCAATTAATTATCACTAAATACGAATGGAAAATATAACATCATTTTTTCAGAAATTCTCTTTCAACCAAATCGGAACAACTTTCGCTGTGCTTTTTGCTGTTATTGATATTTTAGGAAGTATTCCAATTATTGTAGGAATTCGAAGCAAAGTTGGACATATTCAGTCCGAAAAAGCCTCGATTGCAGCAGGTATTTTGATGATTTCTTTTTTGTTTTTTGGAACTAAAATTTTGAAATTAGTTGGTGTTGATGTTCAGTCGTTCGCCGTTGCTGGAGCTTTTGTGATTTTTATCATAGCTATCGAAATGATTTTGGGAATTGAAATTCAAAAAGGAGTCGAATCCAACTCTGCATCCATCGTTCCTATTGCGTTTCCGTTAGTTGCGGGTGCGGGATCGTTGACAACTGTACTTTCGCTTCGTTCGCAGTTTGCAGATATTAACATTGTGATAGCGATTATATTAAATATGTTAATCGTATATTTGGTGCTGAAATTCGCAGGAAAACTCGAAAAATGGATGGGACCTGGAGTTTTATCGGTGCTGAAAAAAGTATTTGGAGTAATTTTATTGTCAATCGCAATCAAATTATTCACGTCAAATATCGGTGCATTGTTTATGAATGAAATTAAAATTTAAAAATTCATTATCTAATGAAAACATATATTTATATCGCGACAATCGTTTTGTTGATAGGTTTAGGTTACAACCTATATGAGATGGATTATAAAGCTGGTTTTATGGCTGAAGAAAACTTTCGTAGCGTTTTAGGAATTGGAGCATCGGTTTGTGGATTAATTTTAGTATCTGTATACTTTAGTTTTTTCAGATTGCAGGCAAATCTTAAGAAATAAACAGTTTTACAACTTATAATAAATGAAAAAGATTAATCCGAGGATTAATCTTTTTTTGTTTGTATCGCTTCGTTTAATTTTTCTAATAAAGTTTTGACAGATTGTTCAATCACTTCAAAAGGTTGATGTTTTGTCGAAGTATAAATCATCACCAAATCAACCGAATAGTTTTCATTAGGTTCAAGCAATAATTTATTTAATCTGTAAGCTTCTTTAGCACGACGTTTCAATAAATTTCGATCAACCGCGTGTTTGAATTTTTTCTTCCCAACACTCACTCCTACTCTTATATTGTAATCAGCTTTCGGCTTGATTTTGTAGACAAATCTAATCGGATGAGAAACACATGTTTTTCCATCAGAAAACAATTCATCGAATGCTTTTCTGCTTTTAAGTTTCTCATTCTTACCAAAAGTCAATTTCATATTGCTAAATTCTACGTAAATTTGTAACTGCAAAAGTAAGTATTCTAAAAAGTTTTAGAATTATGTAACTTTGAAAATAATTTATTTTTATTTAAAACAAAAAAAGAACAATATGTATCCAGCAGAAATAGTAATGCCAATGAAGGAACAGTTAACATCTAACGGTTTCGAAGATTTAACAACTCCAGAACAAGTAGAAGCAGCAATCAAACAAGAAGGAACAACTTTGGTAATGGTAAATAGTGTTTGTGGTTGTGCTGCAGGTGCTGCAAGACCAGGAGTTGTAATGTCATTAGATAATGATAAAGTTCCTGCACATTTAACAACAGTTTTCGCAGGATTTGATAAAGATGCTGTAGCAAAAGCACGTGAGTTTTTTGCTCCATTTCCTCCAAGTTCTCCAGCTGTTGCTCTATTCAAAGATGGTGAATTAGTACATATGTTAGAGCGTCACCACATCGAAGGACACTCTGCAGCAGCTATCGCAGAAAACTTAAAAGCAGCTTACAACGAGTTTGCTTAAGACTAAATTTGAAGATTATTTCAAAAATATTTTAAAAAGTGGAGCAATTTGTTCCACTTTTTTTGTGTTCAAAATTCTTATAAAAAAGAGTTTTATAAATTTTAATTCAAGGAAAAGTTCAAAAACCTGAATTAACATCATAACATAAAATATATCATATCAAATAGATTGCTAAACCTATGAAAGAGAGAAAAATGTATCGAAATAATCAGTAAATTAGCAATTCGAAATTTTATAATACATTATTTAATAAACAAATGAGAATAGCAGTCGTAGGCGCTACCGGAATGGTCGGCAGAGTTATGCTCCAAGTTTTGGAAGAAAGAAATTTTCCAATCACTGAAATTATACCAGTAGCATCAGAAAGATCAATAGGAAAAACTATTGAGTACAAAGGAAAGGAATACAAAATTGTATCAATGCAGGATGCTGTAGAAATGCGACCAGATATCGCAATCTTTTCAGCAGGTGGAGAAACTTCCAAACAGTGGGCGCCTAAGTTTGCAGAAGTTGGAACAACTGTAATTGACAATTCATCGGCTTGGAGAATGGATCCAGATCGTCCGTTGATTGTACCTGAAATCAATGCAGATATTTTAACAACGAATGATAAAATTATCGCAAATCCTAACTGTTCTACAATTCAGTTGGTAATGGTTCTTAATCCTTTACACAAAAAATACGGAATTAAACGTGTGGTTGTTTCTACTTATCAATCAGTTACGGGAACAGGCAAAGATGCAGTGGAGCAATTGAATGGAGAAATAGAAGGACGTGATGTAGCGAAAGTTTATCCATACCAAATTTTCAAAAATGCATTGCCTCATTGTGATGTTTTTGATGAAGAAACAGGTTACACAAAAGAAGAATTGAAATTAACACGTGAGCCTCGTAAAATTATGCGTGTGGACGAAATGAATATTACTGCTACTGCGGTTCGTGTTCCTGTGCAAGGAGGACATTCGGAGTCTGTGAATATTGAATTTGAGAATGATTTTGATTTAGCTGAAGTTCGCAAATTATTAGCAGAACAGGAAGGTGTAACTGTACAAGATAATCCTGATACAAATACTTATCCAATGGCTTTCTATTCAGAAGGAAAAGACGATGTTTTTGTAGGACGTATCCGTCGTGATTTATCTCAACCAAATGCATTAAACTGTTGGATTGTTGCGGATAATTTACGTAAAGGAGCTGCTACAAATGCGGTTCAGATTGCAGAATATCTAGTAAAACACAATTTAGTTGGATAATATTTTCAATTAATAATATAGATTAAAGTCGCTCTTGTAGCGACTTTTTTTATGTTTAATGAATAAGTTTTCAGAACTTTAACAAATATTTTACGCTATCAAAGCAACCATAAGCGTAATTTTCGCATCTAAACAGTAAGAAAGAAAAAGTATTTTGGACGAAAAACAACTCATAAAAGCTTGTATCAGCAATGATTCGAAAGCACAGCGACTGCTTTACGAAAAATATGATGCGCGATTTTTTGCGGTTTGTAAACGTTATTTTACCGATATACAACAAGCGGAAGATGCGTTGGTAAAAGGATTTTTGAAGATTTTTCAGAATCTTGAAAATTATTCGTTCGAAGGAAGTTTTGAAGGATGGATGCGAAGAATTATGATTAATGAATGTTTGATGGAGTTGCGGAAAAATAAAATCTTTCATCTTAATGTTGACGATTACTCCTCTTCTATTTCATCTAACCAAGAAGCTTCGCAACAAATCGAAGAAGATGATGTGATGAAACTCCTCGATTATCTGCCCGAAGGCTGTCGTCTCGTGTTTACCCTCTACGTTATTGAGGGGTATAAGCACAAAGAAATTGCCGAAAGTTTGGGCATTACAGAAGGAACATCGAAATCGCAACTCAATTTAGCAAAGACGAAATTGAAGGAAATGTTAAGTAAGAATGAAAATATAAAATCAAATTTATCGTGAACACAAACGATCCAATAGAAGATTTATTTCGATCAAGAAGTAACGAAACTGTCGGCGAAAAACCGAGAGATTTGGTGTGGAAACGTATTGAATCTGGTTTGCAGAACGAGGAAAAGAAAAAGAAACCTATTCGCGAATTTGTTTCGAGTGTATGGTTTTCTGCTGCTGTTTTCGCATTGATTGCGATTCCTTACTTTGTACTTTTTATCGAAAATATTAATACTGAAAATAGAGAAAATTCACTTGAAATTGTCAAAACAAATGTCCCAGTTATCGAGCAATCGCCTGCTGAACAAGAAGAAATAGTGGTTTTGGAATCGAAAGATAAAGATTTGGAAAAACCTCTAGAAATAGTAAAGAATGATAAAGTTACAAAAGAGTCTGTTTATAAAGTAATTGAAGGACATTCTGCTGATGCAATTGCTGACGAAGGATATTTTCCTCAATTATCTAAAGCGTCCGCTCCAAATGCTCCAGTTACTTTATCAGCACCGCAAGCAATGGAAGCTCGTTCTAAGGTTTTAGATTCGATAGAAAAAGAAGGTCAATATGCTAAAGCAAATAGTCAAAATTTGGGATATTTGAAAGATTCTGCTATTTCAGATAAGTTAGCAGGAAAAGCTTCAGGAGTTGTAATTAGAGGTGCTTCTAAACTAAAAGACACTTCTGATGTGATGAAAATGAAAGTTGTTGCAGAAGAACGTACTGCGAATACATCATTAGAAACAGCTTCGGTGATGGAAGTTTCACCAAAAAAATCTGTAGTTGACAAATCTGCGATTGTTTATAAACCTTTGAAATTTACAGTAAAATCGGATATTTTACGTACCAATTTTAAATTACAAAAGAAATCAAAAAATAAAATTTCGTTTGAAAGTACAACGAATAATCTTGTCATTACATTCGAAAAAATAAATGATAATATTGTTTTAACGACTAACGAACCAAAGGTTGATGCAACGCTTTTGGGCGTCTTGGAAAAGAATAAAAAAGAAATATTTAAATATTATAATAAATAGAGATTAAAAAAGGTTCACTTTTAGCGAACCTTTTTTACTTATTTCCATATAGTTTTATTGCATTTTCTTTGTCTTGATTCATCGCGGTGATTAAATCATCTAACGAATCAAATTTCTTTTCATCTCGCAAATGTCCTAAAAATTCAAGGCGAATTGTTTCTCCATAAATTTCTCGATCAAAATCCAAAATATTCACTTCTACCCGATGTTCGCGAGAATTGGTAACCGTTTCTCTAAATCCGATGCTTAATAAGCCTAAATATTTTTGATTATCCACAAAAACATCAACTGCATAAACGCCATCTTTTGGAATCAATTTATTGGGATCAACTTGTAAATTAGCGGTAGGAAAACCAAGTGTACGCCCAATTTTATCACCATGAACAACCTCTCCAGAAAGTGGATATTGATAGTTTAACGCTTTGTTTGCATACGCGATATTTCCTTCGATAAGTGCATTTCTAATTTTTGTAGAACTCACCGCCACATCATTTTCTTCGATAGCTTGCAATTGAATCAAATTAAAAGCATATTCTTTCGAAAGAACTTGTAATTGCTCAAAATTTCCTTCTCTATTTTTCCCGAAATGATGATCGTAACCAATCACTAACGTATCAATATTGATTTGATCAACCAATAAATTCTTGACAAATTCGACAGAAGTTACTTGGGAAAAATCTTTTGTAAACGCTTGAATAATCAAATGTTCTAACCCAAATTGACGTAAAACATTTTCTTTTTCCTCTAAAGTATTCAAGAATTTAAGATCACAATTTGGTTGTAAAACCATTCGAGGATGTGGATTAAAAGTAATCAGAACACTTTCCCCATCAATTTCATTTGCAATTGTATTGAGTTGTTTTAGAATAGATTGATGTCCAATGTGTACACCATCAAACATGCCCAAAGTAAGGACAGGACGTTTGATAGGTTTGATTTCTTCTAAGGATTGATAAACGTTCACTAAAAATGATTTTGCACAAAATTAAGGCTTTCAAATCGAACTTCAAATCTATTTTTAATTTCCTTTGATTGTAATATTCTGATTACTAATCAAAATATTATGACAAAAATCTTAAAAAGTATATAAATTATACAATGTTTTTAACTTACCTTTGCACCCAAATAAAATAAACTAAATCATTTCATATAATGGCAAATCAAAAGAAAGGTAAGATTGCACAGGTTATTGGACCTGTAATTGACGTTATTTTTGATAACGCAGAAGGCCTTCCAAATATTTATGATGCATTAGAGGTTCCTCGTCAAGGAAAAGAAACATTAATTCTTGAAGTCGAGCAACACATCGGTGAAGATACTGTACGTTGTATCGCAATGGATAGTTCTGATGGTTTACAAAGAGGTCAAGAAGTTATCGCTTTAGGAAAACCAATTATGGTTCCTATTGGAGAAAACATCAAAGGACGTGTATTTAATGTAGTTGGAGATGCTATTGATGGTTTAGGGAATTTAGACAAAGAAAACGGTTTACCTATTCACCGTCCAGCTCCAAAATTCGAAGAATTATCAACATCTGCAGAAGTTTTATTTACAGGGATTAAAGTAATTGACTTAGTAGAGCCATACGTAAAAGGTGGTAAAATTGGTTTATTTGGTGGTGCTGGAGTAGGTAAAACAGTATTAATTCAGGAGTTGATGAACAACATCGCTAAAGGACACGGAGGTTTATCTGTATTCGCTGGTGTTGGTGAGCGTACTCGTGAAGGTAATGACTTAATGCGTGAGATGATTGAAGCTGGATTAATTAATTACGGTGAAGATTTCATGCACTCTATGGAAGGTGGATCTTGGGATTTATCTAAAGTAAACAGCGAAAACATGAAAGAGTCTAAAGCTGCTTTCGTTTTCGGACAAATGAATGAACCTCCAGGTGCACGTGCTCGTGTTGCTTTAACAGGTTTAACATTAGCTGAATATTTCCGTGACGGAGATGGACAAGGTCAAGGACGTGACGTATTATTCTTCGTAGATAATATCTTCCGTTTTACACAAGCAGGTTCTGAGGTTTCTGCCTTATTAGGACGTATGCCATCAGCCGTAGGTTATCAGCCAACATTAGCAACTGAGATGGGTGCTATGCAAGAGCGTATTACATCTACTAAAAACGGATCTATTACATCTGTACAAGCAGTATATGTACCTGCCGATGATTTAACTGACCCTGCGCCAGCTACAACTTTCGCGCACTTAGATGCTACAACGGTATTAGATCGTAAAATTGCTTCATTAGGTATTTACCCAGCGGTAGATCCATTGAACTCTACATCTCGTATCTTATCACCAGCAATTATTGGTAAAGAACATTACGAAACAGCACAACGTGTAAAAGAAATCTTACAACGTTACAATGCTTTACAAGATATCATCGCGATTTTAGGTATGGAAGAGTTATCAGAAGAGGATAAATTAGTTGTACACCGTGCACGTCGTATCCAACGTTTCTTATCTCAACCATTCCACGTTGCAGAACAGTTTACAGGTATCCCAGGTGTTTTAGTAGACATCAAAGATACAATCAAAGGATTCAACATGATCTTAGATGGTGAAGTTGACCAATATCCTGAGGCTGCATTCAACTTACGTGGTACAATCGAAGAAGCGATTGAAGCTGGAGAAAAAATGTTAGCAGAAGCTAAATAATATAGTTTAACCATACAAAGAGTGCTTACGTTTCTTTTTTTTTTGAAAGTTGCTAAGTACTCTTTTTTTTAAAAACAATAGGATTATGCACTTACAAATTATTACGCCAGAATTCGTAGTTTTCGATGCAGAAGTAGATGCTGTTACTTTACCAGGGAAAGATGGTGAATTTCAGTTATTAAATAACCACGCTCCTATCGTTGCAACTTTAGGTGAAGGAACAATCAAAATTAAAGTTCACACAAAAACTTTCGAAGATTTCGATAATCAATCTGGTAAAGTTTACAGTTCTCCATCTAATGAATCTACATTATTGTTAGATATCAAAGGAGGAACAATAGAAATGAACAATAATAAAGTAATCGTTTTAGCAAACTAATTACTTTTTTATCATAAAACTTAAAAGGAGATCAATTTTGATCTCCTTTTTTTATATTTTCTACTTAATATTCTCTTTTTTACTTCAAATTTTATTCTGTTTAAATCCTTTTTATAGATTTCGAAAGAAATATTTTTAACTTTTTGGTGTAAATATTCTTTATAAATTGATTTTATAGATTTATTTTCTAAAAACTGATTATAAATTTTATTATTTAGAAAATTATTCTAATTTCACATCTAATATAAAACTACAAAGTGTAGTTAGAAATGAATAATTTTTTTAAAGATGAAGTACAATTCTAAAAAACATTCTTTTGGACACGGCGTCCTGCTTCACAGCATCTATAATTGTATCAATAGTAAAATTCGAATGTGCAGCTGCTAATTTCAGCTAACTAACCTACCCTACTATTTATTAATCGTAGTCACATTCAACACAATTTTATTATGTCAACAGAAAAACAATTACATTTCGATACTTTACAAGTACACGCAGGTCAGGAAGTAGACCCAACAACAGGCTCTCGCGCTGTTCCAATTTATCAAACATCTTCTTATGTATTTAATGATGCCGAACACGGAGCAAATTTATTTGCTTTGAAAGAATTTGGTAACATTTACACAAGAATTCAGAATCCAACAACCGACGTTTTCGAAAAACGTATAGCTGCGCTCGAAGGTGGTGTTGCGGCATTAGCTGTTTCATCTGGACAAGCTGCACAATTTATTGCTTTAAATAATATTTTAGAATCGGGAGATAATTTTGTTTCAGCTTCTAATCTTTATGGCGGAACATATAATCAATTCAAAGTTGGTTTTAAACGTTTAGGTGTTGATGTTCGCTTTGCTGAAGATGCAGATCCAGCTAAAATAGAATCATTAATTGATGAAAATACAAAAGCGATTTATTCAGAAACGATAGGAAATCCGAGTTTTAATGTTCCAGATTTTGAAGCAATCGCTGCAATTGCGAAGAAACATAATATTCCATTTATTGTGGATAACACATTTGGTGCGGGCGGTTATATTTTCAAACCTTTAGAACATGGAGCAAATGTTGTCGTAGAATCTGCAACAAAATGGATCGGAGGACATGGAACATCAATTGGAGGTGTAATCGTTGATGGAGGAAGTTATGATTGGGGAAATGGTAAATTTCCACAATTTTCTGAACCATCAGAAGGTTATCATGGTTTAGTTTTTTCCGATGTCTTCGGGGTGAATGGACCTTTTGGGAATATTCAGTTTATTATTCGTGCTCGCGTAGAAGGTTTGCGCGATTTTGGTCCCGCAATTTCACCTTTCAATTCTTTCCTATTGTTACAAGGTTTAGAAACGTTGTCGTTAAGAGTTCAGAAACATTTGGACAATACGTTAGAAATTGCGCATTGGTTAGAACTTCATCCGCAAGTAGAAAAAGTGAATTATCCTGGATTAATTACCTCTCCAAGTCATCATCTGGCAAAAAAATATTTAAAAAATGGTTTCGGAGCTGTTTTATCATTCCAAATTAAAGGTGATGCAGACAAAGCGAATCAATTTATTGATAGTTTAGAATTGATTAGTCACTTGGCAAATGTTGGTGATGCAAAATCATTAATTATTCATCCTTCTGCAACAACTCATCAACAATTGAGCGATGATGAACAAAAATCTGCTGGAGTTTTTCCAGGATTATTGCGTCTTTCTGTCGGAATCGAATATATTGATGATATCAAAAATGATCTTCAGCAAGCTTTTGATAAAATTAAGTAAACAAAGTATTTTAGCTATAAATTAATTCAGTGAATTTTCATCAATATAATTATACAAAGCCATTTCAATTAGAAAATGGTCAAATTCTCGAAAATTTAACCATTGCTTATCATACAGCGGGAACATTGAATCCCGAAAAAAACAATATCATCTGGGTTTGTCATGCTTTAACGGCAAACTCGGATGTTTTCGATTGGTGGGCTGGTCTTTTTGGAGAAAATGAATTGTTCAATCCAAAAGATCATTTTATTATTTGCGCCAATGTGATTGGTTCTAATTACGGAACAACAAATCCGTTATCTACAAATCCTGAAACAAATTCGCCTTATTATAGAGATTTTCCTACAATTACGATAAAAGATATGGCAAACGCGCATCAATTGTTGGCAGATCATTTAGGAATTTCAACTATTCATTTATTAATTGGTGGTTCACTCGGTGGTCAACAAGCGTTAGAATTTACGTTGCTGAATCAAGTTAAAGTGGACAATTTAGTTTTGTTGGCGACGAATGCAATACATTCTCCTTGGGGAATTGCGTTCAACGAATCGCAGCGTTTAGCTATCGAAGCAGATGCAACTTTTAACGATAAAACTGAGAATGGAGGAAGAAATGGATTGATTGCAGCACGTACAATTGCGATGTTGTCTTATCGTACCTATATTATATATGAACAGAAGCAAAAAGACGAGGATTCTGTTTACAATGATTTCAAAGCTTCTTCTTATCAAAAATATCAAGGTGAAAAATTAGCAAACAGATTCAATGCTCATTCTTATTGGACACTTTCGAAAGCGATGGATTCGCAAAACCTGGCTCGAAATAGAGAATCTTTAGAGAAATCTTTAGCTCAGATTTCTTCGAACACTTTAGTGATTGGAATTTCTTCGGATATTTTATTTCCGCCAAATGAGCAAAAATTTATAGCGAATCATATTCCAAATGCAAAATTTATCGAAATAGATTCTATTTTTGGACACGATGGTTTCTTAGTCGAATTACAAGAATTAAATTCAATTCTGGAACATCTCGTCTAATATTATGAAATGAATAATTATCTAAAGCTCGATTTATTCGAGCTTTTTAATTTTTAAATAGATTCTACTTCGTAGAATTCCTCCCGAATCGCTCCTTCTAAAGTATCCGTTTTACTTTTCTTTTGTTCAAGAAAA
>NZ_DKSU01000012.1:234-80278 GCF_002472945.1 Empedobacter sp. UBA7248 | reverse complement strand
AAACCAAAAATGAAAAAGGTTTTCAATTAAAAAATTGAGAACCTTTTTCTATGTAACATAATTTTTAAGACTTATTTGCCGATACAGAAAGTAATGAATCCTGTATTTATAAGGGTTGTGGAATAGTGAGGTGTAGTATTGGTGTAGTGGTTTTTGTAAATAAATTAACATAAAATATTAATATTTGCTAACTTTTTTCATATAAATAGTTAATTTTTCTTATAGATCTAATAAAACAATTTGGAATTTTAAATGAAACAATTTCTAAATGTTTTTTTAAAACAAATTTATTCTATTGAAACTGTTAGTTTTTGTGCTTTTTTCTAAAGTAATATTGTTTTCAATCTTAAAAAACAATACATAATCTAAAACTTTCTTAACTAAAATATGATCTCAATCATAAATATAAGTAATAGATGAAGTTACTTTAGTTAATGTTAATTCATACATTATGAAAAAGATGAAAAGACATCTAACAAAAACTTATGAAGAAATTCCATTACAAAAAGGTGGTGGTTTTCATGATACTGAAAATTTGAGGTATATTGATAGTGATGGTTTAATAGACGATTGTTATCAGATTTTAAGATGTCGATTTTTATCTATTAATTTATGGAAGTATTATTGTAACGATTTTTCTGCTGATTTTAGATTATATGATAAAGAAGGTTTTCATGTGGATAGAGTGCCTTTGGTAGGTGATTATATTCGTATTGATATACCTGTTCCTGGTACTTTTGGAGCAAAAGGTTATGATTGGGTAAAAATCATTTCTATATGTGAACATCAGTCAATTGATAATTTAAAATCAAGTTTATCGTTTATTTGTACACCATCTGTATCACCTTTTCGTAAGAAAAATAAAATGATTGTGCATTTTTACAATGAAAAAGCAACATCAACATTTCGTATAAGTAAAAATAATAATTCAATTAAAGTTGGAATATATGGACGAAACGAACATCCTAATCTTAATTAAACGAATTTTATTAATTTTTTTTGTAATTTATTTATTGCGATTGGAGGTATATTAGGATTTGCTAAAACAGAGTGGAAATGTTTGTACAATGGTTTAATTAATTTCTAAAACAGATGAAAAATTCGTTTGTATTGATAGCTATAATTCTTATTATCCTTTGGCTGTTAGGTTATTTTGGTTTGGGATTGACTTATGGAGGATTTATTCATTTTCTTTTATTAATGGCTTTAATAACGCTTGTTCTCAGATTTTTAATGGGTAAAGGCGAAAATTAAATAAAAAAATGTAATCACTTTTTACATTCTCACATTTATTTATGTTTTATTCTTGAAAACACTTACAATTATTTGTAGGTGTTTTTTTATTAAAAATAAAATCACTTATTTAAACGTTTTTACGTTTATGACTTGACTCATAAATCTCTTATGAATCTCTTAATAATTTAGCATCAAATAGAAATCTAATTAGTATTTCAATTAAAGTTCAATCCAATTTATTATATAAAAAATACTAGTCGACTTATATAATAAATTACAAAACTACAAATATGAAAAGGAGTAATTCAAACAACCACAATTCGCGAAACAATTCAAACAATGCAAAATCAACCTTAGAAGAAATTTATCAATTGGGTTATGATCATGGTTTTAACGATGCATCTGAGGATGAAGACTATGATGATGATTTTTCTGATTATGAAGATGACTATGATGATTTTATATCATGTTTCTCAAAATAATAATCTGCAAATTTGATATAAATATTGGCTTTAATGAGTTTTGACTCTGTATCATTTTTAGATTTAATTAAATCTAAAGCTTCAATATTCTTTTGTAAATAAAATTTAGGTAGTCCCAATTTACTATAATATGTAGCTTGTGTAGATAGAAAAAGAACTTTTTGTTTATTATTATTTTTTACATAATCCTCCTTTAAGGCTTTATCTATATAATATGATGCTTTGTCTAATTGGTTAAGAGCAAGTAATGCTTTAGAAATTAAATTGTATCCTTCAATTTTTTTAGGAATGTTATTTTGTTTTTCTGCTAAAATTATTGCTTTATTTGATTCAATAAGCATTTTATTGTAGTCTACTACAACATGTTGATTGGCAAGTTGTA
This sequence comes from Empedobacter sp. UBA7248, assembly GCF_002472945.1. Classification (NCBI taxonomy): domain Bacteria; kingdom Pseudomonadati; phylum Bacteroidota; class Flavobacteriia; order Flavobacteriales; family Weeksellaceae; genus Empedobacter; species Empedobacter sp. UBA7248. The sequence continues at coordinate 78,178 of NZ_DKSU01000012.1, read as the reverse complement.
GTAAGCTGTCTATCTTTTGTGTTGTGCTATTATTTGTCTTAACAAATACAAACTGAGCTGCTAAAATAAGCGCAATTAAAAGACTCGATTTAGGTTTCATTATTCTAATTAACAAGTTTTGATTAAGGTAATGTAGAATAAGAGTTTTAATTGCGTACTAATATACACTATTGATATCAATAAATGATAGTAATTTATTAAAATAATAAAACAATTCTTTTTTATTTAATTACGAATTAATCTTCTTCCACAAATTTAGGTTGAGAAGCTTTTATTCCAAAAAATGTTAGAATAATCATGCAGAACATTAAAAAGTATAATGAATAGCTCCAAGTAGAATCGATATCATATAATTTTCCGAAAATAGGAGGTCCAAATGCTGCAATTAAATAGCCAACAGATTGTGCCATTCCCGAAATTTTGATGGTTCCAATCATTGTTTTTGTTCTTAATGAAAAGAATAAAATAGAAAGACTAAAGGCAAATCCTCCTGCAATTCCAATTAAAATCGCACTCAAATAACTGAATTTCGCTTTGAAAATTAGCAATGTTATGATTCCAATAAAATATAAAGCAGAAGTTATGTAAATCATAATTTTTGGATTTTTCATGCGCGAAGCTAAAACTGGACTAACTAACATGGCGGGTAACATGGCAAGTTGTAAAACCGAAAATACCCAACCTGCATTGGTTTTTGTCATGCCAAAATCTATTAGTAATGTAGGTAATAATGCAACCAAACAATAATAAATCAACGATTGTAATCCCATAAAAATACTGATGTTCCATGCTTGTTTCGATTTGAAAATATTGAATTTTACATCTTCTGATTGAACAGTTTTTTGTTGAGTTGTTGTTTTATTTTTAAAAGAATCAATACAGACAATTATAAGTGCAGCTATAGCAGCTACAATCCAAACTCCAAGAGAACCTTTCCAACCTAAATTTGTCCAATTTCCAATTGCAATACTCAATCCAGAAGCTAATGCAGCGATTAAACTCATCGAAACCGAAAAAATACCCGTCATAATTCCAATTTTTGTTGGAAACGTATTTTTTATATACGCTGGTGTCAAAACATTTCCAATACAAATTCCTAATCCAATTAATAAGGAGCCGATATATAACATCGAAATATTGCCGTAAATACGGACGTAAATCCCGATAATTAGAATGATTAAGGAATAAATTAATCCATGTCGAATATTAATTTTTGCAGTGGCTTTACTCACTAAAATTGAACAAAATGCAAATACGAAAAGTGGAATTGAAGTCAATAAACTTGCCTGAAAATTGTCTATTTTTAAGACAGATTTCATTTCATCTAAAATTGGACTAACAGCAGTAATTGGCGCTCTTAGGTTAGTTGAAACTAAAATGACAACTGCAATTCCAATCCAAATATTTTTATTTTTTTCCATTGACTTGATATTTCTAATTCGGTTACAAAATTAATCATGTCGTTTTTATTAATTTTGCCATATATTATATTTAAAACGACAAATAAAATTAACATTTTGTATATCTTGAATTAAAATTCGTCAGTTCGAGTGATTTTTAGAAATGAAATGAATAAAAATTGTATCGAGAATTAAGATGAATTTTTATCTTCTAAAACCTTAATCTTGATACAAAATTCTTGCAGAATTTCACTAGAACTGACGGTTTTATTAAATGTACAAAAGGAAAAATTAATTCATTTATGAAACAGCTTATTGGAGAATATTCGGATCATATGACAACCAATACTTATGTTTGGTACGAGAAGAACCGCAAAAATACGGATGAGGTTCATTCGCATGATTATTTCCAATTGAATTATGTTGAAGAAGGTTACCAATATTTTCATATCGAACAAAAGATTTATTTAGTCCCTCAAAATCATGTTATTTGGATTCCTGCAAATAAGTTACATCGTACGACTTCTGAGGCGAAAACCGTCAATCCAATGTTGATTTTGTTTAAAGAAACTTTTAAGGAAGATTTTTACAATAATATTCATGTTTTTGTAGCACCGCCAATTCTAAAGGAAATGATGTTATATGCCTCAAAATGGAATAAATTTTTGGTAGAAGAGAAGGAGCAAATGATTTTCTTAAATTCGATGTTGTATAGTTTGCCTCATTTTTGTGATGAAAACCATAATCTAGAATTGCCAGTTCTTGTTGATACACGTTTAATTCCGGTGAGTGAGTATATTCATTTTCATTATTCGACAAATTTTAATTTGAATGAATTGGCAGATAAAGCGAATATGTCTGCTCGAAATTTGCAACGAATTTTCAAACAAGAAACAGGAATTACACTTCAGAAATACATGCAACTTGTCCGAATTTTAAAGAGTATCGAATTAATAGATACCAACAATTTTACATTGAGCGAAATAGCTTATAAAGTCGGTTACAAAAGTTTGTCTGCTTTTACAGCGTCTTATTTTGCTGTTACAAAAACAAAACCTAAACGAAAATAATTCGTTTTAATTTCCTTCAATTTTTACTTTCCTTAATTTAATTTTCAACAAATTAAGTTGATTTATAATGTTTTAACATCTCATTCTTTTATCAGGATTAGAAGATGAAACTCGATTTTTATCAGTATTCAATAAATTAATTTAGAATAAATAAAAATAAATTAAAAAATTCGTTTACATTTGCCTTATTAATTATTAGACTAATTCTAAATAATAAAATTAAGAACAAATGAAGAGGCGCTTTTTTCTACTAAGCTTACTTACAACACTAACTCTACAGGCTCAAGAAATTAATTCGTTTCCAAAAGATTCGACGATTAATTTGGAACAAACCGTTATTTCTGGGCAATATAATGCACAATCGGTCAGGAAATCTATTTACGAAGTAAAAGTGATTTCGCAAGAAATGATCGAGCGACAAGCAGGAAATACATTGGCAGATGTTTTAAATCAAACATTGAATATGAATATTATTCCGAGTTCTTCTACAGGAAAATCGACGGTGCAAATGTTTGGTTTGGATGCGCAATATTTCAAAATTTTGGTGGATAATATTCCATTAGTTAACGACGAAGGTTTAGGAAATAATACCGATTTAACGCAAATTAATTTAGATGATATTCAGCAAATAGAAATCGTAGAAGGTGCGATGGGAGTTGAATATGGAGCTAATTCTATTGCGGGAGTAATCAATATTATTACTAAAAAAGGAGGGAAGAATAAATTTGATATTTCTGCGACTTTGCAAGAGGAAACAATTGGCGACGAATACAATTGGAAAAATAAAGGAAGACATATACAATCCTTGAAAATCGGGCATAAATTTTCAGACAAAATCTACGCTAATTTAAGTTTTTCACGTAATGATTTTCAAGGATTTTTTGATGATAAAAAAGGAAAGAATTATCCTAATAATGATGGATTGAGAGGATACGAATGGTTGCCAAAAGAGCAAAATGCAGCAAAAGCATTTGTTCAATATAAAAAAGACAATTATCGTTTGTTTTATAAATTCGAATATTTCAACGAAGAGACCAAGTATTACGATCCCAATCCAATTGCTTCAACGAATGCGCCAACTGCGACGGTTGATTATTTTGGGAAAGATAGAGTGTATACGACAGATCGTATTTACAATCACTTAAATGCTTCAGGACGATTTAGGAAAGCGATTAACTATGATGTTTCTTTTTCGTATCAAGAACAAAAAAGAAAATTGAAATCATATAATTATGAAATTCTTGAAGGTGTTGAATATGATGTAAACAAGTTCGAATATGAAAGTCGAAAGGTGTATTATTCGAAAGGAATGTTCAGCAATTTTATCAATAAAAATGATTATTTCGATTTTCAATTTGGTTATGAAATCGATCAAACAAAAGGTTTTGCTTCAACTTCGGCAGGAGAATTTTTTCAAAAACCGATAGAAAGAAAATTAGGAACGTATGATTTTTTTGCTTCTTCTGAAATTAATCTAAATGATAAACTTTCGTTTCGTCCAGGTGCTCGCGTGATGTTTTCTGAGCAATTTGAAACGCAATATGTGATGAGTTTGAGTGCGAAATATCTATTTGGAAAACAGTGGGAATTGCGCGCGATTGTTGGTACTTCGCCACGTTTGCCAAATTATGAGGAAATGTATTCGTATTTCGTAGACGTCAATCATAATGTGCAAGGAAACGAAAATCTGAATCCAGAAAAAGGAGTTTCTGCTTTTGTTCATTTAAAAAAGAATTGGAATATCGGAAAAAATAATTCGTTGGAGCAAAAAGTTTCGTTGTGGAAAATTAATCTGAAAGATAAGATTGATTTGATTGTTGTTGAAGAGTCTCCACTGAAATATCAATATCGTAATATTGATAATTATGATGTGCAAGGTTTTACGTATTTGAATCAATTCAAAGTTCATCAATTTATGGGTGGAATTGGTTTTACGTTGACAGGAATCAAGCAAGATATTGATGAAGCAGTTGCTGCTAATTCAGTTAAAAATAAATATTTCTATTCAACGCAAATCAATGCAAATGTTTCGTACACTTTGCCAAAAACCAATACAATTTTCTCACTTTTCTATAAATACAATGGAGCTCAAGAGCAATTTGTCTTGAAAAATAATCCGTCAAATACAAGTGAACAAATTTTAGTAAAAGGCAAACAAGAAGCTTTTAACTGGATGGATGCGTCGATTAAACAAAGTTTTTGGAACAAAAAACTTGACTTAACAATTGGTGCGAGAAATCTTTTTGATGTGAAATATTTGAACAGTTCATCTGGAAATGATGGGGCGCACAGCCAAGGTTCTACGAGTATTTTGTATGGATATGGACGTTCGTATTTTGCTAAACTTACGTTCAATTTAGGAATTAATTAATCAAAAAAATCATGAAAAAAATATTTATATATACCTTATTGTTTAGTCTTTCTTTTTTGTGGTCATGTAATGATGAAAACAATCCAATTGGACAAGATTTTGTTGTTGCTTTTAAAGATGCAAGTATCGATTTTAGTAAGATTGATAATGAAAAAACAATAAATTTAATTTATTCTAAAGTTGCAGAACAAGATGGTGAAATTCATATCAAAGTAACCGAAGATAAAGCAACTTATAATGTCGATTATTCAACTTCTGTTGCAGTTACAAATCAAGAAATTATTATTCCAATCAAAAAAGGTGAAACGTCGACAAGTTTTACGTTCAAGAATTTGATTTATCCATTTGATCGTTCTGATAAAACAATTCAGTTTGAAATTACAAAAATTGATTATCCATCAGCGATTATTCAAGGATATTCGTCAACAAAAATCTCTTTCGAAAATTCGATTGGCGGAACAATGGATGTGGAAATTGACGGACCAAATCAGCAATATCAGGTTTATGTTGACTTAAGTAAAGGAACGCAAACAAAGGTAAAAAGAGATTCTTGGGATTTAGGTTTTTACAATGGAACAAATTTCCGTGTGATGTTAAATACTTCTATTTATATGGCGGTAAAAGCGTTGGACGAAACCGATTTGTCAAAAGTAACAAAAGCATCGGTTGGGAAATTAATCAATGAAGTTGCGGTAGGAACATTTACAGATTCTAATAAAGAATATGTTGACGATCCTGCTGGAGATATTTTGAAAACAGCGATTGCGGAAATTAAAGAATCAGATAACCCAGTTTATTTACTGAATTTGGGTTACGAAGTCGGAACATCAACGCCTGCGGTTGGTTCTGCGGCTGTTGCTGGAAATTCACGCGGTTGGAAAAAAGTGAAATTCATCAAAAAAGATGAGCAATATGTGATGCAATATGCCGATTTAGATGATACGACTTACAAAGAAAAAGTTATAGCAAAAACGTCATCGCATATTTTTGTTCACTTCAGTTTTACGACGAATGATATTGTAGATGTTGAACCTCCAAAATTAGAATGGGATTTGAATTTTACAGTTTTCACTAATCTTATTACAGGAAATGGTTCTTATGGATATTCGGATTACGTAGTCAATAATTTGAAAGCAGGTGCAAAAGCCTATCGTGTGGATGTAACCAATGAAATTACCTACGAAAAATTTAATGAAACGATGATTGATGAAACAAAATTTTTAGACGATCAGCGTGCAATTGGTGATTCTTGGCGACAAGTTACTGCTCCTCAAAAATTATTTTCGGATCGATTTTATATCATCAAAGATGCAGAAAATAATTATTACAAAATTAAAATGTTAGCTTTTCTGAATGCTTCTGGCGTGAGAGGTTATCCAAAATTTGAATATAAACTTATCAAATAAATTTATCATAAACATACTCATTATTAGTGGTTAGAATGCGTCAATCCGAGTCATACGGGTCAGAGTGTAATCTCTCGGATTGACTGTTCTAATTCTGAATAACAATTAAAAAATTATTATATCATGAAAAACAAATTTACACTTTTAGCAACAATCATTCTAACATCTGTTGCAATAAATGCACAAACAATAAAAGGTGAAGTCACAATGGGTGCAGCTTATGCAAATGATGTTTATTACGGATTGGCAGATCAATCGACGAATTCTGTAAATAGAAACGATTGGGATATTTCATTTTATCGAAAATCGAATATGTCAACAGGAATTCGAGTGAATGATGGTGCAGGAATTCAGGTGTACGAAGCATCAAATGATTTGTCGAAATGGAATGCAATTGATGTAGCAAATTTATCTACTTGGACTGCTTTGTATAATTCGGATACTGATTGGCAAAAAGGCGCTTTCAATAATGGTTCTGCGACATATGGTTGGGGTAATTATAGTATTGCAAATCATTACGTAAATGGTTCAATCATTTTTGTCTTGAAATATGCAACAGGAGAATATGTAAAATTGAAAATAGATAATTTTGCAGCTCCTTTAGGCGAATATAATTTTACGTATTCTAAATTGACAAATGGAACTTGGTCTGCTGATACAAAAGTAAATCTTGCACATAAAACCAATCCAACTAATTTGTTCAATTATTATAGTTTATTGACTGATAAAGCAGTTACACCAGAGCCAGACCAAAGTAAATGGGATTTGAAATTTACAAAATATGTTACACCACTTACGACGAATGAAGGTGATGTTGTGATGTATACGGTAACGGGAGTTTTGCAAAGTGATTTGATCAAAGTAGCGAAAACAGAATCTGGAAATCCTACTGATGATACGGCTTATGTAGCAGATATTAATGCAGTTGGATATAATTGGAAAACCTTATCGGGTTGGTCTTATGTAGTGAATCCAACGAATCATTTTATCAAAAATACATCTACGAATCAGATTTATAAATTAGTTTTCAAAACTTTTGAAGGAACTTCTACAGGAAAAATAACATTCGATTACGAAAATGTAACAACTAATTTAGGAACAACAGAATTAGCCAAAACGAAGTTTGAAATTTATACCACTTCTCAACCTAAAACAATTGGTTTGGTGTACAATTCGCAAGAAGCGAAATCATCTCCATTAAATATTCAAATTTATGCGATAAATGGACAATTGGTGCATCAAGAAAGCTATCAACCAACGTCATCATTTACAAATAAAACAATACAATTAAGTAAACTTTCGGCTGGAGTTTACATCGTAAAAGTACAATCTGCCGATAAAGTTGAAACGAAAAAAATAGTTTTGAAATAAAGTTTTGAGTACTTTATTTGTCTCTTTGTGTGAGGTCGTCTGGAAAGACGACCTTTTTTTATTATGTGATTTTATAATGCTTTAAAAATTGATAAGTTAGAAAGAATTATAAAGTTGTTTATTAGATTTTACTTTCGCGAATTTTAGGCTAATCAAAAATACAAAAAGAGTAAATATTTCTGAAAATATAAATGTTATGAATGGTTCTATCAACTCTTCATTCAGTAAATATTTTGAGATGGTAAGTTGAAGTATAAATAAAGGTGTTATTGTACAAAATAAAACTAAACGTGTAAAATTTAATTTATTATCAAACATTAAGTTTTGAAAAGGAAACTTGAATAAATAGACAAAAACATATATGAGTCCAAATATAACAGGAACAATAAAATCTACAATAAATAGATCAATATGATCAAGAAAGATGGTTTTCAGAAGAGTAAAAAATAGTGTAAATCCTACTGAAAAAATCAACATACTTAATATATAAGGTTTGAAAATGAATTTTATTTTTTCTTTTGTCGTTAGCATAATCAAATATATAAAACTCTTGATGAAAGACTAAATTATAGTACAATAAAAACCCGATTAACATTTTCTATTAATCGGGTAAAATTTAGTGTGAAATATAAAATTTAGTAAGATTCTTCTTAATTCAATTCAGCAACAATCTCGCGCCATTGCTCCAATTCAGGAATACCTGGTTTTCTTTTTCCAAAGAATTGAACAATAATTTCGCCTTTGTCGTTAAAAACTTCAATCGCTGTTACAATACCATCTTCAGTAGGTTTTCTAACAATCCAAGTTGAGGCAATTTTTGACATATCTAGGTGCATATTAAAATCTGGATCCAAAATATTGAACCAGTTTTCGTGCCACATCGTACGTTTAATTTCACCAGTATGAATCTGAATATTTCCTTTGTTTCCTGTGAAAACCATAATTGGCGTTTGCGTTTCGGCAGATTTTTCTAAAAACTGAACAATTGCTTCATTCGAAATTTGTTTTGCATGATAATCCGTCGGAGCCAAACGCAACGCTTGCGTACGTGTAACGCCGAATTTGCGCAACATCATAAAGAAATTGTGCGTGTCTTTCAACTCAACCCAAGCTTGTTGAAAACCTTCAATATCAATTTCGTTATCAGGTTTTTCTGTAACATTATTTTCGATGATTTCTGTTGCAGGGATTGTTTGTTGATCTTCGTCTTTGTATTTCTCAACCAATGCATCAAACGCTTCTACATTACTTTGCGGAACCAAATATATTTTGTGAATAGCTTCGCCATCTTTCCCGAAAAATTGTAAACTTTTGCGTTCTCCATGTTCAGATTTTTCTACAACTGCAAAAGCTGTTTTCCAATGATTCAAGAAAATTCGCATATCAATATCTTCCCCAACAAAAAGTTGTGCGTGAGGCGAAGAAAAATCAGGGTTCAGATAAATACCTTTGCGTTCGTGCACACATTCGTTGTTGCGCGTCAAAGCCATCACTTTTCCAAGTGATTCTATTTCTTGTAAAATCGCAGCAAATTCAGGTTTTAATTTTGTAACATTATCGCCTAGTTGCGTTGCTAAAAGTTCCATTTCGCTAACGCCAAGTTCCTTCGCTGCGTTACGTATTCTAATTTTAGGTTGATTTGCTTTCAAATCTTCCCATTGTTGTTTTAAATCTGTAAGTGTGTTCATTGTAATTGTTTTTTTACCGAATAAAATAAGTGGTTTTTGGTCGATTGGATTTTTACAAATGGTACAAGGAAATCTGTAAATTTTGGAAATGATTTCTGGTCGGAAAACCTTTTCTGGACTGTCTTGATAAACAATTTTTCCTTTGTTCATTAAGATCACTTCATCAGCAAACTGAGAAGCCAAATTAAGGTCGTGCATAACCAAAATAACTAAGTTTCCTTTTTGTTTAAAATCATTCAGAATTTCTAACAAATTAAATTGATGAGAAACGTCCAAATTATTCAAAGGTTCGTCTAATAATAGTAGTTTTTGATTGACTTCATTCTCTAATTGCACAAAAACGCGCGCCAAATGTACACGCTGTTTTTCGCCACCAGAAAGATGAATGTAATCCCTGTCTTTTAAATGATTGATATCGGTTTTGGTCATCCAATAATCAACCGCATCGATGTCTTGTTGTTGAGGTGAATTTTGAAAATATGGATAACGTCCCATCAGCACAACTTCCTTCACTGTTAGTGGAATATCAGTTGGTTGATGTTGAGAAAATTTTGCTTTATGTTGCGGTAAATCTTCTTTTTTCCAATTTTTTAAGGCAATATCTTTTAGTCGAATTAGGTTAGCATTTGGTTCAATTTCATTCGCGATATAGCTCAATAAAGAAGATTTTCCTGCACCGTTTGGTCCAACGATAGCAATCATTTTTCCTGCTTTTGCATCAAACGAAATCGTATCTAAAATCTTAAATGATTTGTGTTGATAATTAATATTTTCTACCGCTAACATTACAGTGATTTTTTATAATTCATTAAAATTGAAATAAAAACTGGCGCGCCCATTAACGAAGTTAAAATTCCGATTGGAATTTCGGATGGAGCAACCAATGTTCGACTGATTGTATCTGCTACAATGACTAAAATTGCGCCTAAAAATGCAGATAATGGAAGAATGATCACATAATTTGATTTGAAGACTAATCGTAAAATATACGGAACGATTAATCCTACAAATCCGATTGTTCCTGTAAAAGAAACAATTGTTCCGACTAATAAAGCTGAAAAAACAATGATTTGTCTTTTCGTTTTTTCGACATTAATTCCCAAATGTTCAGCATCTTTTTCGCCCAACATCATCGCGTTTAGTATTTTTCCTTTTCCAATTAAAAAGTAAAAACTTACACTAACCACGATTGTTAAAATTAAGATTTTGTCCCAGTTGGCACTTGCAATGCTACCTAATGTCCAAAATGTTAGATTGCGTAATTCTTCTTCTGATGATAGATATGTTAACAATCCGGTTGCAGATCCGCATAAAGCAGAAATGGCAACTCCGGCTAACAGTAAAATGGTGATATTTGTTTTTTGATGATGTGAAGAAATTTTATACACAAAAACTGTGGAACACATAGCGCCGACAAATGCCATCAAACTAAGCAATGAGTAATGGATAATTTCTGGAACAAAATCTTTGATATATCCTCCCAAAACAATCGTAATTGCAGCAAATAAAATACTTCCTGATGTTATCCCAATCAAGTCTGGAGATGCCAATGGATTTTTGAAAATACCTTGTAGACAAGTTCCTGCAACCGCCAAACTAGCACCAACCAAAATAGACATAATAATACGTGGTAATCGTAAATCGAAAAGCACATAATAATCGCTGTCGTTGATGGTAGTTCTATTGGTAATCGCTTTGTTGATAATGGATAGGATGGATTCGTTAAATTGATAAACACCCAGAAATAATGCAAGAATTGCAAGACCAAAGATGCCTAAACTTAATAAAGAAAGATGTATTCTAATTTGCGGATACATGTTGTTTTAGACTTTTTTATTTTTGAAGTAATTGATTTAATTGCGCTGCTGCTTGTCCAACACGTGGTCCAAATCCAGAAACCAATTGACCATCCATCGCGATGATTTTTTTGTTTTTTCCTGCATTTGTAGAAGCTACACCTTCTAATTTTAGTACGCCGTCAACGCCACCAATACTTTCTAAGCCTTTGTCAAACATCAAAATATAATCAGGATTTGATTTTACAACCGCTTCTGGCGTTAATGGTTTGAAATCTTCAAATTCTGTAATAGCATTTTGTCCACCAGCAATTCCAATAATTTTTTCCATTGGTGTGTTTGTTCCAGCAACCATCAAGTTTCCTGCTCCACGAGCGTAAATGAATAATACTTTTGGTTTTGTAGCCAAAGGTTTTACAGCTTTTAAATCTGTATCAATTTTAGTAGTAATAGCATCAAAATCTTGTTTATTTTGAGAAGTTGCAACCGTTTTTACTAACTCTTTCGTTCCTTCAACTGAATAATCTTGTTTTACAATTTCAGTTTGGATTCCAGCATTTTTTAATTGTGCAATTTGTTCTGGATTCAAGTCTTTATCCGTTGCATATACTTTTGTTGGTTTCAAAGCCAATAAAGCCTCGATTGACAAAGAACGAGTATGTCCCAAATCTGTTGCTTTTTCCTTTACAGATGCAGGGTAAGTACTTGTAACGTCAACACCAACAAGGTTATTTTCTTCTCCTAAATCAGCTAAAATTTCAGTAATTGCTCCATTTAAAGAAACAATTTTTTCGTTCGAAATCGTATTCTCTGTTTTTACTTCTTCAGTCGATTCATTTTTTGCTTCTTTATTCGTGCAGCTTGCTAATAGAGCTAAGATTGCAGTAGAAATAAATAGTTTTTTCATTATTATTTGTATTAAGTCTAAATTAAAATACAAATATTAGGAAAAAGATTTAGTTAGACAATATTTATTTAGAATAATTTAAAATAAAAAATTAAGGTTATAGATAACTTATTAATTGATAATGATTTTATTTGAAGGTTTGTTGCTAACAAAAAATAGAATGTGATGTTGAAACGAGTTCAACATGACGATGATTTGTTTTAAATAAATGAATATTTCCTCTCTTGAAAGGTGATAGGGGGAGTGTAAACAATAATTATTAAAGTACCTAAACTTTTAAAATTCCTCTAAAACCACGAGCTGCATAATAAGATTGTGCGCCGTTGTGATAAATAAAAACAGTTCCGTAACGATAATCGCCAAATATAGCACCGCCTAATTCTCTAATTTTTTCAGGAGTTTTTAACCAACTTGACGTTTTTTGATCGACAATTTCTACAGTTTGCAACAAACGATATTCTTCTTCGGTCAATAATTCAATTTTCATATTTTTTGCAACATCAATCGCATTATTTTTTGGTTGATGTTCTTTGCGAGACGTTTGTCCTTCGTAATCATACGCCAAACTTCTACGCTCTTTCGGACTTTCTGCCGAACAATCTACAATATAATACTCGTCTGTTTTATCATCATAAAAAATAACATCAGGTTCTCCTCCGGTAATTTCCATTTGATGTAAAGACCAATTTTTTTCAGGTTGATTAATGATTTTCTCTTCAATTTTTAGCCAATCAAAATCTTGATGTCTGTGCATATTTTTCTCAAAACGCTCTTTCAAAATTTGAATGCAGTTATTTTGTTCTGATGGAGTTAGTTCTTTTTGAGGCATTTATTTATTTTTTGATTTTTCTTGTAATATTTGAATGGCACCACTAGCCGAATTAAGAGATAATTGAACGTAAATATTATCTCCTTTCGCACTTCTAATGGCATAAACTCTTACAGGTTCGTTCCAATAATCAATAGAACCTTCTTCGCCTAAAGTTTTATCATTATTGTTAAGATAGTCAGTTTGTTCATTTGTCAACTTTCCATTAAAAATTAAAACACCATCAAGTTTTTTTATATTATCATCAAAGTTTTGAGTAATTTCTTCAACAGACCAATCTTTTGTATCATTATCTTTTTTGCTTAAAAATGCTTTAAAAGTTTTACCAGTTAATTTGACAAAATCATTTTTCTTACCAATAGGGAAATAGATTTCACCAGTTTCATTTTCTAATGGAGAGTTAGTAAATTTCACATTTTCAGGAATTCCAATATGTGGAAATTCTCCAAATTCACTGAAGTTTACATTAGAAACTGGAATGTTTTCTATATTAAATGAATCAGAATTATGATCTATTTCATTTTTGACTTGTTTATTCGTATTTGTAATTTCTTCTTTTTTTGAACATGAAAAAATAGAACATAAACTTATTGTAAGAATAAATATTAGAGTTTTGGTAGCTTTCATTTTAAGTGATTTTATTATTATCAAATATATTCAAAAAACAGATGATTTTGGTAATTCATTTATCAAGAATAGGTTAATGAAAAATGATTAATCTGAAAATTATATACATCATCTCGCAAATTGTATAATCTTTTGAAATGAAGTTGTACGAAATTTGTAACATAAGATTTTGTAAATTTAAGTGAATTAAATCGCTCAATTTCGAAGAATATATTATGGACAATACAAGTAAATTATTTATAAAAAATATGGTTTGTCATCGCTGTAAAGTAGTGGTTGGACGAATTTTGAAGATGAATAATATCGAAACAAATCATATCGAATTGGGAGAAGTTGAATTGAAAAATCCGATAAATTCTGATCAATTAGAATTGGTTCGAAATGAATTGGAAGAAGTTGGTTTTGAATTAATCGATGATAAACGTAGCAAGTTGATTGAACAAATCAAAACATTGATTATTCAATTGGTTCATCAAGAAAATAACGAACTGAAAGTCAATTTGTCTGATTATTTGAGCGAACAAACGAAGTTAGATTATAAATATATTTCGAATCTTTTTTCGGAAATGGAAGGGCAAACAATTGAGAAATATTTTATTCAACAAAAGATAGAAAAAGTCAAAGAATTAATGATTTATGATGAATTATCGTTGAGTGAAATTGCGTTTCAATTGAATTATTCGAGTGTGGCACATCTTAGTGCACAATTCAAAAAAGTAACTGGTTTGACGCCGTCTGTTTTCAAGCAATTGAGCAAACATACGCGTCGACCAATTGATAAAATCTAAATTAAAAATCATGAAAAAGTATAGTTTTTTAATCATCGGAAGTTTTCTTGCTTTTGCTGCAAATGCACAATTTAAAAATCAAGAAACCAAACAATTTCAAGTGAAAGGAAGTTGTGCAAATGCAAAAGAATTAATTGAAAAAGCAGGAAATCAACCTCGAATTTCGAAAGTAGATTTTGACACAACGACTCAAACAGCTTCGATTTCATATAATAAAGCAAAAACAAATTCGAACGAAATCTTGAAAAATATTGCGCTAGCAGGTTTTGATAACTCAGAGTATATGGCGCCTGATGAAGCTTATGCAAAATTGGAAAAAGATTGTCAATATTCTCGGGATAAAAAAATGTTGATGAACCATCAAGAAATGGATCATCCTACTCATAATCAAACTGAAGCTTCTCAACAAAAAAATCAATTGTCACAAGTTTTTGATACTTACTTTTCGTTGAAAGATGCTTTTGTAAAAGCAAATGAAAGTGAAATTTCAAAACAAATTACAGTATTTTCTCAATCAATTTCTATTGTAGAAATGGGTAAATTTTCACATGAATCGCATATGGTTTGGATGGAAGTTTTGAATGATTTAGAAGCAACTTCGAAACAATTAGTTCAAGAAAAAAATATTGATAAACAACGTTCAACTTTTGCAAAATTATCACAATCAATGTACAAATTAGCTCAAAAAGCAAATCTTGGTTACACGGTTTATTATCAAAATTGTCCTATGTTTAATGGCGGTTCGAATTGGTTGAGCAAAGATTCGGCTATTAAAAATCCTTTCTACGGAAATATGATGTTGACATGCGGAAGCACAGTTGAAACATTGAAATAGTAATTAAAAAATTGAATGAAAATGAAGAATTTTAAGATAGTTTTAGGTGTTTTAATATTAAGTGTTTTTGCATTAACATCTTGTCAAAATAAAACAGAAGAACCAACAGTTACTGCTCAAGAAGAACAGATGTCAGATATGATGCAACCTTCGCAAACAATGGCTTACAATGTTGGAGATAAAGTTCCGAATAAGCAAGTTTGTATGGTGAACAATGCGTATATGGGCAAAGATCAGTTTGAAGTTCCTTATGACGGAAAAACGTATTATGGATGTTGCAATATGTGTGTAGAAAGAATTCCGAATGATGAAACTGCGCGTATAGCGAAAGATCCTTTTACAGGAAAGGAAATCGATAAAGCGGATGCGTATATCGTTTTGAAAGATCAACAAGGAAATGTTGATTATTTCGAAAATGAGGAGAATTATAAGAAGTTTAGTCAATTATAATAAATCATTCACATGAGGAAATTACTTTGTTTACTTTTTATTCCGTCGGCGATTGCTTTACAAGCACAAAAACGTGTGGAATACGATTTATATGTACGTGATACCGTTGTTAATTTTTCAGGAAAAGAGAAAAGAGCGATTTCGGTAAATGGTCAAATTCCTATGCCAACTTTGGAGTTTACGGAAGGTGATACGGCTGTCATTCGTGTACATAATAAATTGAATGAAGATACTTCTTTGCATTGGCATGGTGTGTGGTTACCAAATAAAGAAGATGGAGTTCCGATGTTGACGCAAATGGGAATCAAACCAGGTGAAACGTACACGTATTCATTTCCGATTATTCAGAACGGGACGCATTGGTACCATAGTCATTCGGGGTATCAAGAACAAATAGGAATGTATGGTTCGATGATTTTGAAGAAACGCAAAAATGATCCCACTTTCCGAAAAGGAATTGATGATTTACCTACAATTCCTGTAATGTTGAGTGAATGGACAGATCTTAATCCAAAAAATATTCAGCGAATGTTGCATAATGCAAACGACTGGGCGGGAATCAAAAAAGGTTCAACGCAAAGTTATGCTGAAGCAATTCGAGAAGGGCATTTCAAAACAAAATTGACCAACGAATGGAAACGTATGTTGGCGATGGATGTGAGTGATGTTTATTACGAAAAATTCTTGATAAATGCTCAGAATGAAAGTCAACTGAAACAATTCAAAGCAGGTGATAAAGTTCGTTTACGTATTTCGAATGGTGGTGCGTCGACTTATTTTTGGTTGCGTTATGCGGGCGGAAAAATTATGGTTGTAGCAAATGATGGAAACGACGTAGAACCTTTGGAGGTTGATCGTTTGATTATTGGCGTTTCCGAAACCTACGATGTTGTAGTTACAGTTCCTGAAGGTGGTTTATCGTATGAATTTCAAGTAACTTCAGAAGACAGAACGGGTTCGGCTTCGTTGTTCATTGGTGATGGAAAGAAACAATTGATGGAACCACTTCCGAAATTGAAGTATTTCGAAGGTATGAAAATGATGAATGACATGATGAATATGGACGGAACAATGAACGATATAGGCATGAAAATGAGCTTGCAGCAAATGGATATGAATACCGTGATGTATCCTGAAATTTCTGGCGAATCGAAAAAGAAATCCAAAAAATCAAAGAAAGATTTGGCAGAAAATCATCAAGAAATGAATCATTCAGAAATGAGTGGAATGGATCATTCTTCGCATGGAAATACATCCTCAAACATCACTACTTTGAATTATGGAATGCTAAAATCTCCTGAAAACACAACACTTCCGAAAGATGCTCCAATAAAAGAAATGCGTTTCGAATTAACGGGAAATATGAATCGTTATGTGTGGAGTATGGATAACAAAGTATTTTCTGAATCGGATAAAATTCCAGTCAAAAAAGGCGAAATTCTGCGTATTACCTTATACAACAATTCGATGATGCGTCATCCGATGCATTTACATGGTTTCGATTTCCGTGTCATCAATAAAAATGGTGAATATTCTCCGCTGAAAAATGTGTTGGATATTATGCCGATGGAAACAAATGTGATCGAATTTGAAGCGAATACAGAAGGAGATTGGTTTTTTCATTGTCATATTTTGTACCACATGATGGGCGGAATGAATCGCGTTTTTGAAGTTGGAGATTATCAAAATCCAAATTTACCAAACAAAAAACATGCGTATAAAATGTTACAAATGGAAAGTAATATGAAGCATGTAATGGCAGAAAATGATTTTGCAACAAATGGGTTAGATGGTATGTTGATGGTGCAAGATGCACGTTGGGCATTGACTTCGGAATGGAGTATAGGTTACAAACCAGAACATGGTTATGAAGTTGAAACACATTTGGGACGTTTTATAGATCGAAATCAATGGTTTCAAGTTTTTGTTGGATTTGATTGGAATCAACACAAAATGTTAGCAGAACACGGAAATGTAGAGAAGAATATTTTTGGTCAAAAAACCGATCGTAACAAAGGTTTATTCAGTACAGGTTTTGTGTATAAGTTACCAATGTTGATTGATTTTCAAACCGAAATTTATCATACAGGAAAAGTTCGTTTGCAATTGATGCGTGAAGATATTCCAATCTCAAAACGTGTACGAGCAGGTTTTATGTGGAATACAGACAAAGAATATATGGGTGAATTGAGCTATATCTTAAATAGAAATATGCATATCAGAACTCATTACGATAGTGATATGGGGTTTGGCGTAGGATTGCGATTGGTTTATTAGAAATATAAATAGTACAAAACAAAAAGCTTCGAGAATTTTCTCGAAGCTTTTTTATGTTTTTATAATTCTTAAAAGATTAATTCATCGCTTTCAATTCATTCAAGAAATCAACAATATCTTGTCCAGAATAATCTGCCATTCCCATTGTTGTATGTGCAATATTTCCTTTCTTGTCCAAAATAACAGTTGTTGGTAAAGAACCATTAAAAAACTCAGTTGGAATAGCTGAATTTGGATAAACCACAGGCAACGATAAATTTTTACGTTCCATAAATTTCGCTACTTTATCACGTTTTCCTTCTACTTCAACCGTCAAAATAACGATGTCTTTGTCATCTTTTACTTTGTCATAAAGTTTTTGAATAGATGGCATTTCCGCAATACAAGGAGGGCACCAAGTTGCCCAAAAATTCATGAAAACAACTTTACCTTTCAAATCTTCCATGTTGACAGATTTTCCATCAGCATACACCATTTCGAACGTATAATTTGCTTCAGATTTTGGTTGAGTTGTTGGTTCAACTTTTTCTAATTTCGGTTCAAATAAGCCTAATTTCATTAAACCTTGTTGCATCATTGCTTTAGCTTCTGGCACAAAAAGTAAGACCAAAGCCAGCGCGCCTATGATAATTGTTGAATAATTTCTTTTGATCATTGCTATAAATTTGTTATTGTTTGTTCCCATTGTAATCCGCTTATATCGGTTAAAACTACTTTGTGAATTTTGTCTGAAATATCAAAATTCAGATTTGCTTTCGCACCCAAAGGTAACACCAAACTGTGTTTGTGCGGTGTAACTTTTGCTACATAATAATTCGAAATTTGTTGTTTGTTCAAATTTGATAACTCTTTCATATCCAATCTTTTAATTATTTTATTTTGATGATTATGAAAATCAATTTGAATCAAAAAAGAGCCATAAACATCAGCGCCTTCTATTCGCATTACATCAAACGAAACCTTGTTTTGATGTTGTTTCAAATTTGAGATTTCTACTTTTGGTTTGACAGATTTATTGTGCAAAGTCCCGTAAACTCCACCATGAAAAACCTGATTTGTAAACAAAGTAACGAATAAAATAAAAAAACTAAAACCTATAAAATGAGGTCTGTATTTTTTGATTGAAATTGAATTCCAATTATTTTCTTGTTTGATAAATTGATTTTTATTGAAAAAATAATCCAACGAAATTTTTCCTGAACCAGCCTGAAATAACGTAAAACCTCCAGCTAATCCTAAAACCCCAATTTGCCATTCGTCCAAACAAGTTGTGCCAATCCAGCCCGAGCCAAGTAAAATTCCCATTGCCAAAAAGAAAACAGCAATACTCATGAGACGGGTTTTGTAACCAAGCATTAAAAGTAAACCAACAATGCCTTCTACGATGGTGAAAATCCACATATTCCAAAGCAACGCTTCAGGATTTTCGACTAAATATTGAATAAGTGGTTTGATGAAAAGGGCATTTGGTAAAAAATGATTGAATTTTTCGCCAATATAACCCGTAGCTTCTGGATCGAGTTTATTTTCTAAAATTAAACGCCTCCAAAAGGCAGAAAAGTACGTCCAACCAATGACTAAACGTAACGCCAATACAGCATTACCCATTGATAAAACAGATTTATTTTGCATGAATTTTTATATAAGTGATTGAATATTGTTGTCTAAATTAATTAAGGAAAATTAAGACATCAACGAGTATTTCAATTGCTTATACAACAGATAAAAAGGTATTTTTGGTGATTGAATTTCATTCGAATCAATATCTTCTTTGATTAATGAAGAACGTGCTAACCCAATGAAATGAATAGATGAATTTGGTAAATCGAAATTCGGAATATCATGATTTTTTGTTGATTTTTTAATCGTTTCAAACTTAACAATCGTACACGAATTCGAATGATTTTGATTGATTTTGACTTGAGAAGTTTTTGTTTGATGAACATTTTCTACTTGTAAAATCGTATGAATAGAAGCTTTGATGCTACATGGCGTAAGTAGCACAAAAATCGAAGAGATGATTAAAACGAAACTTCTAAAATTCATGAAACGAAACTAATCATTAATTTTCAATAAAAACCAATTCATAATTAAACTTTAAGAAATTATTAGAATTTCTATCTTTGTCTTGATGAAAGAAAAACCACTATTTTTTGTTTTAATAATTCTAACACTTTTACTTTTTGTTTTGAGTTTAAGCGTTGGAAAAGTCTCGATTTCTTTCACCGAAATTTTTAATGTTTTTTCTGGTCATTCAGATGAAATGTTGCATAATCTTGTGCTTAATTTTCGTTTACCAAAATCATTAACTGCTTTATTGGTTGGTATTTCGTTGCCAATTTCAGGTTTTTTGATGCAAGAATTATTCAAAAATCCGTTAGCAGAACCTTCTGTTTTGGGAATAACTTCGATGGCAAGTTTAGGCGTTGCGATTGTGATTTTTCTTTTTTCGATGATTGGTTTAGAAGAATTTCTTAACAATCCTTGGATTACAATTATAGCATCATTTTTAGGCGCAATTATCGCGTTATTTTTGGTTATTTCGTTATCATTTCGTGTTAAATCATCCGCATCTTTGGTGATTATCGGATTTATGATTGCTGGTTTAGCGGGCGCATTAATTGGCATGATGCAATATTTTGCTCCTTCCGATAAAATAAAAACGTATTTAGTTTGGGGATTTGGTTCGTTGAGCGGTTTATCGTGGGAACAATTAGGCGTTTTTGGTTTATTTGTTTTGAGTGGAATAATTGTTTCATTATTTACTTTACGAGGAATTACCGCCTTATTATTAGGCGAAAAATATGCACAATCATTAGGAATTAATATCAAAAAATTACGTTTTACGATTTTAGTTTCGACAGCATTATTAACGGCGTCAGCTACTGCTTTTGCAGGTCCGATTAGTTTTATTGGATTGGCTGTGCCACATATTTGCAGAACATTATTACGAACAGGAGATCTGAAAGTTTTGTACCGATGGATTTTTGTTTCAGGTATATTTTTTATGTTATTATTTTCGATTTTGACCGAAGTTTTTCCGTTTGGAACTTTACCAATCAATATTATCACAGCGTTGTTTGGAGCTCCAATTGTCATTAGTATTTTGTTGAATAATAAAAACGAAGTGCGATGAAAAATACCGTTTTGAAATTAGAAAATGTTTCGGTTGGATATGGTTCAAAAGAAATTGTTTCAACCATAAATGCGACTATAAATTCGAATGAATTGATAGCTGTTTTAGGTAAAAATGGTGCAGGAAAATCAACCTTGATTAATTCGATTTTAGGTTTTCAGAAAACACTGAATGGAGAAATTTATTTAGAAAATAATTCGATCAAAAAATTATCTTCTCAAGAAATTGCGCAGCAAATTGCAGTTGTTTTACCACGTTTGTCGATTGTTCCAAAAATTAAAGTTTCGGAATTGGTTGCGATGGGACGTTTGCCTTATCACAAGGTTCTGAAAAAGATTTCTATTGAAGAACAAAACTTAATTGATGAGGTTTTGGAATTGGTTGGAATTTCGAATTTGGCAAATCAATTTGTGAATGAAATTAGCGAAGGTCAATTGCAATTGGTGATGATTGCGCGTGCGTTGTGTCAAGATGCGAAATTGGTGATTTTAGATGAACCAACTTCTAATTTAGATTTAGCGAATCAATATCGAATTTTCAATTTGTTGAATGAATTAAAATTGAAAACAGATAAATCGTTTTTGATGATCACACACGAAGTTGATTTTGCATTGGAAAAAGCGGATAAAATTTGGTGGATTGAAAATGGAAACCTTTTTGAAAATATTCCAGAACAAATGGCTTTTGAGCATCAAATTATTCAAAAATTATCCAATCAAAATTTAACGTATGATGAAAAAAATAATCGCTTTTCAACACAAAAATCATTTTTTAAAACGATTGATGTAAAAGGAAATTCGGAATTAGCTTTTTGGGTGAAAAATGCCTTAATTCGAAATGGAATTTCTGTAGAAAATAATGCGGAAAATCATATTGAAATCACAGAAAATAACATCATCTTTGAAGGAATAAAGTTTGAAACGATAGAAGAAATTGTAAATTTTGTACAACACTATGAAAAATATAATTGTAACGGGAGCGAGTAGAGGAATTGGTTTTGAATTGGCAAAACAACATTTGGAATTAGGAAATCGAGTGTTGACAGTCTCTCGAAATGTAGATAAATTGAAGGAATTAACAGCTTTTGCAAAAGAAAATCAATATCAGTTTATTGGTGTTGATTTGGCTAATTTTGATGAGATTTCAGATGTTTTGAAAGCTGTGGAATCTTGGAATAAAGTAGATGTTTTGTACAATAATGCGGGAGTTTGTATCAACAAACCATTTATAGAAATGCAACAAGAGGATTTGTTAACTTCTTGGCAAATTAATTTTATGGCACCATACCGATTGATACAAGTTTTGATGCCAAAATTTGATACATCTTCTCATGTAGTTAATATTTCGACAATGGGAGCTGTACAAGGTTCGGTGAAATTTCCTGGTTTGTCTGTTTATTCGTCTTCAAAATCTGCAACGGTTAATTTGACTGAATTGTTAGCAGAAGAATTAAATGAACTTGGTCCAAGAATAAACGCAGTAGCGTTAGGAGCGGTGCAAACAGAAATGTTAGAAGAAGCGTTTCCGGGATATATTGCGCCTTTACAACCAGATGAAATGGCCGAATATTTGGTTGATTTTGGATTGAATGGTTGGAAATATTTTAACGGAAAAATTCAACAAGCTTCTATTTCTACGCCATAAAAAAACGTAATAAGAATCTTTAAAAAAGATATAATCTGCATAAAAAAATAAGTTTTTATGCAGATTTTTTTATTTGAAATTAATGGAATATCCTTAAAACTAAAACCTTATTTTTGTAGTATGCATATTTTAGTAGTAGAAGATGATCAAAGAATGTCTGAATTAATTCGAAGAGGATTAATAGAAAATGGATTCGAAGTTACTGTAGTTTATGATGGTGAAATGGCACTTAAATTAGCTCTTCGCGAAGAGTATGATTTAATTGTATCTGACATAATTTTACCTAAATTAAGTGGATTAGATTTTTGTCAAGAAATCAAAAAACAGAAACCTTTTCTTCCTATTATTATGTTAACAGCTCTTGGAACAACAGATGATAAAGTAGAAGGATTTGATGCTGGTGCAGATGATTATATGGTGAAACCTTTTGAAATGCGAGAACTTGTTGCTAGAATAGGGGTTTTATCAAAAAGAAATTTTAATCATAATTCACAATCCTTTTTATTAAAATATGATACTTTAGAGATGAATCTTCATACTAAAATTATAAAAAGAGAAGAAAAAGAAATTGATTTAACTCCTAAAGAATTTCGATTGCTTCAATATATGTTAGAAAACAAAGAACGAGTTTTGTCTAGAAATGAAATTGCAGAAAATGTTTGGGACACACATTTTGATACAGGAACTAATTTTATTGATGTTTATATAAATTATTTAAGAAATAAAATAGATAAACATTTTTCTACAAAACTAATTCACACAAAAACAGGTCAGGGATTTATATTTAAAAAAGATGAAAATAAGAGTTAGACTGACTATTTTATTCACTTTGCTTACAGCTGCAATACTTTTCTTTTTTGCTTTTATTATTTATTATTCAGCTAAAAAAGATAGAGAAAAAGAGTTTTTTGAATTATTGAAAAAAGAAGCAATTACAAAATCAAATCTTTTTCTTAAAGCTAAAGTTCCTTCAGAAGTTTTACATAATATTTATCATAATAATAGACAAACAATCAATGAAGTAGAAGTTGCGGTTTATAATCAAAACAAAAAACTACTTTATCATGATGCAGTTGAAATAGATTTTGTAAAAGAAACTGACGAATTATTTGATGAAATACAACAAAAAGGATTTGTAATTTTTTATCAAGATAAATGGCAAGTGGTTGGAATGAATTATGTTGTAGATGGCAATCATTACATTGTAACAGCGGCCGCTTTAGACGAATATGGATACAGTAAAATGAATAATTTATTGAAAAATATCATACTGATTTATATTTTTTCTTTGTTATTAATTATTTTGTCTGCTTTCTTTTTTACTAATAAAGCAATCAATCCAGTTAAAGAAATAACAAATAAAGCTAAACAAATCTCTGCTTCGAATTTAGATTTGAGAATTGAATTGAAGTCAAAAGGAGATGAATTAGCAGAATTAACAACAACAATTAATCAAATGTTGCAACGATTAGAAAACTCTTTTGATGCACAAAAAAACTTTGTTTCTAATATTGCGCATGAACTTCGTACACCTTTGGCGGCAATTATAACAGAGTTAGAAATGGCTGTAGATAAAGAGCATACTAACGAAGAATATCAACAGTTAATCCAATTTGCATTGAATGATACGAAAAGAATTGTTCGTCTTTCAAATAGTTTGCTTGATATGGCAAAAGCAAGTTATGATCCTTCGGAAATAAATTTTAAAACGATTCGGATTGATGAAATACTTTTAGATTCTGTTGCACAAATTCAAAAAAATAATAAAGAGTATAAAGTAGATTTAAATTTTATTAGAATACCAGAAGAAGAAAACGAAGTTGCAGTTATAGGAAATGAGTATTTATTAAGGGTTGCTTTTACTAATTTAATAGAAAATGCTTGCAAATATTCAATTAATAATAGTTGTATTGTTCAAGTTGATTTTGATGATAAAGACGTGAAAATTAATTTTATTAATAAAGGAGATAAAATTGATCAAGAAGAATTAGCATTGATTTTTAAACCTTTTTTTAGAAGTGATAAACATAAAAATATTCAAGGACAAGGAATAGGATTACCTCTGACAAAGAAAATTGTCGATTTACATGATGCTCGTTTAGAATTATATTCCGAAGAAGGAAAAGAAACTATTTTTCAGATCGTATTGAAGAAGTCATAATAAAACTTAAATCATTAAAAAAATATAATGGAAGCCTGCAATTTAGCAGGCTTTTTTTGTTCTAATAAAATTCTAATATTCTTCTAAAGGGTTTCTAACAGCAGTAGCTTTTGATGTATTGTAAATTTGCACCAGAAAAAATAAGAATGGAAACAGATTCCCAGTTTGTCGAACAATAAACCTATGATTCATTTATTGCTTTTAAGATAATTGAAATTTTGGTTTGTCTTTAAAAAGGAAAAAAATGAATTTAATGAATTTTACAATGCAGCTAGGATTAGCTTTCCTATTAGGAGCTGCAATAGGTTTAGAGCGAGAATATCGTCAAAAAAGTGCTGGATTAAGAACAAATACTTTAGTATGTGTAGGTTCAGCAGCGTTTATATTAATGTCTTATTCTATCGGAGGTGATGCAGTAGGACGAATAGCTTCATATGTTATCAGCGGAATAGGTTTTTTAGGCGCTGGAGTAATCATGAAAGATGGATTAAGTGTAAGAGGATTGAATACTGCCGCTACGATTTGGTGTTCAGCAGCAATTGGGTTATTTGTCGGTTCAGGACTTTCAATAGAAGCAGTTATACTTACTTCAATTATAATGTTAGCGCATCTACTATTAAGACCAATTAGCAATCACATTTATCGTTATTCTTTCAAAAATAAAAACCACAAGGATACTGAATATTTATTGGTAATAAAATGTAGAAATGATGTAGAAAATCATTTGAGAGTATTACTAATGCGATCAATAGAGAATAATGAAAATCTTATGATGAAGTCTCTTTCAAGTGATGATGATTTAATAAATGATTCTGTAATGATTTCAGCAGAAATATCAGCTTTAAATCAACAAGATAGTCTTTTAGAAAAAATAGCAAGTCGATTAACAATTGAAAAAGATGTCCAGAAAATTCGTTGGGAAATTATAAGTAACGAAGTGTAAAAATAATAAACAGTAATAAGAATATACAGAAAAAATATCTCATGAAAATAACAAGATTAAATCATTTTATACTGCTTTTAGTAGGAAGTACAATGTTTTTGACGAATAGTTGTAAAAATAAAACAGAGCAAACTGATAATCCAGATTTTTATTGGGTAAATAATGAAATAGAATTATCAGAAAATTCTCCAATAGAGTCTAAATTGAAATTAGAAACAACAAAACTTCAAACGATAGAATCGGAGTTAAGTTCGACAGGAGTTGTAAAAGCAATTCCTGAACGATTTGCTCAGGTAGCATCGCCTTTTGCAGGACGCATAGTAAAATCTTTCGTCACATTGGGACAGTATGTGAAAAAAGGCTCTCCCATTTTTGAAATAAAATCTTCAGAATATTTTTCAGCTCAACAAGAATATTTTTCAGCTCAACAAGAGTTAAAACAAGCAGAAATGAATTTGAAACGTCAAAAAGATTTATACAATCATGCTGTAGGTGTAAAAAGAGAATTAGAGGAGGCTGAGACAGATTATAAGTTAAAGAAAATAGCAACAGATCAAACTGCTGCATCATTAAAAGTTTTTAATTCATCTTCTAGAGTAGGAATGGGGCAATCTTTAATTGTTCGGTCTCCTATTTCTGGACGAGTTGTAAGCAGTGATTTAGTTGTTGGACAATTCATAAAAGAAGATCATGAAGCTTTAGTTACAGTAGCAGAATTATCAAAGGTATGGATTTCGGCACAAGTAAAAGAACATAATTTAGGTTTCTTAGAAGAGTTAAAACATATAACATTTACAGTTGATGCTTTTCCATCAAAAATATTCGAAGGAAAAGTAATTAATATAGGACAATTGCTAAATGAAGAAACGAGGAGTGTTGATGTGCTTATAGAAACGGATAATAATCAATTTGTTTTAAAACCAGGAATGTATGTTAACGTAACATTGAATAGTTTAGATAAAGAAGAGATAATTCTTCCTCCTAAAGCTGTTTTTCAAGAAAATGAAAATCAATATGTTTTTGTGAAAATAGGTGATAGAAAATATCGAAAAGCAAAAGTAAAAGCAATTAGAACTTCAGAAAATAACGATTTTGTTCGTGTTACAGATGGTTTAAAAGTAGGAGAAAGAGTAGTGATTGAAGGAGGTATCTTTTTAATGGGAGCAAAATAAATAAGCTATTGAGATGAATAAACTAATAGAAATGGCGATTGCCAAAAAATGGTTAATGGTAGCTTTGTTTTCTTTGGCTGCATTCTTTGGATATTATTCTTGGAAACAATTATCTATCGAAGCTTATCCTGATATCGCAGATGTAACTTCACAAGTTGTAACTCAAGTTCCTGGGTTGGCTGCGGAAGAAGTAGAACAACAAATAACAATTCCAATAGAAAGAGAGCTAAATGGTTTACCAGGTATGCATGTTATGCGTAGCAAAAGTACATTTGGATTATCTATAATTACGATTGTATTTAAAGATGGAGTAGATGACTATTGGGCTCGTATGAGAATTCAAGAACGATTGAATGATATTGAGTTGCCGTATGGAGCTGAACCAGGATTAGATCCTTTAACATCTCCTATTGGAGAAGTATTTCGTTATATTATTGAAAGTGACACAAAGAGTTTAAGAGAATTAACAGATTTACAACGCTTTGTTATTGTACCAAGAATTAATCAAGTTTCAGGAGTTGCAGAAGTAACAAATTTTGGAGGAATCACAACGCAATATCAAATAGAAATAGATCCAAATAAATTAACTCAGTATGATGTATCGCTAAATGATGTTGTAGAAACAATAGAAAAAAACAACATTAATGCAGGAGGAAGTACATTACCTCAAGGAGATATAGGATATGTGATTAGAGGAATAGGTCTTGTAAAAGATTTAGAAGATTTTGGTAAGATTGTTATTAAATCAGAAAAAGGTGTACCTGTTTTATTATCAGATATAGGCGAATTAAAATATGGAAACTTAGAACGAAAAGGAATTTTAGGCTATAGCGATAAAAACCGAAATCATAGTGACGGAATTGAAGGGATAGTTTTATTGTTAAAAGGAGAAGATACTTCTGTAGTTTTAGAAGGTATTCATGAAGCTGTAGATGAATTGAATAATGATTTGTTGCCAAAAGATGTAAAAATACATGCATTTTTAGATCGTACAGATTTAGTCGATACAACACTTAATACTGTTTCATACACATTAATGGAAGGTATTTGTTTAGTCGTTATTGTACTTATTGTATTTCTTGGAAGTTGGAGAGGAGCTCTTCTAGTAGCTATAACAATTCCTATTTCATTGCTTATTGCATTTATATTAATGCATTTTACATCTATTCCAGCTAATCTACTTTCGTTAGGAGCTATAGATTTCGGAATTATTGTAGATGGAGCTATTGTGATGATGGAAACCGTTTTGAAAAAAAGAGAAGAAAATCCAAAAGAAGAATTAAAGGAGAAAACTATTTCAACGGTTGCAAAACAAGTAGCAAAACCAATATTTTTTGCAACACTAATTATTATAACAGCTTATTTACCATTGTTCGCTTTTGAAAGAGTAGAACGTAAACTTTTTACTCCGATGGCTTTTACTGTTGGTTATGCATTACTTGGAGCTTTATCAGTTGCTCTTTTATTAATCCCAGGATTAGCATTTGTAATGTATAAAAAGCCAAGAAAAATTTATCATAATAAATGGTTGGAAAAGCTGACGAATTCTTATTCAAAGGTTATCAAGAAAATAGTTGCTACACCCAAAAAAGTTATTCTACCATTACTTATAGTTCTTGCTAGTGCAACAGTATTATCTATTTCTGTTGGAAAAGATTTTTTACCAACATTAGACGAAGGTTCTATTTGGTTACAAGTAGAATTACCTCCAGGATTATCGGTAGAGAAGTCAAAGGAAATGAGCGATGTATTGAGAGAACATACAATGAAATATGACGAAGTTACTTATGTAATGGTTCAAGCTGGTAGAAATGATGATGGAACAGATCCATGGACAGCATCTCATTTTGAAGTTTCAATAGGACTGAAACCATATAAAGAATGGCCTAGTGGAAAAACTAAGAATGATTTAATTCGAGAATTAGAATCAGAGTATGCTAGTATGCCAGGATATACAGTTGGTTTTTCTCAACCAATGATTGATGGCGTTATGGATAAAATATCAGGAGCACATAGTGAGTTGGCTGTAAAAATATATGGGAAAGATTTTACTGAAACACGCAAAATAACTGAGAATATCATGAAAGAATTAAAAATGGTAAAAGGTGCTGTTGATGTATCAATAGATCAAGAACCGCCTTTACCTCAACTTCAAATTCATGCTAATCGAGATAAAATTGCACAATATGGATTGAATGTTTCTGATGTTTCAGAATTAATAGAAGTCGCAATTGGAGGAAAAGCTATTTCTCAAATATTTTCAGATGATAGAGTATATGATTTTACTTGTAGATATAAAGAAGATAGTAGAAATACACCAGAAAAAATAAGACAATTAACTTTGACAAATGTAGATGGTGTAAAAATACCATTAGCGCAAGTTGCGGATGTAAAACTAAATACAGGAGAAAGTACAATTACACGTGAAATGAATAAACGTCATTTGACAATAAAACTGAATTTGAGAGACCGCGATTTAAGTTCTTTCCTAAAAGAAGCCCAAAATAAAATAGAACAAAATATTGATTATGACCATAGTCAATATCATATTAAATGGAGTGGACAGTTTGAAAATCAAGACAGAGCTTATAAAAGACTTTCAGTTATTATTCCAATTGCAATATTAGTCATGTTTATACTTTTATATGCAGCATTCGGTAAATTGAGACAAGCTTTGCTTTTAATAGGAATTATTCCTTTGTCGATATTCGGTGGAATGTTAGCTTTAAATGTAAGAGGAATGACGTTGAATGTATCTTCAGCAGTTGGTTTTATTGCATTATTTGGAGTTGCAATTCAGAATGGAGTGATTATGATTTCTCAAATCAATTTACTGAAAAATAAAGGAATGGAACTTTCTCAAGCTGTTATAGAAGGTACAAAAAATCGTTTCAGACCTGTTTTGATGACAGCTACAGTTGCGATTCTAGGATTATTACCAGCTTCATTAGCAACAGGAATAGGATCAGATGTTCAACGTCCATTAGCAACTGTTATCGTATACGGATTATTATTTTCAACAATCATTACACTTTTTGCCCTTCCAGCTTTGTATTATATGATCGAAAAGAAATGGGGAAAAGATTCAGTAGAAAAATCAGTTAATCAAAAACAAGATTAAAATGAAAAAATATTGGTTATTAGTTGTGTGTAGTTTATTTATAGTAAATACTAAATTAATTGCTCAAACAACAAATGAAAGCGAATTAGATTATAAAAAATTTATAGAAACAGTTCAAGCGAACAATATTTCTTATACAGCAGAGCGCTTTAATGTAGATATTGCCGAAACAGAAATTTTAAGTGCAAAAGCATTTGCGGATCCCGAACTTCAATTTGAATATTTTGATAATGGAGAAGCCAAAAGAAAAATGGGACTTGGATATTCAGCGGAAGTTGGATGGGTTTTAGAATTAGGAGGAAAAAGAAAAGCTCGAATTAATTTAGCTAAAAGTGAATTTGAATTAACGAAATTAATTCTTTTAGATTATTTCAAAAATTTAAAAGCAGACGCAACGTTAGGATTTCTTCAAACAATCTATCAGAAAGAAATGTTGAATGTAAAAGAGAATTCTTATAACATGATGAATCAGTTAGCAAATTCGGATGAAATAAGATTCAAATTAGGAGAGATTTCTGAAACTGATGCAAGACAAAGTCGATTAGAAACTCAGTCATTAAAAAATGAAATAATACAAGCAGAAACAGATTTTGCTACATCAAAAATTCGATTATCAACTTTTATGGGAATCGATCAATATGCAGATTTATTTTCTACAGTAGGAGATTTGAAAACGTTTCAACGTGATTTTGATTTAATCAATTTGACTGAAATGGCCTTAAGTAATCGAACAGATTTATTAGTTGCCTTGCAAAGTAAAGATGTTAGTCAAAGAATGATTGAGTTAGCTAAAGCAAATCGTGCAATAGATTTGGGATTGATTTTAGGATTAGAGCATTCAACAGCTGTTAGAAATTTGGAAGCAGAAACTCCTCAGTTCACACAAATTAAAGGAGGAATAAGTATTCCATTGAAATTTTCGAATAAATATAATAATGAATTGAAGGTTGCTAAAATGCAATTTAAACAAGAGGAGCTAAATTATAAACAAACAGAATTAGAGATTAAATCTCAAGTAAAAGAAGCATATGAGTTGTATGAAGGTTATAAAAAGCAGTTGAAACAATTTGATATTGAAATATTAAAAAACGCGAATTTAATATTAGAGGCTAAAAAATACAGTTACAAAAGAGGAAATTCGTCTTTGTTAGAGGTTTTAGATGCTCAGCGTACTTATAATGAAACTCAAAATCAATATTTGGAAACTCTTTATAACTGTGCTTCAGGTCTTATTGATTTAGAAAGAGTAGTAGGAATTTGGGATATTGATTTTTAAATCTTGGCTAATTCTAAAGATTTATGAATTATATTCGCGATGATTTTTCCATTAAATGTCTAGGACATATTTCAACGGAAAAATTTAATAAGCTTCTATTTCTACATCTTAAAAAAAAGTAGAGTTTAGATGAAATAAAAAAATCCAACTTTGTGAAGAGTTGGATTTTTTTAATGCTATTTATTTAAAATTAATTGTAACTAAAAAATAATGTGGAATTTTGAAATGTTCGCCCAATTTTTCTGGTGCAATATCTGATTGAGCAACTTCACAATATGAACCCGAACCATCTGGATGAATTGTTGGAGTGAGAATAGCAAATATTGCATTTTTCTTATTTGGATTGATTGTTATTTCTTTTTTCTCTCCAAAAAAATCTTTTAAAGCATATTTATCTGAATCATTCATAAGAATGAAATAAGATTTTTTTGTTCCAAAAAGATGGCTTCTAATATATGTTTTAAGTTTTCCATCACTCATTTTGAAAAAGAATTTTAATGATAATGAATTTGAATTAATCTTGAAATAATCTGATTCTGACGAGTCAAAAAGTAACTTTTTAGTAGTTAATTTACCTTTTTTATATTCTTCAAGATTAATTTGATAATTTTTTCCGTTTAGTAAATCTCCCTCAAAACTTAAAGTTTCGATATAAATATTTTCAAAATCAATGATATCTTGAATTTCATTATTATTGCTTCCGTATTTATAAGTCATTTTTATTGTATTTTGACTGAATGCAAAATTTGAAATTAAGAATAAAGAGAAAGTAAATTTTAATAGTTGCTTCATTTTTATAGTTTTAATAATATACTATAAATGACGCAAAAAATAAATGAATGTTGCATTTATCTAAAAAAATAGATTGAAGTGCTTGAATAATAGATCTAATTCGATTCAAAAACTCGTTTTCTAAAAATATACATCAATGGAAAACTGCGTAAAAACATCCAAATTCCAAATGCAATCCAAATTCCATAAATATTTAAACCAAAGTAATCTGCAAGATAAATGGTTGGTAGAAACCCAAGAAATGTTGCGATAATTAAGTTGTTTCGCAAGAGTTTTGCATCGCCCATTCCCTTGAAAAATCCATCAAAAATATAAGCCAATGTGTTGATTGGTTGCATTAATAAAACCATCCAAAATACAGAATTGAAAATGATCAAAACATTTGGATCTTGATTGAAAATTTGCCCAATTTGATTATAAAAAATGAAACAAATCGCAATTAAAATACACGCAATTAAAACTGAATATTTGGAAATATCTTTGCTTAAAATCCAAAGTTTAGGATAGTTTCGTTCGCCTTGTAAACGACCTGCCATCGCGTTTCCAGCACCTGCATATCCGTCAATAAAGAATGAAAAGAACAACCAAATATTCATCAAAATACTTTGCGCGGCGATATAATTTTTTCCGTAATCGGTGGCGTAAGAATTCGCAAGAAAAAATGCAACATTCAACGAAGCTGTTCGTAAAATAAAATTGAAACTTAAGTTGATATATTTCTTAAAAAGTGGATGAATGGTTTTTCCTGGATTTAATCCAAATGAAGTTTTCGTGAAATAGTAGTAAAACGCCATAATTACCATAATCAATTGTGCAATCAAACTTGCATAAGCAGCGCCTTTAATATGATAAGCGGGAATTATCCCATTTACTCCAAAGATTAGAATATAGTCTAAAAAGACATGAACAAATGCAGCTGTTAAACTACATTTCATTGCCCAAACGGTGTTTTGCATTCCTCTAAATGCTCCAAAAAGAGTGAGCGAAATAAGTGTTAATGGAAAACCAAATGCTCTGATTTTGTAATAATCTACTGAAAATTGAAGAACCAAATCTTTTGCATTGTACAATTCGAATAGATTTTGTGCAAAAAAATACGTTGGAACAAAAATAAGTAAACTCAAAAATAGATTGAAATACAACGCTTGCGGAACTAAAGTTTTGAGACTTTCCAATTTATTTGCACCAAAACTTTGCGAAACCAAAGACGAAATAGAGGTTTTGGTTTGGGCAACAATCCAGATAATTCCTGAAAGAAAAGAACCAACTAAACCAGTCGCAGCAATTGCTTCAACCGAATATTCTTTTACATTACCCACCATCGCAATATCGGTTAAGGTAATAAGAGATTCGGCAATTCCCGAAAAAATAGCAGGAATCGCTAATTGATTAATTTGTTTGAACGTAATTCTATTCGAAACCAAACTCATTTCGAAAAATTATTTTTTTACGCGTTTATATGGTGGTTTGTTTTTGATGATTTGACTCAACATAAATAAGGTAGTTCCGACCAATGTGAAATAACCCAAAAGTGGTAAGCCAGGAATGTGATAATCGTTGTATTTGAACATGAAAATACATGCTAAATATCCAGCGAAAATCAAATAATAAATTACTTTTTTGAATGATCCGTATGTAAATTTTCCTCGAATATATTCAATCAAATTCAATAGAATTAAAAAGAAATAAAAACCGAAAAAGATATAACGCAACGGATTAATCGGACGATCGGTTGTTCTTATATTCACCATTAAATTGTAATTGTAAACACCGTTATAAATTAATAACAATAAGATAAGAACGATAATGATACGAAGTATTTTCATAAAGTATTTTTGCATTAAAAAAGCTGTCGAAACAGCTTTTTGATTTTATTTTACAAGTTTGAAATCTAACGAAAGCGAATTTACACAATAACGTAAACCAGTTTCAGTAGGTCCGTCATCAAAAACGTGTCCTAAGTGGCTTCCGCAATTTCCGCAAAGAATTTCTGTTCTCTTCATTCCGTGCGAAGTGTCTACGCGTTCTACGATTTTACCTTCTTTAATTTCTTTGTCGAAACTTGGCCAACCACAATGTCCGTCAAATTTAGAAGAAGAAGAAAACAATTCTTCTCCACATGCATTACACGTGTAAATTCCGTTCTCGAAATGCATGTTGAATTTTCCTGTAAAAGGACGCTCTGTACCAGCTTCTCTTAAAACGTAATATTCTTCAGAAGAAAGCTCTTTTTTCCATTCTTCATCTGATTTATTGATATTGAATTCAGGTTTTTCGTTCATCGCAACAGTGTTTGAAGGTTGTTCTACTTTAGCATCTTCTTTCTTGTGTTGAGATGTACAAGCAACCATAAGGCTCAATATTAATCCAACAACAAAAAAAGAAGTATATTTTTTTAGGCAATCCATTGATTATATTTTTCAAAAGCTTGTCTGATTTCTTCTTCAGTACAAACTACATCATAACGACAATTTCCAATCTTGTTGATCAAGCTAAAGTTGATAGAATTGTTTTGATTTTTTTTGTCGTGTTTCATCCATTCCATTAAGTTCGGAAAAATTTTCATATCAATTGTATTTAAAGCATACATTGACGAAAAACTTTCACAAACTTCTTCTACATCAGCTTTAGAAATTAATTCTTGATCATAACTAAGGAACGTTTCAATAATCATTCCGATTACAATTGCTTCACCATGTAAAAGTGGAAAATCAGTTTCTAAGGATTCACTTTCGATAGCATGACCAATTGTATGACCAAAATTTAAAATTTTGCGTTCACCTTTTTCATACGGATCATTGTCAACTACATTTTCTTTGATATGAATAGAATCCATGATAAAAGGGGCCAAAGCTTCGGCATCGTGCGAAGGTAATTGTACCAAATTATCCCAATGATCACGATTTTTGATTAAACCATGTTTCAACATTTCTGCCAAACCAGATTTTACTTGACGTTGCTCTAATGTCAACAAAAATTTAGGATCAACTAACACCATTTCTGGCTGTGTAAATGTCCCGATCATGTTTTTCATTCCTTCCAAATCAATTCCATTTTTTCCGCCAGCAGAAGCATCGACTTGCGATAATAACGTAGTTGGAATGTTAATAAATTTGATTCCACGCTTGAAAGTAGAGGCCATAAAACCTCCCATATCCGTTAAAACTCCACCACCAACATTAATAACTAATGAATGACGATCTGCACCCAATTCGCTCAACGCTAACCAAAGATTAGTTACAGTATCGATGTTTTTATTTTCTTCTCCAGAGTCAATTTCAAGGATTTCGTAAGCAGAAATATTGTCCAAATCGGCTAATAATAGCGGTAAACAATGCACATGAGTGTTCTCATCTACCAAAAAGAAGATAGAAGAAAAAGTGTTATTTGCAAGGTAATCGTCTAATATATATGCGATTGAACCAAAATGAATCGGAGCTGATTTCAAAATGAAAAATGTTTTTAAAATGTGCCTAAAATTACGACGACCTTTTTACATCAACCAAATATTTTGAATGATTTATTTTAGGAGAGCTGTTGATAGAATCTATATTGATATTATCGACTTATAAAATAATTATTTTTAAATTTGCACAAATTCATAGATCAATGAACATAGTTCTTTTTGATGGCGAAGAATGGGAAGATTTTTTGCCCCTAACATTTACAAGACCTGTAGCTGCCCTTAGAATGGGAATATTGAGTTTTGCAGAACGTTGGGAAAAAATACTAAATACAGAGGTTTCTTATCAAACGAAACCTTATTTGCAAGAAAAATTTCCTGCTAAACTTCAAACAGAAAATACATTTATCAACCCAACTTTTTTTCCGAATGAAAAATTAATTGAAGCGATAAAGAATTTAAAACCAAACCAAACCCTACTTTTTGACAATCAACTTGTAGCAGTTAAATCAACTGAAGAAACTCCAAAAATCACATCAGACATTATTCAATTAGAAGATGAAGTAATACATCTACAACATTCTTGGGATATGTTTACATACAATTTTCAAGCAATTGAATTTGATTTTGATTTGGTTACAAAAGGAAGAACTTCTCAACCAATATCAGCAACCAACCAAGTTTTAGCTCCCGAAAAAATATTTATTGAAGAAGGTGCGAAAGTTGAATTTTCTATTTTGAATGCATCAGAAGGTCCAATTTATATTGGAAAAGATGCCGAAATTATGGAAGGTTCTATGATTCGTGGCGGATTAGCTTTGTGTGAACACGCAACGGTAAAAATGGGTGCGAAAATTTACCCAGGAACTACAATAGGTCCTTATAGTAAGGTTTGTGGTGAGTTGAGTAATGTTATCTTAATTGGTTATACAAACAAAGGACATGATGGGTATTTAGGAAATTCTGTTCTTGGCGAATGGTGTAATTTAGGTGCTGGAACAAATAATTCGAACCTAAAAAATAATTACGACATTGTAAAAATTTGGAGTTACAGAGAACAACGATTTGTAAAAACAGGTTTACAGTTTTGTGGTGTAATTATGGGCGATCATGGGAAAGCAGCTATAAATACACAAATAAATACTGGTACAGTTGTTGGAGTTTGTGCCAACATTTTTCAGGCAGGTTTTCCTCCAAATGTTATAAAACATTATAGTTGGGGAGGGAATTCGGATGCCCCAGTTTATAATTTAGATCGTGCTTGCGAAGCCGCAGAACGAATGATGAAGCGAAGAAAAATTGCTTTTACACCTGCTGATAAAAGAATTTTAGAACATATTTTTAATTTAAATAATAACTAATTTAATAACGAGTAAATCATAAGAATTTTAGGTTAAAATTGTAATATGATTAATTTTACGTGTTAATCTTTTAACAATTAATTAAAAAATCCTTAATTTTGCTTTTTGTTAGAAAAGAATATTTGTGAAATGACTGGT
Source organism: Empedobacter sp. UBA7248 (assembly GCF_002472945.1). NCBI lineage: Bacteria > Pseudomonadati > Bacteroidota > Flavobacteriia > Flavobacteriales > Weeksellaceae > Empedobacter > Empedobacter sp. UBA7248. The sequence goes on along the minus strand of NZ_DKSU01000012.1, from coordinate 41,216 downwards.
AAATATAAAAACGTTTTAGAGTTAATTGGAGATACTCCATTAGTTCAGTTAAACAGAATTAACCAAGACATTCCAGGCGAAGTTTATGCAAAGTTAGAATGTTACAATCCTGGACATTCAACAAAAGACAGAATAGCTTTACATATTATAGAAGAGGCTGAAAAAAATGGTCTATTAAAACCTGGTGCTACGATTGTAGAAACAACTTCAGGTAACACTGGATTTGCTGTAGCTATGGTAGCTATCGTAAAAGGATACAAATGTATCTTAGCGGTATCGGATAAAACAAAGGCAGAAAAGATTTCATTCTTGAAAGCGATGGGAGCAAAAGTATTTTTGTGTCCTGCGAACGTACCTGCTGATGATCCAAGATCATATTACGAAGTAGCAAAACGTATTGCTGCGGAAACGCCAAATTCTCTTTATATTAATCAATATTTTAATCAAGGGAATACAGAAGCTCACTATTTAACAACAGGTCCTGAAATCTGGAATCAAACAGAGGGTAAAATTACTCACCTAATCGGTTGTACAGGTACAGGAGGAACTTTGACAGGTAGTGCACGTTATATAAAAGAGCAAAACCCAGATGTGAAAATCATCGGAGTTGATGCTTATGGATCGATCTTGAAAGGTTATCACGAAACTGGTAAAATTGATCAAAATGATATCTATCCATACAGAATCGAAGGAATGGGAAAAAATTTGGTTCCTGGAGCTTTAGATTTTGAAATGGTTGATTCTTTTATCAAAGTGACAGACGAAGAAGCTGCTTATCGTACAAGAGAAATTGCTTTGAAAGAAGGAATTATGGCAGGATATACTTCTGGTGCTGCTACACAAGCATATAAACAATTGGCTGAAGCTGGAGAATTTGACGAAAATTCTTTAGTTGTAATTTTGTATCCAGACCACGGATCACGTTATATGACAAAAGTCTTTAGTGATGATTGGATGGCAGAGCAAGGCTTTACAAATAGCAGACTCAATGGTTTAGAAGCTCGAGCAACAGTCGAAAGAATCAAATAATACGTATATTTGTAAAAATTAAATATTTAAAGTAGGTAGTGTTCGTTCACTTTCTACTTTTTTTCAATTAATAAAAAATTAAACTATAATAAAATGGACATTTTTGAACGTTTAAAACAGAACCCTGGACCATTAGGTCAATTCGCTGATTATGGTGAAGGTTATTATGTTTTTCCACAGTTAAAAGGAGAAATTGGACCCGTAATGGAATTCCAAGGTAAAAAAGTAATTACTTGGTCAATCAATAACTACTTAGGTTTAGCTAATCACCCAGAAGTTCGTAAAGCGGATGCTGATGCTGCGGCACAATATGGTATGGCTTATCCAATGGGAGCTCGTGCAATGTCTGGTCAAACAGATTATCACGCTCAATTAGAGCAAGAATTGGCTGATTTCGTTCAAAAAGAATCTGCTTATTTAATGAATTTCGGGTACCAAGGTATGGTATCTACAATTGATGCTTTAGTATCTAAAAATGATGTAATCGTTTATGATGCTGAATGTCATGCTTGTATTGTTGATGGTGTTCGTTTACACTTTGGTAAACGTTTTATTTATCAACACAATAATATTGAGAGTTTCGAAAAAACAATTATTCGTGCACGTAAATTAGCTGACAAACAAGGCGGTGGAATTTTAGTGATTACAGAAGGTGTTTTCGGAATGACAGGTAAACAAGGAATCTTGAAAGAGATTGCAGCTTACAAAGACGAATACAAATTCCGTTTATTGGTAGACGATGCACATGGTTTTGGTACTTTAGGTAAAACTGGAGCTGGAGCTGGAGAGGAGCAAGGTTGTCAAGATAAGATTGATATCTATTTCTCAACTTTCGCAAAATCTATGGCAGGTTTCGGAGCATTTATCGCTGGTAACAAAGATATTATCCGTATTTTAAAATATAATTTACGTTCTCAAATTTTCGCTAAATCATTGACCATGCCAATGGTAATCGGAGGTTTAAAACGTCTTGAATTGTTACGTTCTCAACCAGAACTTAAAGATAAGTTATGGCACAATGTAGAAAAAATTCAGAAAGGATTAGAAGAAAGAGGATTTGATATTGGAGGTTCTAACACGTGTGTTACACCAATCGTATTGAATGGTTCTCCTATCGAAGCGACTGTGTTAGCGAAAGAAATGCGCGAAGAATATGGTATTTTCGTTTCTGTAGTAGTTTATCCAGTTATTCCAAAAGGAATGATTATTTTCCGTATTATCCCAACTGCTGCTCACGAAGACGAGCACATCGAATATACGTTAAACTCATTTGCTGAGATTAAAGATAAATTAGCTGACGGATATTACAAACGCAAAGCAGAAGAATTGAATGTTGATTTTGTTCAATACTAAAATAAATATTCAATCAAATAATAGAAAAACCCTAAACTGAATAAGTTTAGGGTTTTTTGTTTGTATTCTGTTCAAAAGTTAAGTAATTATTCCCTTCTTTCCACATTTGATTTACTATATTTGTTTACAAATTAAACACACAAACACACAACAATTTTAATTATGAAAATTCACAATTTTAGTGCAGGACCATGCATTTTACCGCAAGTTGTTTTTGACAAAATGGCTCAAGCTTGTTTAGATTTCAACAATTCAGGAACATCAATTTTAGAAATTTCTCACCGTCGCAAAGATGCGGTAGAAGTGATTGATACAGCAAGAGCGTTGGTAAAAGAATTGATGAATGTTCCAGAAACGCATGACGTAGTTTTTATGCAAGGCGGAGCTTCATTGCAATTTCCTACTGTAGCTTACAATTTATTGAAAGAAGGCGGAAAAGCAGCTTATACACAAACAGGAAAATGGGCAGAAAATGCTATCAAAGAAGCGAAGCGTTTCGGAGAAATTGAAGTTATAGCTTCTTCAAAAGATCAAAACTATAATTATATTCCAAAAGGATACACTGTTCCTTCAGATGTAGATTATTTTCACTGCACATCAAACAATACTATTTTTGGAACACAAATGAAAGAGTTTCCAAACTCTCCAGTTCCAATAGTTTGCGATATGTCTTCGGATATTTTATCTCGCACAATTGATGTTTCTAAATTTGGAGTAATCTATGCTGGAGCTCAAAAAAATATGGGACCTGCAGGTTCTGCCGTTGCAATCGTTCAAAAAGATTTATTAGGTAAAACAGGGCGTAATATTCCTGATTATTTAAACTACGAAACACATATCAAAAAAGAATCATCGTTTAACACTTGGCCAGTAATTGCAATTTACGGTGTCATGTTAAATTTACAATGGTTAAAAGAGCAAGGAGGAGTAGAAGCGATTGCAAAAATTAATACTGCAAAAGCGGATGCAATGTATGCTGAAATTGATCGTAACGGATTATTTACAGGAACTGCTGCAACAGAAGACCGTTCTCAAATGAATGCTACTTTTGTCTTAAATAACGAAGATTTCAAAGCTGATTTTGACGCAATGTTAAAAGAAGCTGGAGTTGTTTCTTTAGCTGGTCACCGCGATGTTGGTGGATACCGCGCGTCAATGTACAACGCTTTACCATTAGAATCTGTTCAAGTTTTGGTAGAAGTAATGAAACAATTTGAACAAAAATTTGGATAAATCTTTTTGTATTAGGTACTATGTACTACCTAGACTTAATACTTTTTACAATTTACATTTTACAATAAAAACATGAAAATATTAGCAAACGACGGAATTTCTAAAGCAGGAATTGAAGCTTTAGAAGCAAAAGGTTTCGAAGTAATAACTGCTCACGTAGCGCAAGAACAATTAGAAAATTATATCAACGAAAACGGAATAGAAGTACTTTTAGTACGTTCTGCGACTAAAGTTCGTCAACCTTTGATTGATGCGACAAATCTTAAAATTATTGGTCGTGGTGGAGTTGGTATGGACAATATCGATGTTGCTTATGCGCGCGAAAAAGGAATTCAGGTGATTAATACGCCAGCATCTTCTTCTCAATCGGTAGCAGAATTTGTGATTGCGCATTTGTTTTCTATCGTTCGTAATTTGCACCAAGCCAATCGTAATATGCCTTTAGAAGGAGATTCTAACTTCAATGGATTGAAAAAAGCTTATGCAAAAGCAATCGAATTGAGAGGGAAAACAATGGGTGTGATCGGTTTTGGTCGTATCGGTGTAGAAGTGATTCGTGAAGCGATTGGTTTAGGAATGAATATTTTAGTGTATGATAAATTCCCTGCAACACGTGACATCGAATTAGAATTTTTTGATGGTCAAAAATTAACGTTTACAATCACTTCTGTTGATTTTGATGAAGTAATTACGAAAGCAGATTTCATTTCGTTGCACGTTCCAGCGCAAGAGGGATATATTTTGGGTGAGAAAGAATTTGAAAAAATGAAAGATGGCGTGATTGTAATTAACACGGCTCGTGGAGGAGTTGTTGATGAAAAAGCGTTAGTTGATGCAATCGAAGATGGTAAAGTTGCAGGTGCGGCATTAGATGTTTTCGAGAATGAGCCAACACCAGAAATGGGCTTGTTGATGAACGAATCGTTGTCGTTATCTCCTCATATTGCAGGTTCTACGAATGAAGCGCAGGACAGAATTGGAACTGAATTAGCTTCGCAAATCGTTGAGATTTACGGAAAATAATTTTGAGTTTCATTCTATCTAAAACTATTCAAAATGCCTCAATTTAAACCATTCAAAGGAATTCGACCTACAGAAGAAACTTCTCAAGAATTTGTGACGCTTGCCGTTAATCAATATTCGAAAGAAGAATTGGATTATTATATCAATAACAGAGAAAACTCTTTTTTGCATATTATTTTGCCAACTTGGGACGAAACGATTCAAGATCCGAAAGAGAAATTCAGAAAAGTTCGCGAGAATTTCGAGGATTTTATTTCGAAAAAAATATTAACGCAAGACAAGTCTTCTTTTTATATTTATCAAGTGATACAGCCTGATGGACGCGAAACAAAAGGACTTTTGGGCTTGGTGAATATTGATGATTATCGTCAAAATAAAATTAAAAAGCATGAAGAAACATTGGAACGTCGTGTGGAATTATTTGCTGATTATTTGAAGGAATCTCACTTTCATGCGGAGCCTGTTTTATTGACTTATAAACCTGCTCAACGTGTAGATTTGTTAATTGATACGGAAATGAAACGCAAGCCGATCCTGAAAATAGAAGAAGAAAACGGAACGCAACATTTATTATGGAGAGTTGATAATCGATTGAATTTAAAACAATTAAAAGATTCGATCGAGAAATTGGACGAATTGTATATTGCTGATGGACATCATCGTATGGAAAGTTCGGAACGATACACAAAATTTGCGGTTGAAAATTCGAAAGATGAAGTCTATGGTGATGAAGCGTTTAATTATACGTTAGCACTTTTAGTTTCGAATGAAGATTTGATTATCAATGATTATAATCGATTAATTAAAGATTTAAATGGCTTAACTCCAGAAGCGTTTTTAACTGCTTTAGAAGTTGATTTTGAAATTATTCCGAAAGTTGATGAATTAGTTGTGCCAACAAAAAAACATCATATTGTGATGTATTTAGATGGTCAATTTTATAGTTTATATGTCAAAAATAACTTATTGACAACCGAAGGATTAAGCGAGTTGGATACGTATATTTTCGAAGAAAATGTGATGAAACCAATTCTTAATATTCAAGATTCTAAAAAGGATAAACGTGTTCATTACGAATGTGGAACGCGTAATAGAGAAGGAGTGGAAGCACTTAAAAACAAGGTTGATCATCACGATTATATTGCAGCTTTTGCTTTCTATCCAGTGGATGTGAAGGATTTGCAATTGATTGCAGATTTAGGGCTTAAAATGCCTCCAAAAAGTACATATATCGAACCAAAACCTTTAAGCGGTTTTGCTGTATTCGATTTGAAAGAATAAAAAATGAGTATTCAAGAAAATTTAAAAACAATCGAAGCTACAATTCCTGCTCATGTGACATTGGTAGCGGTTTCTAAGACAAAACCTGTGGAGGATTTGCAAGAAGCTTATGCGGCTGGAATGCGAGATTTTGGAGAAAACAAAATTCAAGAAATGTGCGATAAATACGAAATTCTTCCAAAGGATATTCGTTGGCATATGATTGGACATGTACAAACCAACAAAGTGAAGTATATGGCGCCTTTTGTGCATTTAATTCATGGAGTTGATAGTCTAAAATTGTTGAAAGAAATTCACAAACAAGCCGAAAAAAATAATCGCGTAATTAATGTATTGTTGCAACAATTTATAGCAGATGAAGAAACTAAATTTGGTTTAGATCAAGAAGAAATTCAACAAATTATGCAAGAAGAAATTCAACATTTACCAAATGTTCACGTAGTTGGATTGATGGGAATGGCAACGTTTACGGAAGATGAAAATCAAATTCGAGAAGAGTTTCGTTCTTTAAAATCTAACTTTGATTCGTTGAAAAATAATTTCGAAAATCTAACTATTTTATCAATGGGAATGTCAGGAGATTATCAAATTGCGATAGAAGAAGGCAGCACAATGGTTCGTATAGGAAGTTCAATTTTTGGACATCGTAATTATTCGATTTAATAGAATATTTTTACAATACCAAACCCCTAAAATTTATGTTTTAGGGGTTTATTTTTTTATTATTTATAGAAAGATTTTTAAAAAGGCAAAGTGTCTAAATTGACATTTCCACCAGAAACGATTATTCCTATATTCATATTTTTATAACTTTCTTTTTCTTTGATTAATGCAGCTAAAGCCACAGCAGAAGAAGGTTCGCAAACAATTTTTAAACGTTCCCAAATTAATTTCATTGCTGCAATTATTTCTTGTTCTGTTACACGTATTATTTTTTCTACACCTTTTTGGATGATGGGAAAATTAATATCACCTAATTCTGTTTTCAAACCATCTGCAATTGTATTTGTTGTAATGTTAGATTCTATTTTTCCACTTTCTAACGAACGATAGGCATCATCTGCTTCAAAAGGTTCTCCACCGATTACTTTACAATTTTTACCAAAGTTTTCCGCAGCAATAGCTGTTCCCGCAATTAAACCTCCACCACCAACAGGAGTAAATATATAATTCAGGTCTGGATGTATTTCTAATAATTCTTTCGCTGCAGTTCCTTGTCCAAGAATAACATTGAGATCATTTGAAGGATGAATAAACATTGCACCTTTTTGTATTTCGATTTGTTTTGCTGTTTTCTCTCTCGCTTCTAAAGTTGGTTCACACTCGATTATTTGCCCATTGTATCCTTTTACAGCGTCTTTTTTAACTTGTGGAGCAGTTTTGGGCATCACAATAAAAGCTTCAATTCCCAAGCTTTTTGCTGCAAGTGCTAAAGCTTGAGCAAAATTACCAGAAGAATGTGTCACAACTCCTTTTTGCTTTTGTTCGTCTGTAAGTTGCATGATAGCATTTGTTGCACCACGCATTTTGAAGGCACCCATTTTTTGAAAGTTTTCGCATTTAAAAAACAACTTCGCTCCAACTATTTCGTTCAATAAACTTGACGTTAAGATTGGTGTATTGTGAATAAAAGGTGAAATTCGTTGATGAGTTTCTATAATAGCTTGTTTGTGCATCGTTAGGATTTTTTGATTGCGGTTACTTCAACTTCGATTAATGCGCCATAGTGCAATTCATTTGTTGGAATAACACATCGCGTTGGTTTATGCGTTCCGAAAAAATCACTATAAACGGCATTTACTTCATCCCACAATTGAATATTCGGAATGTAAATTCGAACCTGTAATATATGGTTTTTATCGCTATTAGCTTCATGTAATATCGTTTCGATATTTTTTAAAACTAAGATCGTTTGCTCTGAAATTGTTGTTGGAATTTTCTTGGTTTTGCGGTCAATTGGTAATTGACCAGAAAGATATAGAATTCCATTATGTTCTATGCATTGTGAGTAATGTCCATTTGCAATTGGCATATTTTCGGTTTGAATAATTTTCATTTTCTTATTGATTTTAAATATATCTTTATATCAAGATATATTACAAATATATCAAATTATCTTTACATCAAGATAATTTGTACATTTGTTTTTCAATTAATTGTGATGAAAAAAGATAAAGATTTAATTGATGCATTAATTGCTGATTGGAATATAGAACGTCCAGATTTGGATGTTGATGCAATGCAGATTGTAGGTAGAGTGATGAAATTGGGTAAGATTTTCGAGAATAGAGCAAGTTTGGCTTTAAAGGAAAATGGAATCTATTATACTGATTTAGATGTTTTAGCAACGCTTCGTCGTTCAGGAAAACCTTATCAATTAACGCCAAAACAATTGATGGAATCTGTTGTAATTACTTCTGGAGCGATGACAGCGCTTTTGAATCGCTTAACAAAATTAGAATTAATTTATCGTGCGGCAGATGAAAATGATGGAAGAATAAGTTTGGCTGGACTTACAGAAAAAGGAAAGAAAATTATTGATGAAGCTATCAAAAAAAGATTTGATGAAGCTAAAAATTCAATTCAAATTTTGAATAAAAAAGAACAAGAAGATTTATCTATTTTATTAAAAAAGCTTTTGATAGAATTGGATCAATAATTATTATAAAAAAAACCTGAACAGATTTGTTCAGGTTTTATTCATTCAGGAATAAATTTTAACCATTTCCTCCACCACTGCTTTGTTCTTGGTTAGATTTTGAACGTTCTATATTAAACTGTTTTCCGAAATTGTAACTAATTCCAATACGATACATTCTGAATGGTTGACTAATACTTGTGCTGACTACGTCGTTTGATACATTTGTGTAAGTTCCATTTCTATTTTCGAAAAGGTTAGAGATATTTGCCGAAAGTTGCAATTTCTTATTAAATACCATTGCTCTTAATCCTATATTATGGCGCATAAAATCTCCAGATTTCTCCAAACCATCTGTACTTTTAGTGTAATATGAATATGTATAATTCGCAAAAAGTGTTTTCTTTTTATTTAAATCTAAATTATTTGTAATTCTAAATTCCCCATTCATTCCATCCAATGTATAATTCATTTCCGGAATTTTACTTGTTGTTTTACGATAGAAAACATCTGCCGAGGCATTTATTTTCCACCATTTATAAGGTTTTATATTAATGTTTTCACTTAGACCAATACTATATGTTTTTCCAATATTATAAGGCTTAGAAAGTGTAATCTTTGTATCAGGATCTTTTATGCTTACTTGCTCAAAAAGATCGTTCGCATTACGGTAATACAAACTCGTTACCAATAAATCTTTGTAAGCATGTTCTAACTCAAAATTATTTGAATTAGAAGGTGTTAAACTTGGATTACCTTCCGAATAACTATATTCATTTTGTTTCGTTCTTCTCGGATTTAAAAACCAAATATATGGACGATCCACACGACGACTATAGTTTAAAGTAAATGAATGATTTTCTGAAGATTGATACATTAAATAAGCAGTTGGATATAAGCCATCGTAAGTTTTTTCGTAATTATCTTTCGGATCTTCCATAATACTTTTCACTTGTGCATGCTCATAACGTAAACCAACTTTTCCTGTTAACTTTTCGCTCAATTTTTTTTCTATCGAATAGTATAAGGCATAGACATTTTCCTTGTATTTGTATTTGCTTGCAAAATCAGTATCTTCATGGAAATCATTATTCGGATTAAGTTTTAAAAATCGTTGATTTTCTGCTTCATCTGTTGCCCAACGTAAACGTGTTCCATAATTCATCTTCCACGAATTAATAGGATGCTCCATATCGATACTTGCATTGAATCGGTTTGAAGAACCATTATTTAAGCTGTAATTATTTTGGTATTTACCAGGAATTTCTGTCCAATTAGGATTAAATTCATTGCTGATATTTTTGAGATTCATGTCATTTTCATTGTTCGAATAATCAAAATCGAAGGTTAACTTTTGTCCATCCGTTTTGAATTTTTTAATGATATGGTAATTCAATCCTAGATAATTCCAATTCCACTTTCCACCATCTCTATTCGTTGTCATATAACGATTTGTTGTGTTATTTTCTAAATCGAAAATATCAAAGATCGAACCTCCTTTATTTTTTCCTTCACTCTTCGAAATATTAAAATTGAAACCTGTGATTAAATTGTCATTAATTTGATAATCGACTCCAATTCGACCGCCATAATAATTATTTTTATTTTTATTGATGTCATCCGAACTCCATTTTTCGTCGGGATACAAAGTCGTATTTTTACTTTTATCATACCAATTTCCTGCACCGTTGTAAATATTAGAAGTTAAGGTCCATTTTCCTTTGCGGTAATTGATATTTCCACTCAAATTAAATCCACCGTATTTTTGCTGATTGTACGAAGTAGAAATAGAACCATTCATGCTATCTTGTTTTGCATTTTTCAATACAATGTTGATGATTCCACTGTTTCCTGTCGCATCGTATTTGGCTGGAGGATTTGTAATGACTTCAATTTTATCAATATCTTCTGTTCGAATGGTTTTCAGATAATTTGCCAATTGTTCACTACTCATTTGCATTAATCGGTCATTAATCATGACGCTAACCGAGCCTTTTCCAATAATAGAAATAGCGTCTGTCGCTTCTTCCACCTTAATACGAGGAGCAAGTTTCAACGCATCCAAGGCATTTCCTCCTTTTGCACCTTCTGCTTGATCGACATTGAAAATTAATCGGTCTACTTTCTTTTCAACTAATTTTTTTTGTCCTGTTACAACGGCTTCCGTTAACGTTACATTTTCATTTTTTGGAACTAAAATAACACCTAAATCAGTATTTTTAGTAACTTGTAGCGTAACTGAATGTAACGTAACACCAGCTTCTTCTATTTTGAAAGTATACGAACCTTCATCTAAAACTACTGAGAAATGTCCATTTTCGTCTGTAGAGATTTCATCTACAATTTTATCACCCTGCGAAATCACAACATCTGCTAAAGCTACAGGTGTTTGATTGGTGAATTGAATAATTCCTTTTACATCTTGTTGTGCATACGTTTGAATTACTGCAATGCAAACAATAGGAAAAAAGTATTTTTTCATAGTTATTAAGTTATTAAGTTATTAAGTTATTAAGTTATTAATAAGGCGCAACAACATTTGAAAAGTTACATGGCTAAATGTTAAATAATTCTTAAATATATTTAATGTGAAGTATGATTGATAAAAATTTAAAAACTGTTAATTTTATAATCAACAAAAACGGTATCATTTTTAATAATTATTTGCATATTTTTATCTAAAGGTTTACCATTTGTAAAATATCCAGTATTAATAGATTTAGTTAGATTATTAATTTTATATGTTAATTGATAGGATCCATCACCATGAGAAATATTGTTCATATCAAGTACATTATTGAAATTTTTCCCTTTTTCAATTTTTTTTACATATATAAATGAATTTTCAGCAGAAAATTTTACGTTTTCTATTTTAAAACTAGAATCATTTATTATTTTAATCTTGATTCCTTTTTTATACGTACAAGATGTAATTAAAAACAATAATATTATTAATTTGAGATTTTGTTTCATAAAAGTGCTTTGAAAAACAAAGTAAAAAGTTATTTATTAATTTTAAAACATATTTTATAATAATTTTTCTAATCCTTCTTTTTCAAAAATTAATTGTCCAACTCGAATGTCGGAAGAACCATTTTTTATTTTGTAGGTATAAATTGGCAAATTATCTTCAATAATACATTCCAAATGCAGAAATTCTGTGTTATCAAGTTGTTGTAATTCGTCCAGAATTTCATTGAGATGTGTTGAAATAAATGTCAAGGTATTTTGATGTGAATCTAGACCTTTTATTGTTTTTGTTAACAAATTTGTCGCATCAATCGAATTTGTTCCACTAAACAATTCATCGAAAATAGCGAAACTATAACCTGCTTCTTTACTCGAAATGAGATAATTTTTTAGGTTCATAATTTCATTCATAAAATGACTATATCCTTTCAACACATTGTCTGTATGATCGATATTGATACTTATAGTTTGATAAAAAGGAATTGTTGCTGATTTGCATGGAACTGGAAGTCCAAGATTTCCCAAATAACTACAAAAAGCAATTGCACGAAAAAAAGTTGATTTTCCTGACATATTTGCACCTGTTAATACAACAACATTTTTAGAAGTTTTGAAATTATTTTTGACAGGATTTTTGAGTAATGGATAATAAAAATCAACTAAATCGAGTTCGTTTTGTGGTGAAATAGTCGGGAAAATAAATTGATGTTCAATTACTTTTAAACTAATAGATAAATATGCTTCGAAGAGATGAAGTTGCTCGAAAAATGAATTGATTTGTGCTTTGTTTTCAATCAATAAATCGTTTGCATTTAGAATTTCCTTGCTCTTAAATTTTCTATTTCGAATGAATTGATAATTTTTTTCCGTTTCAATTGACATCAATGTAGCAATCATATTGTCTAATAGATTTCGAAATTTAGTTGGAAACAATTGTACTTCTAACGATTGCAAAAACGTATAAATTTTATTGAAGAAAATATAAAGTTGTGTTAGCGAACTTTCGAGCGTAGATTTAACAGATGAATAGAATTTTATCTTTAGAAAATCGACTGATTCAACGTTATTTATTGTATTCAAAACCTCGTTGTATTCCGTTTTAGAATAATTGTAAAGTGATTTTCCTTTCACTTGTTGTGTAAAACCTTTGATAATATTTTGCCTATCCATCACCTCTTGTAATGTTTTCGGTTTTGTATTCAATAATTGGAGTAACGTCGAACGTGAATTATAATTCAACGTCATATTAAAAAGAGGTAGAATATCTTTATCTACATTCAAATTATCAATGTTCATCATGGTTGGCAACTATTTCTATTGAAACTATTTTTCAAGATAATCATATTTGATTAAATTACTGAACAAAATAGGATTTAACATCAATTTAAAAACTACACAATATGAAAAATGAAATTTATCCGTGTCTCTGGTTTGATGGACAAGCGCAAGAAGCTGCAAATTTTTATTGTTCGATTTTTCCTAATTCAAAAATTATAACAAATAATCAGATGGTGGTTATTTTTGAGTTGAATGGGAAAAAGTTTATGGGATTGAATGGAGGTCCAAATTTTAAGTTTAATGAAGCGACTTCATTTGTTATTGATTGTGAAACGCAAGAAGAAATTGATTTTTATTGGAATAATCTTACTTTGGATGGAGGAGAAGAAGGGAATTGTGGCTGGTTAAAAGATAAATTTGGTCTTTCTTGGCAAGTTGTGCCAACTGTTTTACCAAAACTTTTGAGCAATCCAGAAAAAGCTCAAAGCGTGATGCAAGCGTTTATGAAAATGAAAAAGTTTGATATCGCTGCATTGGAAAATGCTTAATTGGTAGGAAAATTTTGCTAATTATTTCTCCTAAAACTACTTTCGGAGCTCATCATATTTGACTAAATTTGAAGTATGAAAGCAAGTTTTGAACCTTATATTTTGAAATTCAAAAATCCAAGCGGTACTTCGCGCGGCGTTTTGACAGAGAAATTGACCTATCTTTTTACATTAGAAGAAGATGGGAAAGAATATGTTGGTGAATGTGGATTGTTTAAAGGATTGAGCTTTGATGATCGTCCTGATTATGAAGAAAAATTGCAATGGGTTTGTGACAATATTGACTTAGGAGTTGATGAATTGTGGCGTGAATTGCGTGAATGGCCTTCGATTCAGTTTGGTGTAGAGCAGGCTTTTCAGAGTATGTTTGCGAATCGTTACAATGAAAATTATACAGATAAATTGAATCCAGATTTGTACGAATCGGCTTTTTCGACAGGGGATCAAGGTATTCAGACTAATGGTTTAATTTGGATGGGTTCGATTGATTTTATGCGCGAACAAATCAAAGAAAAATTAGCGATTGGTTTCAACTGTATCAAGCTGAAAATCGGTGTTGATTGGGGAAATGAACACAAGATTATTCAACAATTAAGACAAGATTTTTCTGCAGATCAATTGGAGTTGAGAGTAGACGCGAATGGAGGTTTTACGTTTGAGGAAGTAAAAGTAGTGTTGCAACAATTGGCTGAATTAAAAATACATTCGATTGAACAACCTATCAAAGCTGGACAAATCGATTTGATGACGGAATTATGTGCTAAAACACCAACCCCAATTGCCTTAGACGAAGAATTAATTGGAATTGTTCATCAAGAAGATAAATTCAAATTATTAGAAAAAATCAAACCGCAATATATTATTCTAAAACCAAGTTTAGTTGGTGGAATTAGAGGTTCGTTGGAATGGATTAATGCGGCAGATACTTACGAAATCCCGTTTTGGATAACGTCTGCTTTGGAAAGTAATATAGGCTTAAATGCTATTGCACAATGGACAGCGATTTTATACCCAGAAATGCCACAAGGATTGGGAACAGGAGGTTTGTTTACAAACAATTTCCCAAGTCGATTAGAATTAAGAGGAGAATATTTATTTCGAAACAAATTAGCATGAATAAATTAATTATCGCATTTTTTGCAACAATCGTTTTAATGAGTTGTCACACGACAAAAAAAACAATTGATTTAGTTACAATTCAAAAATATCAAACCGAATTGGCGACTTTTTATACTGATCCTAAAACGACGCCATTGGTAGACGAAGAAAAAACGAATTTCAAAGGGATTACATTTTTTCCGATCAGTGAAAAATATATTGTGAAAGCGAAATTTACGCCAATCAAAGATGGAAAGGTGATTCCGTTTCCTACTTCTGCGAAGAAAATCAAAAATTACAAAGAATACGGAACGGTGACGTTTATGTTGGATAATGTTGAGCAAACGCTGACGGTTTATCAATCTTCACCAATTATGGAGAAATATGCAGACAGCTTGTTTTTACCTTTTATGGACGAAACAAACGGCGTGACGTCTTATGGAGGTGGACGTTATTTGGATTTGACTACAAAAGATTTGGGTACGACAGCCAATGAAATTACGTTAGATTTTAACCAAGTGTATAATCCATATTGTGCATACAGCAAACATTACAATTGTCCGATTCCGCCAGCAAATAATGTGTTAGATGTAGAAATTAATGCAGGTGTAAGTTATCATAAATAGAATGTTGTATTTAGATTTTTCTCAACCTAATTTTGATGTCAACGCTATTGAAGTTACCAATGAATTTGAGCAGTCGGTTAAAGATTTTTTGGTTGAATGGTTTTCTGATTCTGAGGTGATGATTGCGCATACTTCGGGTTCTACTGGAACTCCGAAAGAGATTATCTTGACCAAAGAAAATATGCGTAAAAGTGCGAATATGACGGGAAAATATTTGCATTTAGAGAAAGGGAATTCGGCTTTATTGGTGATGCCTGTTACTTATATTGCCGGAAAATTAATGTTGGTTCGTTCAGTAGAAATCGGTTTGAAATTGATTTGTATGCAACCAACTTCGCATATTTCTCTGGATGAAATTAACCGTGAAATTTTGCAAGGTTTTACTTCGATTGATTTTGTTGCGTTAACGCCTATGCAAGTCGAAAATTCGATTGATTTTGTTTCGAAATGTCAAAAGTTAATTATCGGTGGAGCGCCTCTTTCAGGGAAAGTGAAACAAGAATTGTTTGCTTTTGAGAATGAAGTCTACGAAACGTATGCAATGACGGAGACGATTACGCATATTGCGTTTAAACAAGTTGCGAATCAAAAATATCCTAATGCAGAACAAGTTTTTGAAGCATTTGATGAGGTAACGATTTCGCAAGATGAACGCAGCTGTTTGGTGATTGATACCCCTTATGATGGATTGCAAGTTGTAACGAATGATATCGTTGAAATCGTTGATTCGCGTAAATTTAACTGGATTGGACGAGCGGATAATGTGATTAATTCGGGCGGAATAAAATTATTTCCAGAACAAATAGAAAATAAGCTGAAACCGTTCATTGATTCTGATTTTTATATCACTTCAAAAACGGATGAATTATTAGGTCAGAAATTAATTTTAGTGGTAGAAGGAGAGGAGAGGAGCTTGGATTTTTCTTTGGCAGATTTAACCAAATATCAAGTTCCGAAAGAAATTATTTTTATTCCTACATTTCCTCGAACGGAAAGTGGTAAAATAAAAAGACAACAGTTTTAAGCATAAATAAAATCATCAAGCAATTGGTGATTTTTTTGTTTATCGGGAAAAAATAAGTTTCTATCCGATAAGAAATAGACTTCATCGATAATAATTTCATTTACTTTTTTAACAACTTAGATTTGGTTAAAAATGTATAGAATATGAAAAAAGTAAGTGTAATTTTTATGTTTTTATGTTGTTTTCAGATTGCTTTATCTCAAGATAAAGAAGTGAACTTTGATCAAAGCTACATTCAAGCAAATAATGGACAAACGACAATTGAAATTAATGAAATGCAAGAGTTAGTATATTTGATACTTGCTTTAACTGAAACAGCTAATAATCCCAATATCATTAATCAAACAACTCCTTATTATCAAGAAATTTTGACAGATTTTAAATCATTTTCTTCTCATGAAATTGTACAAGCTTTTGACAAAGAACTGAAAATAAATCTTGTTAATTTTATTTTACTACCAGCAAATGCATATGGATTCAAGTTTGAGGGAGAAAAAATAGTTGCGACAAATGTGTATATTTTCCCAGCTAAGGGAATTGGTAAATTTGAAGTGAAAGAAAATCCAATTTTAGGTTATATTGATCAATTAGAAGATTTTTCGAAGAAAACAAAATTTAGATCTTTTTATAAAACTCATCAAGCTTATTATGATTCTTTGAAAACAGCATATAAGAATTTTGCAGCCATTGAAAATCAGAAAAATTGGTTAGAACAGAAATTTGATACATCTATTAATAGTTATCGTGTTTTAACTTCTCCATTAATTGGAAGTATAAATGCAACACATACTTTTCAAGATAATGGCTTTAAAGAGATTTTACTTTTTTTACCTACTATTCGTTCAGACAAAGATTGGTCAGCATTATTCCAAAAAGCTATGAATACACGCATTATTTTTACTGAAATTGACCATAATTATGTTGGCCCAGTAAGTGAAAAAAATAGTGATAAAATCAATTCAATTTTTGATAAACGTCATATTTGGGTTGATGAGACAAATAAAGGAACAGCTCATTATCCAACTCCTATTAAGATTTTTGATGAATATTTGACGTGGGGATTGTTTGTGTTGTATGCATATGATACATTTGAAAATAATAGCGAAGTTTTAGAACAATCGATACAAAATGTAAATGATGTGATGGTAAATAAGAGAGGATTTATCAAGTTTAAAGAGTTCAATGAGTTTTTATTAAACCTTTATCAGAAAAACAAAGGAAAAAAGATTGAAACGTTGTATCCGCTATTGTTAGAATGGTCATCTAAACAATTATAATTTGAGCAATTTTATGACACGAAAAGAAACGTCAAAAGGTTATTTTTATACCAAAATAGAACACTTCGATTTCGAAAAGTTTTATACTAAAAAGATGCGTTTTAGTTTGCATTTTTTGATGTGGAGTGTTTTTGGCATTTTATTGATGATTACCTATCAATTGGCCTATCATTTAACTTTTTTTGAAGCTTTAATGATGACGGTTCGAATGACGTCTGTTAATATGAGTGTGTTTTACATTTTTTTCTACCTTATTTTTCCAAAATTTATTTACTTAAATCGATTCAATTCGATTATATACCTGTTATTAAGTTGTATATTTTGTGGATTTTTATGGCTTTTTGTGACTTATTTTTTTTCTAAATTATATGTGCTTTTAGGAATAGATATTAGCAGTGGAGAATTAAAAGGAGTAATTTCTATGAGTGCTAATCAACCATTAAGAGAAGCTATTTCTCCCAAACGTCTGCTTTCTCAAGCAATGATTATTTTTGCAAATTTATCTCCCTTTTTCTTTTTTAAATTGTTGTTCGAAATTTTTAGAGTTTACAATAGAGTGTTGAAAATTCAGAAACAGAAAGCGAGTTTAGAAATAGAAAAAATCAATATTGAAAGAGATTTTTTGAAAGCACAGTTGAATCCCCATTTTTTGTTCAATACGCTAAATAATTTATATGGATTAACCATCAAAAAAGATGATACTGCCCCCGAAATGATTCTAAATCTTTCCGAAATAATGAGTTATACATTGTATGAATCTGATACTGATAAAGTGCAATTATCGAAAGAGTTAACTTTTGTGCAAAATTATTTTGAATTAGAAAAAATGCGTTATCCAAATAAAGAGAATATCACTTTAGAATTACCAAATTATGATTGTTCAAGTTTTATGATAGCCCCTTTATTAACATTTACTTTTATCGAAAATGCTTTTAAATATGGATTAAAAAACAAAAAGAATCCTTTTTTACATTTAAAAATTGAACTAAAAAACAACGTATTTGTTTTTCATCTTCAGAATGATAAAATGATTGAAGAGATGAGTCATAAAGCTGGAGGTATTGGAACTGAAAATGCTAAAAAACGTTTGCAACTTCTTTATCCATCTATGCACCATCTAACAATTCATGATAAAGAAACTATATTTAAGGTGAAATTAATGATCGATTTGAATTAATTATGAAAAAATTAGCTTGTATCATTCTTGATGATGAACCGCTTGGAAGAGAAATTATGGAGAGTTTTTCTTCGAGAATCTCTTTTTTAGATGTTAAAAAATCATTTGATGATCCGATAGAAGCTATGTTGTTTCTACAAGACAATCCAATTGATTTACTGATTACCGATATCAATATGCCTCATCTAAATGGAATTGAATTGGTGCAGTCTCTTCGTTATCCACCTTCAATTATTTTTGTAACAGCTCATCGTGATTTTGCATTAGCTGGTTTTGACTCTGGCGCTATAGATTATTTGGTGAAACCTGTTCGTTTTGAACGTTTTTTAACAGCTGTAAATCGAGTGAAGGAACGACAAAAAGATATTGAAGATTATAAAACATCTGTTCGTGATTTTGTATTTATTAAAGCAAATGGAAAATTAGAGAAAATTATTTTTAATGATATCATTTACATTGAAGCACAAGGTGACTACTTGAAAATTGTTACAAAAAAAGAGATTTTAACTACTTTGTCGACGATGAAATCATTCGAAAAAGATTTAGATTCTTCTAGATTTTTACGTGTTCAACGATCATTTATCGTTAATGTATTGATGATACAATCTTTTTCAGGTCATATAATAGAATTGGAAAATGGAAAACTGATTACTATTTCAGGTTCAAAGAAAGACGAATTATTTAAAATTCTGGGTGTTTAGAAAACGAACTTTGTTAACTACTAAAAATAGCTTAATTTTAGCACTACTAAAACTTATACTGTGGATTACAATCGACTTTTTAATGATATTTTTTTCTTGATTTTTGATGATGAAATGGATGAAAATCAATATCCAATTTGGAAAAGTTTTTCGTTTATTCACAATCCGATTCAGCAATTAATTAAAGCACAAGATTTATTAAATCAGTTGCTTCACGAATATCCAAAAGATAAAAAAGCACTTTTTCTGAAAGGAGTTGTTCAGCGCAATTTAAACTTCAACGAAGAATCGATTTTGTATCTTTTAGAAGCGAAAAAGGAAGATTATTACTTGTATGCGACTAATTTTTACATTGCCGAATATTATATTCATAAATTGAAATTTGAGGAAGCACAAAAATATTTGAAAGAGATTGAAATTGTGTATCCTACAAATCAACGTTTTCTTTTCTTATCGATTTTAGTGAGTTTGGAATTGTTTGAGTTTGAAGAAGCTAAACGATATTTAAATATTTTATATCAATTGGTCGAAGACAAACAAGTTTTAGAATTATTGAGTAAAAACCTTCAGATTACCGAAGAAATTGTCTTGAAAACCACAAATCGACTGGTCTTAAAAAACTTCAAGTTGAGAAGTTTTAATTATAATCTTCAGCTTAAAACAAATTTGATTGCTTTTTATAAAAATTTCGCTGATATCGGGGTTAATTTTAATGGAATCAATTGTTTTATTATGGCACTTACCTTAAAGCAAATTACGTTGTATCCTACGTTTCATAATCTTGAACTTTATAATGTTCAAACGATTTTAGATTACATTGATGTTGATAAAAAAGGCGTGCAAATGCGCTTAGAAGACATTGATTTTGAACATGATTTTGTCAAAAATTACCATGAATATTTAGAAGTCGAAATTTTATTGAAAGAAGATTAGTTTTTAACACTTTTATAATCCCCTCAAGGTGATATTTTGTTATGATGCGATCTTGAAACGAGTTCAAGATGACAATTTAGTAAATGCAATTAAGTTAGAAAATAACGTATTTGTCAAGCTAGATTTAGTTCAGTTTCGCATGTGTTGAGGAAGATTTTCTATTGAAATGATAAATAGGTAACATGAATAAAAGTGGACAATCAGAAAAAAACTTTAATTTTGCCAAAATTTATAAGATGGAATTTGTTCAGGATAAGGAAGAAGTTTTTGATAATGTCGAGTTGTTTTTGGAAAGTCTAGAGGTTGGAACGGATGAAGAAAAAAAGAAATCGATTCAGTTAATCAAAAAATCGAAAACATTTTTGGTGATTGATGCGGATGAGGTGATGGTTTTTGTGCCAAGTACGTTTATTGGAATTAAAGAAAATAACATTCAGCAGTTTACAGGGAAGTTATTGGAGCACGAAACCAATCCTGTTCTCACGAAATTGTTTGGTTCTACACCGAAAATTGATAAAACTTTGGACGAATTATTTTTAGATTTTTGTGATGAAATAGAAATTAATCGCAATGATGTTGGGCTTTCGCGCGACTATTGGATTATAAAAGATATGTAAAAAAAAAGAGCTTTTCATCTACAACTGAAAAGCTCTTTTTTCTTAAAAGGCTAAAGAATAACATTGATTTCTGCTTTGCAAATGGGTTTTATTCCAGCCAAAGCGCCATCAATTTCGCACTTTAATAATCCGCTTCCGCCACCATAATGATGAATTTGCTTTATCGTAGGGAAATAAGTGCTTATCCATTCCTCCATTTTCTCTACCTCCGAAGCACCAATTCCACTACTGTATAATATTATTTGGATATTGTTTGTTGATACATATCCTTTTAATTCTTCTTGTGAGCAGGTACAAAATGCCTTCCAGTTTTCATTCTTGTTGATGACACGTTCCAAAGTGTCTACAATTTCTTTGTTTTTACCATAAACGGCGATTTGTACTTGCATATCAGATTAATTTTAAAGCAAAGTAACGACACAACGCATGGTCTAACATTGATTTACGATAAGAAATGAAAAGACATAAAAAAAATCGTTCCAATTCGAAACGATTTCTATGTTTTATTGTTGATTTTCTAATTGCGCTAATCTTTCGGCAGCCAAATAAAATTCAGGATTCAACTGCAATGCTTTTTTGTATTCTTCTACAGCTTCGGCTTGTTTCTCAAATTTTTCTAAGATTGCGCCTTTATTGTAATATGACAAGAAATGATTTGGATTTAATTCGATTGATTGATTAAAATCGTTTAATGCATTTTCTAAATCATTCAACACAAAATAAGTATTTCCTCTGTTGTAATACGATAAGAAATGTGGTTTCATTTCGATCACTTTCGAATAATCTTCGATTGCTTTATCCAATTGTTGCAATTGATCGTAACAAAATGCACGGTTGTGGTAACATGATTCGTAATCTGGATTAATTTCTAAAGCTTTATTGAAACATTCGATAGCCTCATCGTATTTGTTCAAATTCATCAACACATAACCTTTTTGGTGATAAGCTACAAAGCTTGCTGGATCAATTTCGATCACTTTATCAAAGTTTTCGGCTGCTTTTGTTGGATTATATTGATTGAAATTTGCCATTCCTCTGTAGAAATAGAAGTTAGGATTTTTATCATCTAATTCAATTGCTTTATCAAAATCTTTGATTGCATCTGTATTTTGTTTCATGTAATATTGGCTCAATCCACGACCGAAATATGAATTTGCCACTTCTATTTGACGCTTAATCGATAATGTAAAATAATCAATCGCTTTTCTATACTGACCTTTGCGGAGATATTGACTCCCATCTTCATAAAAACTCATAGTTCAATATTACAACAAACTCTTTAAATTTTAAATAAAAAATTTTAGAAAAGTTTATCTTTACGCAAAACAACACACATGAAAATAGAACATTTAGGGATTGCCGTAAAAGATTTGGGATTATCGAACGAATTATTCGAAAAATTATTGGGAAAAGCGCCTTATAAAGAAGAAGCAGTGGAGTCGGAAGGTGTGAGAACCTCTTTTTTTGAAGTAGGTGAATCGAAGATCGAATTGGTCGGTTCTGAAAAAAATGATAGTGCTATTGAAAAATATTTAGAAAAAAATCGCGAAGGAATTCACCATATTGCTTTTGGCGTAGATGATATCGAAGTCGAAATAGAGCGTCTTAAAAATCAAGGGTTTACTTTTATTAATGAAACACCAAAATTGGGAGCAGATAATAAGCGTATTGTTTTTTTACATCCTAAAACAACAAATGGCGTATTGGTAGAGCTTTGCGAAGATGTAAAATAATTTTGAAGTTCAAAAAAATAGCTTTAATATTGCAAACGAATTAGGTGATAGCTTCCTTTTTATTGCTTAATTCTCTGGTCCTATAACTCAGCTGGTTAGAGTAGCTGACTCATAATCAGCAAGTCCTTGGTTCGAGCCCAAGTGGGACCACAAAAGCACCTTTTTAAAGGTGCTTTTTTTATTTAATTATGCTGATAATTAATGATTTATAGTTTTTGTTACATTTTGAAATCACCATTTTTCACTATTGTTTTGATATAATTTTGATATAAATAATCACTATATAAATCTTGTCATAATTTATCTTTAATCTTTAAAGCTGCTTATATAATTTTTGGTATTAATAATATTTAGTAGGACAAAAAAGTAAATGGATATTAAGTTTTTGATGATAAATTATATTCTACTATTATTTAGACAATTCTCTTCCTTATCTTTCCTAATATGCTTTGAAACTATGAATCCTCTAATTTATTCTAAAATGGCTAAAATCATTCTAATTAAATGAATGAGGATTGTCTCCATGTATCTAGAATTGTATTGTCACTCCAATTTCGATTAATTTATTCTTTTAATGTTTTAATATTTAATCTAAACAAGTTTCAAATAGAATATTATTTATGCTTGTTTTAAAACTAAATGTGCTAATTTTTAGTAATATAAATAGCGTGTTAAGAATAATTACACCATTATTATATTGTAATTGAATTTGTTGTAAAAAATATCAAAATTCTTTTATTTTTAACTTGTTTTTTATGTTTTAGATTTTATATATTTGCATTCACAATAAAGGGAATTATTCTTTTATTTTGGTCCTATAACTCAGCTGGTTAGAGTAGCTGACTCATAATCAGCAAGTCGTTGGTTCGAGCCCAACTGGGACCACAAAAGCACCTTTTTAAAGGTGCTTTTTTTATTTAATTATACTGATAATTAATGACTTATCATTTTTACCACATTTTAAAATTACCATTTCTTTTGATATAATTATTTTGATATCACTGATTTTATAATTTATATCACTGAATTTTATAAAAAGATTCATAAAAAATATTAAAATTCACTATTTTACCCCATTTTTCTTAGCCCAATTCTAAATAACGATTTATACCTATTTCAACAATTAGTTTTGAAAAAAACTATGGCACAAATGAAAATCAGTTTAGTTTTTAACAGAATTAAAAGACTAAATCAAAATGGAAAGGGTTTAATACAGATTTGTTGTTACTTAGATGGAAAACGAACTTATTTTTCAACTGGAGTACATGTAAAACCTGATGAATGGGATCAGAAGTATTCTATTGTTAACAATAAAAATGGTGATTATGAAGAATTGAATGAAGAAATTGATCGACAGATTTCTGAGTTAAAAGAATCAATTAAATTCAAAAAGCAAAAAGGAGAATCTGTTACCCTAAAAAAGTTAAAGGAAGTAAAGGATGAAAAGATTTATACTTCTTTTTATGATTTTATGGAAGATCAAATTGAAAAGAGAAATTTAAATGAAGCAACAAAAAAAACTCAACGAAGAACATTAAGTGTATTAAAGGAATTTAAAAAAGAATTATTATTTAAAGACATAGATGTAATTTTTTTGATGAATTTTCAAAGATATATAGAGCTAAAAGGTTTGAAAACTAATTCAGTTTACAAGTATTTTAAGAATATTAGAACATATGTAAATTTAGCGATAGTAATGGATTTTATGGAGAATAATGATTATCCATTCAAAAAATTTAAATTAAAGCAAGTGAATGGAAATCGAGATTTTCTAACACCCGATGAATTAATAAAATTAGAAAATCTGGATTTATCTAATGATCCAATATTAGAAAAGGCTAAAGATATTTTTCTTTTCTCATGTTATACTGGACTTAGGTTTTCTGATATTGTAAGATTAGAAAAGAATTTTTTTAAAAGTATAAATAATATTATTTGGCTTGATACTGATTTATTAAAATCTCAAATTAATAATGATATAACAACAAGAAAAAATATTAAGCTACCGTTAGATAAATTATTTAATGGAAAAGCCATTAATATATATGAGAAATATAAAGATGAAAAGAAATATCTATTTGATGACTTTTCAAATACAGAAATAAATGAGCATTTAAAAACGATTAACAAAAAGCTTAAATTGGATAAAAAAATTACTTTCCACGTTGCACGACATACCTGTGCTACAAATCTAATTTATCATGGAGTACCTATTACTACAGTGCAGAAAATTCTTGGACATGAAAAGGTTGATGTTACGCAGTTATATGCAAAAGTTTTGGACGTAACATTATTAAATGATTTAGATAAGATAGATTTTGGGTAAATAGTTATATTTACATTATAGTAATGTAGTATGATAGAAGTTAAATCGAAATATTATTTAAATAGAGATGTAAAGCCAATTAACAATAAATTCTATAAAGTTTATTTTAGGTTTAATTTAAATGGTGTCAATCATAGAGTAAAATCACAAATGATTAATTATCTTGAGAAGACAGAAGATCTTGAAAATCTTGAAAACCTAATTGTTTTAGAAACTAAATATGTAAATACTCTATTAAATGAATATGGAGAAAATTATAAGTTTAAAAATTTCGAGAATGATGTTTATAATTTAAACACAAATTTGTTTGATTATTACATATCAGAAGATGAATTATTTTTAAAAAATAGTATTATCAAATATAAAAAACCTATAAATATTTATGGAGATTTATATATTAATAATTTAGTTTCATATTTAATTAAAACTTCTAATCTTAATAAAAAATTTTTATTCTATTCTATTAATAGTTTTGGTACTATTATAAATTTATATAAAAATGAAATTCCTGTGGAATTTATTGAAGATAAAAATATTAAGGATTTTGTTAATTCTTGTAATAATATTCTTGAATTTTCTAGTAAAAATAAGACAAATGTATATAAATGGTTTTTTGAATTCCAAAGACTAGATTATCAAAAAAAATATAGTAAATCAAGTTTTAATCTTCTAGATACATTCTGTAAAATAATATATAAAGATATCTTTGATAAAGATTATGAATGTTAAATAATAAAAAAAGGGGCAAGATATTTTTATTCTTGCCCCTTTTTTTATATATTTACTGTACAATAATTTAAATATTATGTCATTAAATGAACTACAAATTACTACAGTTACTGTTCCTAAGATGGAATGGGACAAATTATTAAACACAATGGATGTGTTAAACGAAAAGGTTTCAAAACTTGTTACTAAGCATGACAAGGAGTTGCTTACTAAAAAAGAAGTGATGCAATTATTGAAAATCGGAAGAACAACTTTGGATCGTTATATCGATGAAGGTATATTGACAGAAGTAAAATTAGACAAAGGGAAAAGAGGTTACATTAAGTATTCTCAAATAACAGACCTTATGCACAAAGAAAATAAAAAGCGTTAAATCCAAAAGAGGATAACACTTTTTATTATTTTGCCCTAATGGACATTCTAGCAAATCAAAGTTAGGGCATTTTTTAATAATTAAAAAACAATTTTTATGTCCAAAAGTAACTTTGGCGATTCAATATCTGAATCGCATGGGAAATCCTATTTCAAAACTATGCAATTAACAGATTGGCTAGTAGCTGCAAAATCTCTTAATAAAACTCAGCCTTTATTCGGTTCTATATGGCATACAGGTGAACTTGCTATAGTATTTGCAGATACAGGATTAGGTAAATCAGTATTAATTTATAGCTTATTTGATGCAATTACTTCAAATTGTAACTTTCTTAATCTTGCTACAACCTTTAAAAAAGGACTTTATTTTGATTTTGAATTAAGTAGTCAATCTATTTATAACAGATATTCAAATTCATCCAATGATACGATATATCCTTTTAACTCTAATTTTATACGAGCAGAGATTAATTTAGATAGTATTAATTTGGCAAATTCATCCTCTGGGAATAATATATTAAAATACATTGAAGGCGAGATCATCAAACAAAACGCAGAAGTAGTTTGTATTGACAATATTTCGTTTATAGCTACAGATAATGAAAAATCTCGTTTTGCAACACAACTAATGAAAGGATTGTTGCAATTAACTAGAAAGAATGGATTATCAATACTCGTATTAGCACACGAACCTAAAGAAGATAAATTTTCCAATAAAATAACTCTTAATCGACTAGCAGGTTCAAAAGCATTATCAAATTTTGCTGATACAATCTTTGCTCTTGGTAAATCAAGTATATGGGGTTTAATCTATTTAAAAGAACTTAAAAATCGTAATCGAGAGATTATTTATCATGAGAATAATGTTATGGTACTCGAGAGAATAAAAAAAGACAACTTTCTAACATTTGATTACGTCAGATTCGATTCAGAAAATAATATGATAGAATTCAATCCAAGTGATGAAAGAAATATGAAGATTTTAGAAATGAAAAACAGAGGTGTTTCAAACGTCAAGATTGGAGAGGAGTTCAAAATTTCTGAAACAGCTGTGCGTAAAATTTTAAAAAAGTTGCAAGAGTAAAATGGTTCGAATTGGTTCGAGGTAGTTTTTATAAATAAACCCTTTATACAAAAGCCTTTCAGAAGATTTTTTAACAAATTCGAACCTCGAACCACATTTTCCAAACTTTTGAAAATCTATATAGAATTGAAAAGTAAGGTTCGAGGTTCGAATTAGAGGTTTTTTGCATAGAAATCCAATGATAGATTGACTTCTGAGTGATTTTAGCCTCGAACTTTTCTCGAACTAACTCGAACCTAAATAGAGTAGTTATGACTTGTAAAGAAATCAATGAAAATTATAGTATCGTTGAATATTTATCTAAAATAGGTATTCAACCAGCAAAGATTCGAAATGAGATTTATTTTTATTTCAGTCCTTTCAGAGAGGAAAAAACTTCATCTTTCAAAGTGGATATGAGAATTAATAAATACTACGATTTTGGTGAAGGAAATGGAGGAAGTTTAGTTACACTTATTAAAAGATTAGAGAAGATTTCTATTAAGGAAATAGTTTATAGATATTCTAATAATTCTTTTTCTTTTCAGAAGCTTGACCAAATTAAAATTCAAAGTATAGTTGAATATAGTAGAATAGAAATTTTAGAACGTAAACCCGTATATAGTTATGTTTTGAAATCTTATCTGAAACGACGTGGTATAATTTCGAGAAATGCTTATCAATATTTAGTAGAAGTTACATTTAAAATAAAAAATTGTAAACCACAATTTGCATTAGGATTTAAAAATTTAGATGGGAATTTTGAACTCAGGAATTTAATTTTTAAAGGATCGAGTGGGAAAAATTTATCAATCATTCTATCAAATTTTGATGACAAAAGAGTTTTTATTTTTGAAGGGTTTTTTGATTTTTTATCTTTTTTAGAGATCAATAATTATCCAAATTTCAATTACATAATTTTAAATTCAACTGCTAATCTTTCAAAATTATTTGACTATTTATTTAATGGGGATTTTGAAGAAATTCACCTCTATTTAGATAATGATTTGAGTGGAAATAATTGTACAAATGAAATTATATCGAGATATAATTCTAGTGTAATTGATCATAGAATTGAATACAGAAATTTCAATGATCTGAACGATTTTTTGATTAATTCTATAAAGTAATTCTTCTGTTTGAAAATTATGAAAGTATAATCGAATAGGAGGTTATTTAATATTAAAAAGATAGCAAGCGGTGCCTTTTTGGGACACATTTTACTATGTACATATCCCAAAAAGACAGGCTTGCTCTACGAGGTTGATTTTTTATTGAAAGTTTTCAATAAAAAATCTATCAAAATTATTAACGCTACGCTAAATTTTAAAAACAATTCAATGGAAAATAAAAAAACGATTCTAAAGTTTCGAGTTACAGAAACTGAAAAAAAAATCATTTTAGAACGAGCTAAAAATACAAATAAATCTTTCAGTGAATATGCTAGAAAGATGTTAGTAAATGGAGAGATAATTTCGATTTCTCCTGAAGAAAAAAGAATTATTGGAGGGTTGTCAAACAATATAAATCAACTTACAAAACTTTATCATATAAATCAAAAAGAGCCTCAAGCTTTACAAATAGAATTAACTAACCTTATAAATATTTTGAAAGATGCCTATAGGAGAAGCACATAAAACAGGAAATTCTTTCACAGGAATTTTTGAATATATTTTGGCTCAAGGAAATTATAAAAATGAAAACATAACAAAGAAGCCTGAGATTGTTTTACAAAATTTTTCTTTAGAAAGTGATTACAAAAGTTTAGGAAAAGAATTTCGATTTCAAGCAAATGAAAATAAAAAAGTTATTAAACCTGTAATGCATCTTACTTTAAATTTTAGTGAAAAGGATAATATAAAAAATCACGTTCAACTAAACTTTTTGAAACGACTTTTAAAGGAAATGGGAATCGATAAACAAAATCATCAATATTTAGTTGTTCGGCATAATGATAAACATCCACACTATCATATCATTGTAAATCGTGTTGGCTTAGATGGAATAACACTTTCTGATAAAAATTCTAAACTAAGAATTGGAACTGCGGTTGATAAAATTGAAAAAGAATTAGGTCTTGATAATTATCTTGAAAAAACGAGGAAGTTTGTTTATGATCCTACAAATGAAAAAGGATATAAAAAAAATGATAAGTATATATCGAATGAAAACTTAATCAAAACAAATCGAGATAAACAGGTTGGAATCAAAGAAAAAAAGGACTTTATACAATTAAAAGTTTTGGATATTTTGAGTAATTATAAGATTAATTCGCTTAAAAGTTTAAGAAATGAATTAGCAGTTCATAAAATTGAATTTAAATACACTGTTGATTCTAGAAATCAAGTTGCTGTTTCTTTTAAATATGATAAGCTTTCAGTTAAAGGAAGCCAGATTAAACTTAAAGGGAATTTAATTAGGGATAAACTAGAAGCAAATAATGTTTATAATGTAAAACGGTCTAATAGAGATAATCGAGCAGATGTTTTGAAAGACTTTTCTACAAGTTTTAAAGAAAGTATTGATTCAATTATTAATCAATATAATAGCAACAAAATTCCAAATTTTAAGAAAGTTTTCGCTAATAATGGTATTGAGTATAATGGAAAAGAACGTTTCGAATATAAAAAATGTGCTATTACGGTTAATAATATTGAAAAGTTTAAAAACGAATGTGATAGGCAGTATAATGATGCACTAAAACAATTTGAAAGAGAAAAAAAGAAATACATTGAAATTAATAATGCAGAATACAAGATGCCTATTTTAGGAGTTTTATTGCCTAGTCAAAAGAAATATAATGAAGAGTTGAGAAATTTAAAATTTCAAAATAACAGACCTGAATTAAAAATGAATATAAAAGCAGATTCATTTGAGAATCCAGTTATTAATTTTTTAAATGAAGAGTCTAATAAAATTAGAAATGAAGAATTAAATCGTGAATCTGTTTATAAGATTGATGAAAGTGTAGTGAAAAAGATGATTGATGATAGTTATATAGATAAAATTAGTTCTAAATCAAATGATGTTATGGATTCTATTATGAGGTCTAATTCTATAAATGATGATTATGATGAATATAAACGTAAACGTAAAAATACTCGTAAAAGATAGAAAAAGGGATCATTTGATCCCTTTATATTATTTCCAAACAACGTCTAGATTTTCAAAAATTGCTTCTATTTGTTTCGCCATTATTTCTTTTGGAAAAACAATTATTTTAAGTTGTCTTATGATTGGGTAGGTTGTTTCGGTTGTTTTGAATGTGATAGTAGCTTTGGTTGGGATGTTAGGTTTGATATTTTCGGCTCGAATTCCATTATTAAACGAAACAAAAACTTCATAAGTCTGAGCTTGATTTCCTTGTGGATCTATAAAATAAGATTGTTCACATTGGAAAAAATTTCGTGTTTCAGCTTCTATATTTCTGTACATAAAAGTTACTGTAACGGTCTTATCAGCTTTAGAACCTACAATACTTGTAATATCAAGTTGTAAACCATCAATTTTAATAGATTGAATTGGTTTCAATAAATCTAACGTTTCTTTGTAATAACGATTTTCCTTTGATAATTCTTCATTTTTAGCCTTTTGAAATTTAAGTTCGTTTTCTAAATCAGAGCATTTTTGTTGAGCAAAAGAAAAAGAATTTAAAATCGTATAGAATAAGATGAATGTTATAAATTTTGTCTTCATAGTCCCAATTTTAAGTTGTTAAACAAAATTCATTATACTCTTTCAATTGATTTTCAATCGCTGAATCATACCATTCTTTTGTCGCATAATGTTCTTTATAAGCTTTAATTCCTCCTTTTATAGTAAGAATTCGAGCAAAAAATAAATTAACAAATAAATTAGTTTGATTTTTTTCAATTGCATCAAGAATCTTAATATGGATTTCTTCTATAGAAGCATCATTTCTGTTGTATAAAAAAGCATCCGCTGTAAAATTTGCAGTTGAAATGATCATCCAAAACAACTTATTTCTTTCGGATTCATTCAAATTTGAAACATATTCTGAAATAGAATTTACGATAAATGGTTTAAAATCATCAGTTTTATTAAGAATCCCTGATTTAAAAGAATCAGAAAACTCTTTCACTTCAATTTCATTTAATCGTTTAAATTCTGGTGAATTAATATTTCCGAAAAAAGAAGTGTTTAAAAATTGACAAATGATTTTTTTTTTCTCTTGTAGTGTTAATTGATTTTCCATGTCTAGATTGTTTTTAGAAATAAAGTAGCGTGGAACTAAATACAATCCGTTACAGAGGTACTGCGAAGAACCCTAAACCCAGAAAGACTCAGCCCACGCCATATATAGACATGGGCGTAAGCCTATCGAAGATTTTAGGTTTATAGAAGATTCGCAGTTTTCTGTAACCAAATTTCGAAAGCTTACGCGTACGTAATTATTATTTTATAATGGAGTAAAATTATAAAAAAATTAGATGCTTTTGTAATTAAATTTAAATTCAACAATACTTATTATTAAATATATTTAATTTAGCACTAAATTATTCTTAAACCGAAATAGGATGGATGAAAATCAAATTAGAGAAGAATTAGCTAGGGTTTTAAATGAAGACCCTAATAATTATAGTAGAATTATTGAGTTATCATCAAAATTATCAACTTTTGATAATGATAATATCCGTTTTAGTGTAGATGCTGGAGTAATTGATCGACTTGGTAGTGAATTAGTAGCAAGACAAGAAACTGCTGTATCCGAGTTGGTTAAAAATTCTTATGATGCAGATGCAACCAAAGTTAAGATTAAGTTTGAAAACTCAGATAATGTAGGTGGTACTCTATATATAGAAGATAATGGTACAGGAATGAATCGAGAGCAATTGATTAATGGCTTTATGAGAATTTCATCTACGTCTAAAATTCATCAACCTTTATCTGAGAAATATAAAAGAAAAAGAGCGGGACAAAAAGGGATAGGTCGATTTGCAGTACAAAGACTAGGTCAAAAATTAACAATTACTACACAAACTGTAAATAGTTCACAAGCACTAGTTTTAAGTATAAATTGGGATGATTATGCAAGTGATACAGAATTATTAGCAGTTAACAACAAAATTTACGTAAAAGAAAATAAGGATAGAGAAGAAGGAACTACCCTTAAAATAGAATTTCTTAAAGATAAATGGTCAGAAGCATCAATTAAAAGAATATACAATTATGTTGCTGATATACTTCAACCTTTTTCCTTATCATCAATCAAAGAAAAATTAGACGATAATTTAGATTTATTAAAAGGTGAATATTTATCTCCAGATCCAGGTTTTAAAGTATATTTTTCAAAAATAATTAATGGTAAATCAATAAATATAGCGGATGAAAAAACAATGGTCTATAATCATGCAACGGCTGAAATTGATGGTGAAATTGATAATAATGGCATAGGTTTATATGCTATAGATAGTTCAAAATTGGATTATTCAGATATTGGCGAAATCAGTAGTGATCCAGATAAAGAAGGTATTCCATTTAAGAAATTAAGAAATGTAAAATTCAAAGCATATTATTTCATATACAATTCTGGACTAGTACCAAAAATGCAAGAATCTAGTATTAGAAATTTAGCAAGAAAGCAAGGAGGTATTAGACTATATAGGAATAATTTTAGAGTACTACCTTATGGTGAAAGAAATAATGATTGGTTAGGTTTAGATGCTTCAACAGCTAAAAGATCGATTTTACCTGTTCATTCGAATATTAATTTTTTTGGGTTTGTTGAACTATTAGATACAAATAATGAGTTTAATGAAACTTCAAGTAGAGAAGGGTTACTTGAAAATGAAGCATTAATTGAATTAAGAAATTTTGTTTACAGAACCATAATGACAGCTGTTATTAAAATAGCAGAAGTGAGAAATGTTAAAATAGTATCTAATCAAAAAATGGTAGATAAAATCTACGAAACAATAGAAGTGCGTATAAAAAATATTGCTTTTACATTAGAAGAGTTAGATCGCGAATTAGAAAAAGAAACAGGTAATATTGAAGTAAAGAAAAGAAGAAAGAAAAAAATAGAGCAAGCTAAAAAGGAAATAGAAGAATTAAAAAAGGCACAAGAGGAAGAGAAAGATCAATTTTTAAAAGAAAGATCAATGTTACGAGTATTAAGTAGTGTTGGTTTAACAATTGGTCTTTTTATCCATGAGATTAGAGATTTTATTCTAAATATGGACAATAATGTTACTTACTTAGTAGAAAAATTAAAAAATGAAGAAGTAATGCTTCATCGCCTTAATCTTTTACAATCTAATATAGAGTCCTTTAATTCGTATACTTCTTATTTTGACTCAGTAGTATCACAAAATGTTATCAGAGATTTAAAACCAATAGACTTAAAAAAGACAATTGAAAAATTTTCAAATGCAATAGAGAATGATATTCTTAAAAATAATATTACGCTATTAGATTCTAAAATAGAGGGACATTATTTATTTACTTGCCCAATGCATCCATCCGAGTGGTCAAGTATTTTGTTTAACCTATTTACAAATGCTAAAAAAGCAATTAAACGTACAAGTAATAAAGGTAAATTATTTATTGAAGTAGGAAAAACAGAAAGTAAAATATTTTTGAAATTTTCAGATAACGGAGATGGAATTAATGAGAAAATTAAGGATAAGATTTTTGATGAGTTTTTTACAACTTCTTCTCCCAAAACTATAGATGAGATTAACACAGTAAACGAAAATGTAGGTACTGGTTTAGGTTTAAAAATTGTAAAAGATATAATAACAAGCTATAAAGGAAAGATTTTTGTAGATGAACCTATAGAAGGATTTTCTACAACAATATATATTGAAGTTCCAAAAGCTACAGATAAAGAATTAGATAAATATGGATTATAAAGTATTATATATTGAAGATTTAGAAGGAGAAACGAGAATGTTAACTCTAAAAAGGGAAAATTTTATTTTAACTCAGATAAAACCTTCAGATAATGTAGATATTATCATAAATGATATAAAAGAAACGAATCCTGATTTAGTGATTTTAGATTATATATTAACCGAAGGGTCTGAGTTGAAATATTGTAATGCACCTACGATAGCATCAACTTTGAGATCTTTAGTTGCAACTAAAGATTTTAAGGAGACTCCTATAATCTTAATGTCAAATAAAGATAATATTGTAGAAATGTATAGAAAAGACTATACAAGTCACGATTTGTTCGATTATGCTATTACTAAGGAAAATGCAACTAAAAATTGTACAGATAAATTTATAGATAAATCAATTTCAATTATAGAAGCATATAAAAATATAGAATCAAATGATTACAATTTATCTAAAATATTAAATATTGAAGATGAATTAATTCACTCGAAAATAAATTTTTATTTAAATAGTTCAAATAAATCAACATATGAATATAGTAGATTTATTTTTGAGCACTTATTAAGATGTTCTGGATTACTTATAGGAGAAGATATTCTCTCTGCAAGATTGGGAGTAAGTAAGGATTCATATGATTGGGAAAAACTGAAAACATTGCTTATTGATTATAAATATTCGGGTATTTTCTCAAATGTGTATAACCGATGGTGGATGGTTAAAATCGAGAATTGGTGGAGTGAAGTAATAGAAGAAAAGTTATCCCTAAGGAGTTATACAGCTAATGAAAGAGTTGAGATAATTAAGTCAAAATTAAATCTTGATTTAAGTGTAGTATTATCAAGTGAGAAAAATATGAGTACTTATTATTGGACAATTTGTAAAGAAACAAGATTACCATTAGATCCTTATGATGGATTGGAGTTACTTGAAGAAGAATTTAAACCATGGCAAGATAAAGACTATATTTCAATAGATGGTTATTTAAATAATATAGAAAAATATAGCAAGCTAGTAAGTGAGTTAGACAGAAAAGAAATGCGCGAATATTGTTAAGTTATGGAAATTTGGAAAAGAAGAAATTATATTAAAGATATCAAAATTTTAATAGAACTAATTTCTGAATTTAATATTAAAGGAGAATTCAAGGGATTATCTGATATGATAGAAGAAATTGAATCTAATCAGTCAGATATTTTAGCATACAACTTAAATAATTTTAGTATTCATATAAAAGGTGCGGTAGCTCGTGCTTTTCCAAAAGATATGCATTTTTGTAAAATTGATCTACAAAATACTTGCATAACAAAAGAAACTTTAAATGAAAATTTTGATCCACTACGTATATATAGTTTAGATTTACAGATCAGTTTATTTAAGTCTGAGGTTAATAACAAAAAAGAATATTGTTCAACCTGGCATCTAGATAGAGAAGCTAATGAAGCTAATTTTGCTTATGTACATCCCTACTATCATTTTCAGTTTGGAGGCAAAAAGCACGAATATTTAGATCCTGATATGGCTATTTTAAATAGTCCTAGAATACCTCACCCTCCTATGGATGTAATATTGGCATTTCATTTTATAATTAATAATTTTGTAGACAGAAAAAGGTTTGAATACGTTGATAAAATTAAAGAAGACGTTAGGTATAAAAAAATAATCGCCAATTCTAAGGAAAGACTTTGGCTTTCTTATTTTAAAGGCTTATCATTTTCTACTCAACACAATGATTATAAGATTGAAAGACTTTTTCCTTTATACTCTTAAATAATGAATCAAAAAATATATAAATTTCTTAAAGAATACTCGTATGCTGAAAATGACATTAATAATCTTTTAGTTTCGTCTTTTTTAAAACTTAATAATATAAATAAAGTTAATAATATATTTATTAATCAATTTATTATCGATGATATTCAACTAGAAAAATTTATTTCTTATTTTGATGAAAAATTTACTATAGAATTATTACTTGAATTATTTGAGTTTGTAATTTCTCCTGAAGATAAAGAAGTTAATGGTGCTGTTTTTACTCCTGTAAATATTAGAGATTTTATTATTGAAAATGTTTTTAGAAATTTCACGGATAGGAATATTGAAATATATAATTTAAAATTTGGGGATATAGCTTGTGGATGTGGTGGCTTTTTTAAAACAATTGCAGATAAATTATCGAATAATTTTAATAAAACATATTATGATATTTACCGTGAAAATATATTCGGTTTAGATATTCAGGAATATAGCATTATTCGTACTAAAATTTTGTTGTCCTTACACGCTATATTAAATGGAGAAGATAGAGAGGAATTCATATTTAATTTATTTGTCGGTGATGCATTGAATTTTAATTGGAATAATATTCCACAAATAGAATTAAATGCTGGGTTTGATGCAATAGTTGGTAACCCTCCATATGTAGGTTCAGTAAATTTAGATAAAGAAACAAAACTAAAAATGAAAAGTTGGTCAGTTTCTTCCACTGGTAAATTAGATTTATATATCCCATTTTTTCAAATAGGTTTAGAATTAATTAATCCAAATGGTATTCTGGGTTATATAACGGTAAATAATTTTTATAGAAGTCTTAATGGTAGAGCATTAAGATCATATTTATCCGATAATGGTTTTGCATTTAAGCTTATTGATTTTGGAGGAGAACAAGTATTTAAGTCTAGACTAACTTATACTTGTATATGTTTAATTAATAAATATCGTGGTTTATTAAATTATACAAATTCAAATCCTTTGCATATTCAGGATATTCAAAATGAAGATTTCATAAGTTTTAATTATTCAAGTTTAAATCATAAAGATGGTTGGCATTTAGAAGAGGTAAGAGTTAAATTAAACATTAATAAGTTAGAAAACTCTGGAGATAAGTTAGGTAATATTTATAATATTAAAAATGGATTTGCAACGCTAAGAAATAAAATATATTTATTTCAACCAACTAGAGAGGATGAACTGTATTATTATTTCACTAAAGATGGTCAAGAATTTCATATTGAAAGATTAATTTGTAGAGATGCTATAAAACCTAACATTTTAAAAACAGAGGATGAAATCGAGGTAATTTCTGAAAAGATAATTTTTCCCTATGAATATTATTTTGAAAATAATAGTGGTTTATTCAATGATCAATTGATTAGATCAGTTCGAATTATAGATGAAGAGTTTTTTGAAAATAATTTCCCACGAGCTTATGATTATTTATCTAATTGTAGAATAGAGTTATCTAAAAGAGATAAAGGGAATAGATTATATGAAAAATGGTATGCATATGGTCGTTCACAAGCAATTAATATTCAAGGATTAAAATTATTATTTCCTTATATGTCGGATGCTCCATATTTTGTATTTACAAATAATGAAGATTTATTATTCTACAATGGATATGCTATAGTTTCTAATAATGAAGAGGATCTTTTGTTTATCCAAAAGATTTTAAAAAGTGATATTTTCTGGTATTATATCAAAAAGACTAGTAAACCATATGCCAGTAATTACTTTGCTCTTGCAAAAAATTATATAAAAAATTTTAGTATCCCTCATTTTACAAATATTGAAAAAAGACAATTTATGAGATTAACTTCTAAAAATAGTATTAATCGATTTCTAATGAATAAATATAATATTACAGATATAGAATTTTAAATATACTTAATTTTGATACTATTTTGATACCCAAATTTTCATTTTCTTTTCAAAAGCTTTATACATAAGCATTTATTAAAAATATAATTGGACCAAGTGGGACCACAAAAGCACCTTTTTAAAAGGTGCTTTTTTATGTCTACAATTTTTAGTGTCCTTTATTTTTTATAATTGATTAAAAATCAAGTTTTTCTTTTTTTTTAAGTAGACTTGAAAGGTTTTCATTTATAAAGTAATACTAATTTTATTTTCTTATTTTATTTAACGATGAGCCTATTAGTAGTTTTTGAGGTTTTCAGAAATATGTATTAAAAAAAGATTTTAAAAATGTCAAATGATTTGTAGATAAGTGTCAAAAAACTGAAAGTCATGGTTAAAATATTTTACTGTTTGTGTAGAAAAAGATTTATAATATTGAATGGCTGAAGCTTATTTTGATCGGTGAAAATCAAAGACAAGCGTTTCTTGTAAATAAAAAGTAATAGAAATAATTTTGATAAGTTCAGTTTATGCTTTCATAATGGCTAATAAACAATAAATATATTTTGACAAAATCTATATTTAAAAATAATCCCTTTATCTAAAAAAGACAAAGGGATTTATTTGAATTATATCTATAATTTATGAATAAAATACAATACAAGATTATTCTTTTAAATTGATTTCAACTCGTCTATTTTTCTGACGATTAGTATTGTTTACATTTGGATAAAGCGGAGATGTTTTACCTTTCGAAATTGTTTCTATCTTTTCTATTGGAATACCTTTATCAATAAGGTAATTTGAAACAGCTTGCGCGCGTTTCATCCCAACTTGTATATTTCTATCTTCAGTACCTATATCACACGTATGCCCAATTATTTGAATAGATTGCCAATCATATTTTTTTAGTAACTCAGCAATTCTACTCAATTGTTCTTCTTGATTTACAGAAATAGTTGTAACACCTAAATGATCAAAAATTATCGGCTTTTCTATTTCTTTTTTATCACTATTTGATAAAGGTTTTAATTCTGGTATTTTTTCTATTATCGGTTCTTTTTGCGATTTAACTATTGAAGTAGAAACCTCTTCTTCCAAACTAGCTTCTTCTATTTGAGGTGGTGAAAGTGATTGTATTTTAGGCTTTCCAATACCAAATTTGATTTGTATACCATATGCCAATAGTTTCGATTGATCAATCATGTTTGATGAGCTTAAAACACCATTTGCAAGTTGAGTAACTCTTTCTATTTCGTAGTTTACTAATGGACTATTAGCTGAAACTGGCTTAACCATATCATTCAATCCATAATCTACATAAACTCCTGTATAAAGTCTAGTCTTGTTCGACAATTTGAAACTAATGCCTATTTCAGTGCTCAAAGTAAAGCCTGTTTTTAGCTTTGTTGAGTTTTCAGCTTTCCAATTATTTAATGTTCCAAAGCCATGTTGTGGTAAGTTTATTAACTCTACATTAATGTCTTCATAATAACCACTTGTTTTAATTTCATTTATATTAATTGTAGATTTTTGACTAAAAGGAAACACTACTTTTCCTCCTGCATTGATATAAAACTGTGTTGTTCCATTGGTATGGTATTGTATCATTAATGGGATACTTACGCCATAAAATCTACTTTTTTCTTTATAACCTTTTGTTTGAACTCGGTATTCGAAAGCATCTCCCTCACTATCGACTTGATATGTACGGGTTATTTCATCATTTAAGCGAGTTGTATTACGAAAGAGCGAAAGTTCTGCTCCTGTTATCAGACTCCAATTTGGGTGGAGAAAGTAGGTGTAACCAACACCTACTTTTCCACTTGTTTTTAATATCGTTTTTCCATTAGAAACATTATAATTTAACCCTTGAGGTCCACCATTCAAAGTAATACTCCATTCTTGGGCTTGTACGATATTTCCTATTACAGCCATTACAAGGCCTAATATAAATTGTTTTTTCTTCATTATTTTGAGGTTCAAAAGTTAATTCACTAATAATTTTACAGATTCACGTTTACCATTTTCTAAAAACAAATAAATGATATAAACCCCTGGTACCATAGGTACTTGAGTCACCACTTCTGGTGATACTTGGTTGATCTCTTTGTACAATTTACCTGTGATATCCGTTATCATAATTTTAGCACCTTTCAATTCTTCTGATGGATAATCTGCTTTAATTGTAAATGTTGTTCCTTGTCGAGCTGGATTTGGAATTACTTTTACACCTCCTTTGTGTTGTCCTGCAACAATAACCAATGGACATGTTTCCATTGTGTTTCCATTTTTGTCTTTTACAACTACCATATAGCTGCCATTAAGCGGAGTAGGTGATGTATAATATTGTCCTTGAGCTCCTACAATTGCTTGTCCATCTTTGTACCACTGCCAGTTCACAAATTCATCTGATGAGTTGTCGAAAATCAAGACATCATCCCATTTTTGTTTTACCATACCTGTTAGTTTATGGTTCAATACTTTGGAAACTGTAGCAGCATCTATGAAATTAGGGTTTGAAGCTATTGAAGCTGTTATTTCTGTATAACCACTTGAGAAAAGAACAACTTCGTTTCCACTGATTTTAGCGACCGACTCGTTTGAAGAATGGTAGACAATTGGTAAACCACTTGATGATTTTGCAGTTAATTGTATTGTTGTCACACCGTCACAACCTACTGTCAACGTTTGGTCCCATGAAATGGATTGTGTAGCTTTGGTAATTTCTAATAGTGCTGTTAGCGTATTATTCTCATAATTATTACCTCCATTAATAGTAGCTGTAACAGTGTAATTGCCTACTTCAGTTTTATTATTTCCTACATAAGATACACTTACTCCTGTTGGTGGTGTTCCTGCTATAGAAAGTGATTTCACGCTTCCGTCATATACAAAACTGTCGTTACTGAAAGTAATTCCAGCAATCGTTGCTTTAGTAATTTCAAAGTCCGCTTTTTGATATGTAAAGTCATAGTTTGTTGAAGCAAGTAATGTCCCTTGATTTATTGTATAGTTCCCAACGTTTTCTCCGGCATCACGTGTTAATGCACCTGTTNNACTTTAGATTGTGGATCAGCAGTTACAGTTAAATTAGCTTTAGTAATTTCAAAGTCTGCTTTTTGATATGTAAAGTCATAGTTTGTTGAAGCAAGTAATGTCCCTTGATTTATTGTGTAGTTCCCAACGTTTTCTCCGGCATCACGTGTTAACGCACCTGTTAATTTATCATTTCCGATTAATTTTCCTGATGTAATTTGATAAGTTAATGTTGGATCATTTGTTCCATAAACTTTAGATTGTGGATCAGCAGTTACAGTTAAATTAGCTTTAGTAATTTCAAAGTCCGCTTTTTGATATGTAAAGTCATAGTTTGTGGAAGCAGCTAAAGTCCCTTGATTTATTGTATAGTTCCCAACGTTTTCTCCGGCGTCACGTGTTAATGCACCTGTT
>NZ_DKSU01000012.1:0-180 GCF_002472945.1 Empedobacter sp. UBA7248 | reverse complement strand
ACTTTAGATTGTGGATCAGCATTTACAATTAAATTAGCTTTAGTAATTTCAAAGTCCGCTTTTTGATATGTAAAGTCATAGTTTGTGGAAGCAGCTAAAGTCCCTTGATTGATTGTATAATTCCCAACGTTTTCTCCGGCATCACGTGTTAACGCACCAGTTAATTTATCATTTCCGATT